>JBDRUR010000001.1:0-56520 GCA_039801485.1 Caldifarciminota bacterium
ATTTTTATCATCTCAGCTTCTTTCATACCGCGGGTAGTAAGTGCCGGTGTGCCAATTCGGATACCAGAAGTAATGAACGGCTTTTGAGGGTCATAAGGAATCGTATTGCGGTTAACGGTAATATTTGCCTGTCCTAGGGCTTGTTCGGCATCTCTGCCGGTAATGTTTTTATTACGTAAATCAACCAGCATTAAATGGGTGTCGGTTCCGCCTGCCACCAATCGATAGCCAAGTTTCATAAGTTCTTCGGCCAGCGCTTTGGCATTCGCAACAACTTGCATTTGGTAAATCTTAAAATCATCACTCATTGCTTCTTTAAGTGCTACTGCCTTTGCCGCAATAACATGTTCTAATGGACCGCCCTGCATTCCTGGGAAAGTTGTTTTATCAATTAATTCAGCGTGTTTGGCTTTACACATAATAATTGCTCCTCGCGGGCCGCGTAGCGTCTTATGAGTTGTTGTGGTAACAACATCAGCATACGGGATTGGCGAAGGATGTAATCCGGTTGCAACCAAACCAGCAGTATGGGCAATATCGGCAACTTGATAAGCACCGATTTCATCACAGATTTCCTGGAACTTATCAAAATATAAAAATCGCGGATAAGCGCTGGCACCAGACACAATTATTTTCGGTTTATGTTCTAAAGCCAATTTCCGCAGTTCGGCATAATCGATTAATTCAGTCTCAGGGTTTACACCGTAATGAACTACCCGAAAATATTTACCCGAGAAATTTATTGGATGACCATGAGAAAGATGTCCACCGTGACTTAGGTTGAGACCAAAAATCAAATCACCCGGATTGGCTAAGGCAAAATATGCCGCCATATTGGCTTGGGTACCGGAATGTGGTTGGACATTAGCATGCTCGGCACCAAAAAGTTTTTTTGCGCGTTCGATCGCCAAGCTTTCACCAATGTCAACAAACTCACATCCGCCGTAATATCGCTTTTTGGGAAGTCCCTCAGCATATTTGTTAGTTAAAACTGAACCGAGGGCGGCTAAAACTGCTTCAGAACAAAAATTTTCTGAGGCGATTAGTTCCAAAGTTGAGTGCTCACGTTCTGCTTCGCCTTTAACTACTTCGAAAATTTCTGGATCAACTTTTTTTAAAATCTTTTCATTATCCATTCGCATCTCCCAATTTAACTTTAATATATTTATTAGATTAATTATAAAAATAAAATTGTCAAGGTTAACAAACTTTTTTTCTCTTATTGTTGACGATCGTCAAATTTTATTTATACTTCAAAATACGATATGTTCGAACAATTTTTAAAACTGATAAAAAAATTACGTCGAGAATGTCCGTGGGACCGAAAACAAACTCTGAATTCATCTCGTTCACTAATCCTAAATGAGGCTTATGAATTAGAAGAAGCAATTCAGGAAAAGAATTTCGATAAAATTATCGAGGAACTGGGTGATGTGATTTTCACGACACTTTTTGTTGCCCAAATCCTCAAAGAAAAGAAAAAAATTAGTTTTAACAAAATTGTTCAAAAAACGGTAAACAAAATTATTTTAAGACATCCGCATGTATTTGGTAATGTTAGGGTCAAAAATGTTAAAGAGGTTTTAGCAAATTGGGAAAATATTAAAAAAAGCAATGAAAAAATCCCAATGCTACAGAGAATTCCAAAGGCATTGCCAGCCCTGAAACGCGCCCAGATGATTCAGGAACGTGTTGCTCGCGTTGGTTTTGATTGGGAAAATAAAAGCGATGTTTACAAAAAAGTTGTTGAGGAAATAAAAGAATTAAAAACGGCAATGACGCGCAAAAATAAAATCGAAATTGAAGCAGAACTTGGCGACTTGTTATTTGCGTTAGTAAATTTCGCCAGGCACTTAAATATTGATGCCGAAACAGCTTTAAACCAGGCAAATAATAAATTTATTAATCGTTTTACAAAATTAGAAAGACAACTAGAGCATAAAAATAAAAAATTAACAAATTGTACATTAGCCGAAATGGATGAGATCTGGGAGCAGATAAAACAACAAAAAAATAATAATGAATGATCTTGATTTTTATAAAACTAGTTTTATAACATAATAAATATGCCTGAAGATATTTTTGTTTTCACTAAAGAGATGGCAGAACTATTAAAAATTATGCGGCAACGTGCCCATTTATCGCAACAAGAGGTTGCCATTCGGCTCGGGCTATCGCGAAAATCAGGTAAGTTTTACATCTCATCATTAGAACGCGGTGAAATAAAAAATCCGACGATTGGTACCATACTTCGCTATTTAAAAGTTTGCGGTGTTTCATGGTCGAATTTCTTTGCAGAACTCGCAACAATTAATTTTGGAATGGAGCAGGAAAAAATTGCCTCGAAATTCAATGTCGCTGAAACTTCTATAAGAACACCATCTCATATTTTACGTCCCGAAGCCGGCATTAAATATTTTCCTTATTACCAATACAAATATAATGACATTATGCGCCTTAAAAATACAATCGATGACAAAGTATTTGAAACCCTAAACCAAAATAAAGTTGAAAAAGAACTAATTCCTTATTATTTGCTATTTGCTGATGAGTACTTTAGTTTGCTGGAGGAAAAATTATTACGGGCATCGTTAAAACCTTCAATCCTTCAAAAGATTAAACGGATTGTGCAGAAAGTATTAAATGAAGAAAGAAAAAAAACGACCGGCAAAAAAACAAAAATATCTGAAAAGCAGATGCAAATACCGATTGGTTTCGAACGGACCCAAATTGCCATTGAGCCAATTCTTACCAGCGTCCGTAAGAAACTCCATCGAATCGCACCACAAATTGGTTGGATTATGCTCTACGATGATTTTGCCCAAGAAATATGTGATATTTTAGTCACTCACCATAAAAATCCCGATAAATTACAATTGGCAATTGACGAAATAATTGAAAGGTGGTCAAGTCGCGGTTTAAAAAAAACCGACCTGTTAAAAATAAAAGATGTTACAATAACAGTATTTAATTCAATCAGTCGATAACAATATTCTTAATAACTACCTAATAGAACAATTCATTATTGACAAATACAATAATTGCAATTAATATAACTCAATTTTTATAATAAAAGAATCTCTTTAATCTTAAATGACCAGTAATATGAAGTTAAAACAAAGCCGATATAGTTATACTCGATTATCGAATAAGTTGTCAACTAAACTCTTAATATCTTCTTATCTGTTAATAATCTTTACCGACCCTCAAATTTTTGCAACAAATTATGCCGGAGATTTTGAAGAATTCGGTGCCTCGGCACGCGCAATCGGGATCGGTGGTGCCTATGTTGCGGCAGTTAATGACCCTTCAGCAATTTATTACAATCCGGCAGCATCAATCACAATTACTAACCCGCAATTTATTTTTCTTCATTCGGAAAATTTCGAAAACGGTGTTGTCAAAAATAATTTTCTTGGCTTTGTTCTTCCTCAATCAAAACAAGTTTATGGTGTTGCAGTAATGACTAACCGCGTGCCGGAAATAAAGATCACCAAACTACCTAATCCTAATTTACCGCCAAGTGATTCCAATCCACCGTATATTGATAAAATCGTAAATGCTGCTGATTGGATTGTTTACCTTAATTATGCCCGATTGGTTCATCCTAATATTTCGCTTGGGGGTAATTTAAAATTGATTTATCGCTCGATTGGCATCGGTTCATGTTATGGGATGGGATTAGACTTTGGCATACTTACGGCATTAAATCAGAATTCAAAAATAGGTATCAAAGTTACAAATGTTACAACCTCACCACTGTTTTGGTCAAATCAAACTCGTGAGGCGATGTCTCCCAAAATAAGTTTCGGCATCGCCAAGTCGATTATGATAAAAACTTCATCACTACAATTGTCTTCAGATTTAGAAAGTAGTTTTGACAAATTTAATATTAATACAAATCTGGGGTTTGAATATGCCTATAAAAACGTTTTAGCGTTCCGCATCGGTCTTTTTCATTTTAACCCCACATTCGGTGTTGGTATTTCATATAAAAGATTTTTTATTGACTATGCTTATCTAACCAATTATCACACTGAAGAACTTGGTGGAAGTCAAAAATTTAGTGGCGGTATTAGGTTATGAGTACCGAAGTTTCTCGTAAACTAGTCCATTTAATTGCGTTACTGATACCAATATTATATTATATAATTCCTCGGCGGGAATTGAGTATTTTACTTTTAGGACTGTTTACTTTGGGTTTCATTCTTATTGATTATATTCGATTGCATGTCGGGTCAATAAAAAGATTATTTTTATTATTATTTGGTCAGTTATTACGGAGAAAGGAATTATATACTCTAACCGGCGGGAGTTATCTACTTTTAGCTTCATTTGTGGCAATAATTATCTTTCCCAATCGCGGCGTCTTCATTGCAGCAATATCTTTTTTAGTAATTGGTGATACGCTCGCGGCGCTTTTTGGACTCCGTTTTGGTCGAACCCGACTATTTAAAAAAACCCTTGCGGGCACAATTGCTTGTTTGGTCAGTTGTTTAATCATTTCCTATATCGTTTATAAATTACCCAATACCAATTTTCCACTAATCGCTGGAATTATTGGTAGTATTGTTGCTTCAATTGTTGAAGCATTACCGATTAATATCAATGATAATGTCGTTATCCCGATATCATCGGGAGCAATAATGCAAATCATAACTATTCTAATAAAATAATAATAAGGAAAGGAGCAAGGATATGATAAGGATAACCGCTTTAATCATATTAACAATAATAAACTTTAGCGCAACTAAAAATATCAATATTGATAATGAACTAAATAACATCACCATTTTATATCTTAAAGAGGACTATCAGGCTGCCGAGCAAAAATTAATTGATTTGTCACATACGAACGAACCAACCCAACAGTTTGTGTTTAATTTAGAATTAGCCGATCTATATCTTGATAAACTCCAAAGATACAATCAAGCGGAAAGCATCTATAATTCCTTAATTGAAAAATTTCCCAAGCATAAGGATATCGCTGATATTTATTATCGACTCGGTGTTGTTTATGAAAAGCAAGAGAGATATTTAGCCGCCGCCCAAATGTATGAATTGGTCGCAACTAAGTATTATAAATCAAAATATGCTCCCGATGCCCTTGATGCGATTGAACGTTGTTTCAAGAAAAATTACCAAGACATCGTTGCTAAAATTGACGGCTTTCCGATTACTCGAATCGAATTCGATGAGCGGATGGCATATAATCCCAGCGCGTATGAAAAATTCAGTGAGAAACAAAAATTATTGGACGAGATGATCGCTGAACATTTAATGTTCAAACAAGCCCAAAAAATCGGTATTGACCAAACAGCCGATTTTGGAAAACGCTTAGCGGAAAATCGCAAAAATATTATGTTCCAAAATTGGTATCAACAAGAGGTGGTCAATAAAGTAAAAGTGTCTGACCGAGAGAAAAAAGCATATTACAAAAAACATAAAACCGAATTTGTTATCCCAGAGCAAGCATCAGCGCGGGAAATTTTAGTAAAAACTAAAGAAGAAGCTGAGTCATTATACAAATTAATTATTACTGATAGCTTACCATTTGATTCAATTGCCCGAGAAGTTTCTTTAGCCCCGACTAAAAGTGCTGGTGGCGACATGGGTTATTTTCGACGCGGCACGCATCCTAAAGAGGTTGAGAATGTCATTTTTAAGTTAAAGCCAAAATCAATTAGTAAACCATTCTATTCAGAATCAAAAGCTGGCTACCTAATAATAAAGTTAGAAGATTATAAACCTAAGAAAGAACGAACCTATAAAGATGTTGCTTTAGAAATTGAAAACCGATTGCGAAGTCAAAAAATCGACGAAACTTTCAGAACTAAAACTGAAGATTTTAAAAAGGCATGTAAACTTACTATCGATGAATTAGCCATTAAAGAAAACCGCGATACAATTGCGGTAATTGATGATATTCCGATAACGCAGGCAAATATTAATGAATATCTTGATCGCATTCCGCCATTTTACCGTGCCGAATTCGAGACCGCTGAAGGGAAAAAACGAATTTTAGACCAAATAATTTTAGAAAAAACTTGGCTGAAGCAACTAGAAAAAGAGAAGTATTGGCTTTTGAATGCGGTTTTTTCACAAATCGATAATGTTCGCCGACAACTACTGATTAATGACTTACGAAAACAAGAAATTAATGATAAAATTTTCATCTCAGAGACCGAGTTAAAATCTGAATACAAACGTTGTCTTGATGAATTTAAAAATCCCAAACAAATACGCGCCCGTGAAATTACAGTTGCCAGCGAATCACTCGCGCAAGAAATAAGGAAATTAGCAATATCCGGCAAAATTCCATTTGATTCTTTAGCTCGCGAATATTCAATTGCTGCCAACAAACGGGTTGGCGGTGATATGGGATTTTTCTCGGCAGGCTCAAAACCAAAAGCAATCGAGGAAGTGGCATTTAAATTATCGAAAGGCCAGATTAGCAAAGTCATTAAGCAAAATGACACTACCTTTACAATCATCAAGATTGAAGAAATAAAAGAAGCGTCGACGAAACCATTTGAAGATGTTAAAACGATCTTACAAAATCGATTACGCCAAAGCAAAGATAAGGAACTATATGAAAATTACATTAGCGGATTGAAAAATCAATATCATATCGAGACATTTTTAGTTGAAGAACCAACTGAGCGCGAATCACCAGAAACAACTCCTTCGGAATCTAATATGCCCAAGGAACAAAAATAAAAAATTAAAAACATTCTTTTATATCCTCGGCTTTATTTTCTGAGCCGGGGATATTTATTTATATGATAAAATATTAATGCTGAGTTCGCCAACGATTTTTAGCACTTCGGCTTGTTGATCTAAATCACCTTCGGCTAATTTTATATGTGTGGCATCAACCGGCATCTGTCCAAAAGTCGGGTCGACCGTAATCCATTCATTTAAGAATACTTTGTTCCAGGCATGGTAATAAAACTTATTATTAACATACACTAACCCGACGCAAATTTGACAGGGAATACCAGTAGCTCGGCACAGTGCGGCAAATAAAATTGCATGTTCATTACAATCACCCTCTCTATTTTTTAATACATCTAATGCCGACGGCAGTGAGGCGGTTGCCCGTTTATTAATATTTTGATAAACCCAATCAAGAATTCTTTTTACCGCCTTCAAGCCATCTTTTTCATTTTGGGTTATAGCGGCCGCTTGATTTTTTATTTCACGATCGTCACTTTGAATATACGGTGTTGGTTTTAAAAATTCCGGCTTTGTTACAATTGGCAATTGTGCGGTTGCAATCGACTCTGGTATCTTTATTTCTAAAATTAAAGGATTATTCTGCAAAATTATTTGATAGTTATCAGCGATATCAAAATCAGAAAAATCACCGTTCCACAAAGTAACTTTCAAGTATTTTAAATTTCGTGGATTTGGAATAAGGGTATCAACTGAAATTGAGAACATTGAAAGTATGTCAATTTTTGAAATTGCTGATTCATCACTCAATGCTTGCTCGCGGGATTCCTCAATAATTGTCATGGCTGGCGGCGATTCTTCTTTGCGACTAATGCCATTTTCATCGACCCACATTGTTGTAGTCATATTTAACATTGTGACCGTCATTTTAGTTAAATGATAATCTTTATTATTAATATTTATTTTTTCTTTTTTGATTAATTTTATTTTCGCATCGATGGTTTTTAGTATTGTTGCGTCAAATGCTTTTAACCGATAATCTTTATCAAATTGAAACTGTTTTTTTATTGCGACTAATGGTAGCACAACTACCGGGTAGACGATTTCGTTTAAAGTATCAATTATTACTTTTGTTGTGCCAGCACTTTTTACTTCAATTGTTAACTGATTGTTTTTAATCATACCAGAAGCATTAAACGAGTTTCGTTTAGATTGAAAAGAAAACTCGAAACTTCTTAGTGCAAAATTAGTGTCGGTGGTACCGATAAAGTTAGACAGTACTTCTTCTAATTCGCCCATCATTGTTAATTTAAGCTTTAATCGATTAACAAACTGAAAATAATCTTTTTCTTTTTGAATTTGAAGCAGTGAATAGCCAATTTTTTGTTTTTGTAAATAAACACCACTCCATTGTTCAATCTTATCAATTTTGGTATTGGAAGCCGGTTTCGGACAAGAGACAAAGACCAAGCCTAAAATTATTAATAAACATTTTTTCATATTGCTATTTAAAAGATACCGAAAATATTTTATTTGTCAACCAATCTCAAAACATTAATAATAAACAAACTCTTGACTATTGTTATTTGTTTTATATTATTGAATGATTAATTTGGTGAGCCGAAGTGACGGAACTGGGAGACGTAGCGGACTCAAAATCCGCCGCCCGCAAGGGCATGAGGGTTCAACTCCCTCCTTCGGCATTATAATTTTTCACGATGTTTATTTCGAAAAATTTCTAACTAATGAAAATAAAAATTCTTAATCTCACCAAAGAAAATCTGAAAGATACCCCAGAATGGAAAAACCATCCTTTTAGTTGTAAATACTGTATCTACTGGGAGTTTCCCGAGCTATGTATTGACCCGCTAAAAGAGGAAAAGCAAGAGATGTTTTTAAAAAAATTACAATGGCTTCAAAAGACTCATAAAATATTTGGCAATTGTGGGAAAATTGCCTACATCTCAAACAAAGCAGTTGCCTATGCACAGTATGCGCCGCCAGAACTTTTACCTAACTCAAAAAATTATCAGGCTGGACCACCGAATAAAGATGCTGTCTTGATTTCATGTCTATTTATTCCGCAAAAAGAATTCCAGCATTTAGGAATTGGTAGTCAGGTTCTTCAAAACATAATCCACGAATTAAAAGAACGTAAAATTAAAGCGATTGAAACCTTTGCCAGAAAAAATAATCCGGCTAATCCGTCAGGACCGGTCGCATTCTATTTAAAAAATAGATTTAAAATCATTAAAGACGATGTTGAGTTCCCACTTCTAAGATTAACCCTTTCTGCTCATTAACCAGTCAAAAACTCTTAAGAATTTGTTTTACTTTTGTTAATGCCTTTGCCAGATGACTTCTAAAGATAACTCGGCAAAAGTTTTAGCATAACCGTCTGATATACTAAAATTAGTCATATCCGAACTTACGCACAAACCATTTTTTTACCAATTGCACTAATAAAAGATAAAGAACAATAATAATAATAAGTGCCACAAAATATAAAGACGGCGGTTTGACAAACCCAAATAGTTTTGCCAAAGGAGAAAATGGAATTAATATGCCAACTGTAACTATGAATGTCGAAGTAAATATTAAAAATCTACTTGGTTTGCTTTCAACAAACGGGATTTTCCCGGTTCGGATAATGTGGATAACTAATGTCTGAGTACACAATGATTCAAGAAACCAGCCGGTATGGAATAGTGCTTGGTTATTTGCTTTCGCCTTAAAAATAAAATACAGGACCGCAAAGGTAATAAAATCGAATATTGATGAGACCGGTCCTAAAGATATCATAAATTTCTTTATTGAATTAACTTGCCAGGAACGGGGTTTTGATAAATACTCACTATCAACCTCATCGGACGGAATTGCTACTTGTGATAAATCATATAGAAAATTATTCAATAATACTTGAATCGGTAACATTGGTAAAAATGGTAAAAGCAAACTTGCACCAGTCATACTTATCATATTTCCGAAATTGGAACTTGAACCCATTTTAATATATTTAACAATATTACCGAATGTTTTTCTACCCTCGATAATACCATCTTTTAGTACCATCAAACTCTTTTTAAGTAATATAATATTTGCAGATTCTTTTGCGATATCAACCGCATTATTTACGGAAATTCCAACATCTGATGCCTTTAATGCTAACGCATCATTTATGCCATCGCCCAAATAACCGACGATATGGTTATTCGCATGTAAAGCTCGAATTACTCTTTCTTTTTGTATTGGTGAAAGCCGGGCGAATATATTAGTAGTTTTAACTAATTCTTTGAGTTCATCGTCATTTGCTTTTTCAACTTGGTCGCCAACAAGTAATCTCTTGACATCTAAACCGACTTCACTGCAAATCTTCTTTGTTACCAGCTCATTATCACCAGTCAAAACCTTAAATTCAATGCCCAATTTTTTCAAGGCGGCAATTGTTCGCTTAGCAGTTGGTCTTGGTGGATCAAGAAATGCGACATAACCTTTTAGAATCAAATTTTTCTCATCGTCCTTAGAATAAGCCGTTTGTTTATTATTAATTTCTTTATAGGCAATGGCAAGAACTCTAAAACCTTGATTGCTTAAATTATCACATTCTTCTTTCAAGTCTGCCAAAATCCAATCGCCAATGTCTAATATTGCACCTTCTAATTCATATTTAGAACATCTTTTAAAAATTTCCTCAGGGGCGCCTTTGGCAATGAGCAGATGTTTCCCATTAGCTTCAACTACGACTGACATTATCTTTCGAGAAAAGTCAAATGGTATTTCATCAACTTTTTTATATTCCTTTACTAAGAATTTTTCGTGTCGTAAAATTGCTCGGTCTAATAAGTTTTTCAGACCGGTTTGATAAAAACTATTGATATAAGCAAGTCTCAAAACATCTTCATTGTCTCTTCTTGCAACATCACAATGTTGTTCAAGAATAATTCGGTCTAAAGTAATCGTACCGGTTTTATCAGTACATAATACATCCATTGCGCCAAGATTCTGGATGGAATTTAATCGTTTCACTATTACTTGCTTTTCGGACATGGCAATTGCGCCTTTGGAGAGATTAATAGTGACTAACATCGGTAGCATTTCAGGAGTGAGGCCAACAGCAACTGCCAAAGAAAACAATAGTGCTTGAATTGGATTGCCTTTTGAAATTGTATTTATCAAAAAGATGATTGCGACCAACAAAAGCATATACCGTATCATCAGCATCGTGAATTGATGTATTCCTTTATCAAAGCTGGTTTCAACTCGCATTGTTGTGAGGTGACGAGAAAGTTCGCCAAATTGGGTGGCGATGCCAGTTTTTATTACTACTCCTAAACCTGTTCCGCTGACGACGCTCGAACCCATAAAAGCAATATTAGTTAGCTCAGTTATAGTATTACTTTTGGGCTCAATTGGTTCAGAACTCTTTTCAATTGGAAATGACTCGCCAGTTAAAGATGCCTGATTAATAAATAAGTCTTTGCATGATATTATTCGCAAATCGGCGGGAACAATGTCACCGGCAGATAATTCGACAATATCGCCAGGGACGATCTCCGAAATTTTTATCTCTTTTGGTTTACCATCGCGAAACACTGTGGCAGTTGTTCGGACCATTTCACTGAGCTTTTCGGCTTCTCTACCTGCCCGATATTCCTGAACAAAAGACAGAACCACGCTCATAATTGCCATCAATAACACCAGCAAAGCACTTATCTTTTCCCCAAATAAGAGTGAGAATATGGCAATGACCATAAGAACAATGACTAGCGGGCTAACAAATTTTGAAAGAATTTGAACAATAATCGTTCGTTCTTTTTTTCGGGCGGGTTCATTATAGCCATATTCTTCGAGACGCTTTCTTGCTTCATTATCAGTTAACCCTTTGATTGTTGTTTTCAATTTTTCGAAGATAAAATCCGGACCGGTGCGAATATAGTCGAAGTCAACAACTTGTGGCTTTTTATTATCACTCATACAATTTTTAATTGATTCAGATACTTTTTCACTTTCTCTAATGCTTTAGCTCGATGGCTAATTCTATTTTTTTCTTCTGCAGACATCTCGGCAAAGGTTTTGTCACAGCCGTTGGGCACAAAAATTGGGTCATAGCCAAAGCCAGTTTTACCTCTAACTTCATCAATAATATGACCTTCACAAATACCTTGAAACACTTCAGTTTTGCGATTAAACTGTCTGGGGAAGGCAACAGCACAGACACATATAAATCTTGCTGTTCTTTTTTCTAATGGCACATTTTTAAGTTCTGCTAATAACTTTTTAACATTCTGCTCATAACTTGCGTTTTCACCGGCATACCTTGCTGAAAATATACCTGGTCGACTATTTAAAATATCAACTTCTAATCCGGTATCTTCGCCTAAGGTAATTAACCCAAATTTACTCATTACCGATTCTGCTTTTTTTATCGCATTTTCTTCAAAGGTTTTTCCGTCTTCGGTAATTGTAAAATCTGGGGCGAGGTCGGAAAGCGCTATTATTTCCCAGTTAAAATCTTTAAGAATTGATTTAATCTCTAAAATTTTATGGCGATTTTTTGATGCCAGAATCAACTTCACAGATATTTCTTACCTTTAGGATCTTCGCCAATTAATTTAATGAGTTCTTTTAGTTGGGCTGATTTCTCCTTGGAAATAACCAGCGTAGCATTTCGGGTATTAATAATTATTAAACCTTTTACCCCCATAGCGGCAATTAAATTTTGATTACTAACAATTATTGAATTTTTGGTATCTTTAACTACACAATTACCAATTTTTACATTGCCGGAAATATCTTTATCAAAATGTCTTTCTAATGCAAGCCATGAACCTACATCGTCCCAGAGAAAATTGGCTTTAATCACGACGATATTTTTAACTTTTTCTAAAACCGCATAGTCAATTGATGTTGCTGGTGCCTTTTGGTATATCTTATTAAGCAGTTTCTGTTCCTTATTTGTGCCAATCATTTCCTGAAAATATTTTAGCACATCATAAAATTCCGGCAAACATTGCTGAATTGCCGTAAGTATGGTGGAAGTTTTCCAAACAAACATCCCGCTATTCCAGAAATATGTTTTGGCTTTAAGATATTGCTTGGCGAGTTTCAGGTTCGGTTTCTCGACAAAACGTTTTCCATAAAAGCTTTGAATCTTTCCTTTTGCCTTGTATCTTTCACCAACATGGATATAACCATAACCAGTATCTGGTGAAGTCGGCGGAATGCCGAATGTGACCAGATATTCGTTTTGAGCAATTTCATAAGCAAACTTCACACAGTCGCAAAATTTATCTTCCTGACTAATTAAATGGTCTGCTGGCAGAACAATCATAGTTGAATTCGGCGATAGTTTTTCAAGATAAATTGCGGATAAGGCAATTGCCGGTGCGGTATTGCGTCCAATCGGTTCAATAATAATATTTTTGTCGGTCAATGGTATTTGACTTTTAAGTATCGGCACCAATCTTTTTGGAATTACATAAAATTGCTGCCTTAATGGAATTAATTTATTAATCCGTTTGTAGGTCTGTCGGATTAACGAATCCTTGCCAAACAAACTAATAAATTGTTTTGGGAAATCTGCTCGGCTCATTGGCCAGAACCTCTCGCCTTTGCCACCGGCAAGTATAACAGCGTAAAATTTTGATATTTGCTTCATTGTTTTTATATTATAAACTTATATTGATTTGTCAATTAAAATAATTGACTTTTAACCAATTATTAAGTAGATTATATTATAAATAAAATTTGCTCTTTTACAATTTGGAAATAATCAGGAGGGCTAGTCCTAATTTGGTAAGGCACCGGACTTGAAATCCGGCTCCCAGTAATGGGAATGTGGGTTCGAATCCCTCGCCCTCCGTTTTAGTAATCGGAGAGGTGGCCGAGAGTGGTCTAAGGCGCCCGCTTGCTAAGCGGTCGCACGGGTAAAACCGTGCCGTGGGTTCGAATCCCACCCTCTCCGTTAATCCTAAAAAAGCGAGGCGAAGATATTACGGAGGCAAATCAACAACAAAAGTATTTATGTCAGAGCTGCGCAAAGCTAAGGACAAAAGCAGAGATTCTGGCACAAATGTTGACAGCAGCCAACATCTGGAATATTGTTGTTACTGTTACCAAGTTGGGAAATTTACCGAACTAAACATAACAATGGAAGAGCTGATTGAAAAGTGCGCTAACATTATGAGGGAGATGAAAATGTCCGAAGTACAGATTGAACAAACAAAAACATTTATCCCCATGTTTAAAAGATGGAGAGAATAATATAAGTAAAATTGAGGAAATTTTACAGGTGGCAATCAAACCAAAAGAGAAAGTTACACTTTTGGCGAATGAGATAAAAAAGAATAAAAAGTTTGTTAATAAAATAATTGAATATTTTGAATCAGCGTCCGCTGGCGACCAAGGACATTTGATAGAATCTTTGGAATATGCATCTCAAGAGAAACCTGAATTTATTGAACCTCGCCTTGATTTTGTGATTCGCCATTTGAAAAACAAAGCACCGAGAGTGAAATGGGAATGCGCCAGAATAATTGCCAATCTATCGGGAAAATTTCCGGATAAAACCGAAAAAGCGATTCCCAACTTATTGCAAAATGCAACTGATAAAGGCACAGTTGTTCGTTGGAGCGTGGCTTTAGCTTTAACTGAAATCGCCAAACAGAACCTTAGAACCAGAAAACAACTTCTCCCGATTTTTGAAAAGATGCTCAAAAGTGAAAAGAACAATGGTGTAAAGAATATTTACCTTAAAACACTGAAAACGATTAAGAAGGAGGAATGATACATTAAAAATAATTAAACATAACTATGAAAAAAACCTGGATACAAAAATTAGAAGATAAAGGGACATTTCCGAAGGTAATAAAATTGGAAAAGCATAAACCTTGTTATAATGCACTCCATAAAATGGGGATAAATGAAGGTGAACGGATAGTTTTAGTTAATCCTTCAGAAATAATGCCATTGATGGCAAAAGTGCCGAAAGGGAAAGTAATTACGATTAGGGAGATTTGTCAGAAAATTGCCAAAAATCACAAAGTTAAAGGATGTTGCACATTAACAACTGGTATTTTTATAATGATCATTGCTAACGCAGTGCAAGAAGCAATCGCCAAAAAGGAAAAATCAATGCTTGCTAAAATCCCATATTGGCGGACTCTTAAAGCCGAAGGATTCTTAAATGAAAAATACCCAGGTGGTCTTGAGTCACATAAAAAACTATTGGAAAGCGAAGGCCATAATATAATTTCAAAAGGCAAAAAATATCAGGTAGTCGATTTTGAAAAATCACTAATACGATTATAATTATTCCCTAATAATGCAATGTCAAAAGATCGTAGCCACTTCGGAGGAGGTTAGATGTTATTTTATTGATTTTTATTTATTTTCTAACCAAAAGACTAATTTTAACTATATGTACTGCATTCCTAACTTAATCCCAATCTGGCAATCAAAGTTACAATTAAGGTGGCTTAGTCACTAAGCACTTAACTGCCTGCTTAGCAAATTATCGTTTAGCCAACATAACAATTAATATTGTTGCAACTGTTTTATACGATTAAATATCAGTTACAACAACCAGATAATTACCAAGACAATTTCCGTTAATTCATTGGATAAAACAAAATCTATAGGTCAGCCCCCTGTACTATACAGCATGGCAGAGCGATTTTTATAATAACCTTTTGTTTATCAATAAGTTATATAAAAATTCTGCGTTAAAATTTGTCTATATATAAATAGACTTTTGTGAATTAATGTTTAGTTAACTTTTCAGTGGAAAGATCAGTTCGAATAACAATTAAATCTCATAGACCGGATGGTATTTCTCGGATATATCGCATAATGTATTGATTTTTTATCATAAGTTCGTATAATCATTATTGGATGAATAATCAGGAAATTCGTGTTCGAATTGCGCCAAGCCCAACTGGTGCTCTACATGTTGGGTTAGTTCGTTCGGCGTTGTATAATTGGTTGTTTGCTCGTCATAATAATGGCAAGTTTATCTTAAGGATTGAAGATACCGATGTTTCGCGTTCTACCCAAGAATCGGTCCAGGCAATCATTGAAGGTTTTAAATGGGTTGGGCTTGATTGGGATGAAGGACCGTATTTCCAGTCCCAAAGACTTAATATTTATCGTGCCTATGCCCAGAAGCTGCTTGATGAAAAAAAAGCCTATTATTGTTATTGTAATCCTGAAGAATTAGAAAGCGAGCGTCAAAAAGCCTGGCAAAAGAAAATTCCTTGGAGATATGACCGCCGTTGTTTTCATCTCAGCGCGGATATTAAAGCCAGATATGATAAGGAAAATCGACCAAAAGCCTTGCGTTTTCTCATTCCTAATGAGACGGTAATTTTTGATGATATTATTCATGGCACAATTAAAAAAGAACCTCAGGATATCGAAGATTTTATTATAATGCGTGCCGACGGAACGCCTACTTACAACTTTGCGGTCGTAATTGATGATGCTGAAATGAGGATTAATTACATCATTCGAGCAGTAGAACATATTGCGAATACGCCAAAACAGATTTTATTATATAAAGCCCTAAATTTTCCAATACCGAAATTTGCCCACTTGCCGTTGATATTAGGAACTGATAAAAAGAAACTGTCCAAGCGTCACGGCGCTCTTTCTTTATGGGAATATAAAAAGGCTGGTTTTTTACCGGATGCGATTATCAATTTCTTGGCACTACTTGGTTGGTCACCAGGTCACGACATTGAGATTATGGACCGGAAACAAATGATCGAACTTTTTACATTAGAAAAGGTGAATAAAGCTAATGCAATCTTTGATATTAAGAAATTAGAATGGATGAATAGCGTCTATATAAAGAATATGGCAAGTGAGAAATTGGGTAAAGAACTGAAACCATTTCTTAATGAAATAGATATTATGCCAAATGATGATGAGCGGTTCTTAAAAATACTTGATTTAACTAAAGTTCGAGTTAGAACGCTAACTGAATTAAGAGATATGGTTTCAGCATTTTATCAAAAAGAACCCACATTTGACCAACAAGCCGTTAATAAATATATTACCCCAAAAACCAAAGAATACCTGAAGCTATTACAATCACGATTTGAAAAATTAACTGATTTTAACGCATTGAATTTAGAAAATGAACTGAGAAATTTGGCGAGCGAATTAAATATTAAAGCCGCAGAATTAGTCCATCCCTGTCGCGTTGCCTTGACCGGTAAAACAGTTGGACCACCATTGTTTGAGACCATTGAATTATTAGGCAAATCGGCTGTTCTTGAACGGCTAAACAATATTATTCAATGAGACCATAGAAAAAATTTAACCACAGATTATACCACGTCGTCAGTCCGTACTTGACAATGTTCCAGTTTTTTCACAAATAAACACGAATAAAATAAATGTCACCCTGAATCCATTTCTGGGGCCGCAATCAATTTTAATTGATAAAAACCTTAACATGTTAGTAATCGCTATATTGAGCAGGGTATAGTTCTAAATATAATTAAATATTATTACTCATAATCTGTTTTTAAAGAATACCGAATTCTAGTTGGTTCTCCAGGAACACGAATAATTAATTCAAAAGCAGCTTGTTCATTCGGACCTAAGTTATATCCTGCAATATAATTCCAATCTTCCGCAAGTTTTGTTTGCTCGTTAGTATCATAGACTGTAGTCAATACCTTGACTCCATATGCTGTAATATTTTTACTCCTATTTTTAACACTACCGGTAACGGTAAGATATCCATAACGGTATTCACTTTTCGAATCAAGTATGAAAATATCTGCTTTCTGCTTGGGGATATAAGAAGAAGATTTATCGGCTGTTTTGTCTGATTTAAACATTCCACTAACGAATACAATTATTATTGCGATAATGATTAACGAAACACACCCTATTAAAGCGTTTTGCGTCTTTTTGGCTTCATCTTGTTCTTTTAATTTTTTTTGTATTTCAAATCGTGTTTTTTCTTCATCATATATTTTCTTTTTTTCTTCAGATGTTAATTCGTATTTTCGATTATCTTCAAAAATTGAAGTTTTTCCGATAGTTCTCCAAAATGGATCACCGAAGATTTCTTCCGATTGAATTTGTGCAACAGGCGAAATCTTCCCCTCTTGTATTTCTTTTATCAGGTGCTCTTTTGATTCAATGTATCTTTCTTGATTATCAATTTTAATTTTTATCATGTTCACCCCCAGCGCACAGAAGGTATTTTTCTCAAATTGGCTTCGACATCTCTAAAATAACAGTCTTGTCATCTTCATAATTAAATAATACAGGATTTATTTAAATTGTCAACTCTACAATATGATGGTTTAAAAATGCAATTGTGGAGATGATCCTTCAAACTGTGTCACACCCATTTTATTATATGTTTATGTGTTAGAGCTGTTAAGATGAAATCTGTATTTTGGATGCGTTCGAAGATGTCTCGGTCAAAACCACGCCGATCCATTTTGACATTAGCGCATTAACTTCGCACGAGGGTTATTTAATGCAGATGCGACTTGATATACTTGTTAATAACCCTAAAAACTTAAAAATCCTACAAAATATAATGTCTTCGCTTTTACCACCGGCAATTATAACGGCATTAAAATTTGATGTTTGTTTCATTATATTTTTATATTATAAGCGTAGATTGATTTGTAAATAAAATAATTGAACTTTTACTAGTTGATTAAGAAACTTGCCATTATGGTACATCTTTGCATTATCTCTTAACGTTTGAAATGTTTAATTTTATTGACTTTATAAATATAATATTTAAAATAAACTAATGTATTTTTTATTAATTATTTTACTCGTCTTTATGATTGCTGGTATTGTAGAATATCAGCATCATCTCTGTAATGTAAGAAAAATTCCGATCCGTATTCAAGTCAACGGGACCCGGGGTAAATCATCAGTAACTAGATTGATTGCTGGCGGACTTAGAGCCGGAGGCATCAAAGTCATTGCCAAAACTACCGGAACCAAACCGAGATTTATCATTAATGATAAAGAAGAAATACCAATAAAGAGATTAGGCAAACCGAATATCGGCGAAGAAAAAATGATTTTTCGGCAAGCAGTCAAATATCAACCGCAGGCAATCGTGATGGAATGTATGGCATTAGTACCGGAATATCAGTGGACCGAAGCAAATCGTTTGGTCAAATCAACCCATTGTGTTATTACTAATGCGCGCGCTGACCACTTAGATGTCATGGGACCAACAGTTATTGATGTTGCTAAAGCATTATCCAATACCATCACCAAGAATGCCAAGTTCTTTACTGCCGAACAAAAATATTTAGATATTTTTAAAGACCGGGCTAAAAAATTAAATACCGAGGTATTTGTCTCAAATCCAAATTCAGTTAGTGATGAAGATATGAAGGGTTTCAGATATGTTGAACACAAGGAAAATGTTGCATTAGCACTTTTAGTCTGCGAAAGCTTGGGCGTTGATAAAAAGACCGCTTTGCTAGGGATGTATCAAACAACACCTGACCCCGGTGTTATGCGGATATATCAAATTAAAGACCAAGGTAAACAGTTCCGGTTAGTTAATACTTTGGCAGCTAACGACCCGGATTCAATTCTTTTGCTATGGGAACAAGTTAAGAATTTAGCCAATGAAAAAATTGTTCTGGTTAATTGTCGCGACGACCGCGCTGACCGTTCAATTCAATTAGGCGAACTTACGGCTAAAAAATTTGAGGCTGATTGGTATCTTGCTACTGGGTTCTTAACCATGCCCTATATTCGCAAAGCAACCAGCCTTGGTATTCCTAAACATAAAATTGTTGATTTGGGTGAAAAGACACCAGAGCAAATATATCAAAAAGTTTTAAGTCTTGTTAAGTCTGATGCCTTGGTATTTGCCACGGGTAATACCGTAGGGTTTGGTGAAACAATCATTGCTTATTTTGCCAGTAAAGGAGGAGAAATTGATTATTGAAACAATTGGCTTAGGCATGTTAGCCAGTTTATTTTTAACTGAGACAATTGGTTTGGCTGCTGGTGGCATTGTTGTGCCTGGTTATATTGCGCTCTATTTACAACAACCACTAAGGGTTATCGGCACTGTTCTGGTTGGATTAATCGTTTATCTATTAATAAAATTTTTAGGACGATTTATGCTTTTATATGGTCGTCGATTGTTAGTTATCGGTGTTTTATTGGGCTATTTAATTGGCTATCTTATCCGTCTTTTTCCGCCAATTACCTTTACTGATTTCAAGTTAGATGTTAATGTTATTGGTTATGTAATTCCTGGTTTATTGGCATATTGGATGAATCGTCAAGGTATTATTGAAACGATTACGACGATGACAATTGCGGCAATCTTAACCCGATTAATCATTATTATTATATCAAATGGCAGTATTACAATTTAATTTATGAAAAAAAGAATCGATAAAGTTGGGAGAAGTGTTTTAATAATTTTTACAATAATTACGATTTTGCTTTTTATAGTTGAGTTGAATACGAAACGAGATGTAAAAATTCATTATTACGAAGAAAAGATTAAAGCTGGTCAGATCTTTCAGGAAATGATGAGAAGAGTAAAAATTGAAAAAGAAAAAAGAGGAATTGTTATTGACCTGATTAATGACCCAAATCAGACCGGTATCATTGGGCAACAATATACCCCAATAACATTTCAACGGAGTGATTTATCCGCAAGCTTAACTTCAACTAATCCGAATTTTGTTGCAGTTTTTATTGAGATGTTTAAAAAATTAAAACTCAAAAGCGGTGATACAATCGCCGTTGGTTTGGACGGTTCTTTTCCGGCAGTAAATATGGCATTATATTCAGCATTACGAGTAATGGATATCAAGCCGATAATAATCACCAATGTTAGTTCAGCAATGTGGGGTGCCAACGACCCAAATTTCACCTGGCTTGACATTGAACATATTCTATATCAGGACAAACTTACCAGTCATAAGTCAGTGGCAGCATCACTTGGTGGCGAAGATGATTTAGGTCGGGGGTTCAGTCCGCAGGCACGACAATTCTTGCTTGATGCCGTCAGTCGTAATCAAGTTGAGCTCATCTCATCAGAAAACCTGGAGACTAATATCAAAAAGCATTTGGACGTCTATTTTAAGTGCAAGAAGATAAAGGCATTTATTAATGTTGGTAAATCAGTTGCCAATATCGGTGAAAATCAATCGTCTTTTATTAATGGCATTATCCGTCGATTGCCATCAAAATATAATCGGCAGTCGGTAATTGCTGAGATGTTGAGTAAAAATATCCCAGTAATAAATATCACTGATGTCAACAAAATCGCTATGCGTTATGGTTTACCAATCGCACCGGTGCCATTGCCACCATTAGGTAAAGGAAAATTATTTATTGAAAAGAGGTTTTCACCAATAGTTGCGTTGATATTTGCTATCATAATTTTGATATGTTTGTTTTTTGTAATCAGATATGATTTAGAATATTATCTATCGAAAAAAAAGGAGAACAAATGAAAATTGACCGGATAAAAGTTTTATTATCATTGCTGTTAATGACAGCTATATTAGTCGCTCAAGAACAAAAAATCGAAGTAAAGAAAATAACACCACGAACAGTTATCAGTGTCGTCAAACGAGTTGAACAAGAGTATTATTTATTAACAAAAAATCAACCAGTGGAATTTTCGGTCACAGGTCCAACAACAGTTAGAGTTTTCACTCGTTTGCTATGGCACGATGATATGCAGGATAAACAGAACTACAAACTTATCGTCAAGTATGGCGAAGAAGAAAAAATAGTATCATTGGAATCCGAAGTTTCCAAATCAGCCTGGGGAAATAAAAAGCAGTATTATGGCAAATGGCGGTCATTTTATCTCGATGTTCCAAAAGGTACGGCGGATTATCAAATAAGACTTTTAGAAGCAAAATCTGACACGGTCGCAATTCGGTTTAGTTTGGAAAAACCGAAAGAATATAAGAAAAAGGCACCGGAACCACCTTATACTGAATTGCAATTTGTCGAAAAAGAGAAAATAACTTCATATTATGAGGTTAAATTAAATAAACCAATAAAAATCAAAGTTGAAGGTCCGGTGCGTTTAAAAGCAACCTGTCGATTAAATTACGATTATACCTTAGAAGGCAAGCAGAATTTTACGGTTAGCGCCGTTGTTAGTAATAAAGAATGGCAATCAAAAACATTCCGGGTCTCCAAATCTGAAACTGGCCTATATAAGAATGCTCAACAATATCTACCATCGACGCCTGTAAACTTCTATCTCAATATCCCACCGGGCAACTATTTAATTGAGTTTTATTTAAAGAATACCTTAGCCCAAAGTGCTGGTATTAGTTTTTATACCAAACCACTCGAAGACTATGAATAACTGGACAAAAGCTACATTGATAATTTCTTTACTCTTTGTAACTTTACTTAATGCTGAAGTGGTAAAGTTTACTCGAAAGATAAGTTTCGGCGTTCAGATTAATACCATCTATGATAATAATATCTATTTATATTCACCTGATTATATCGCTGATTTCAGAGAACAAATTCGCGCTTATCGATTCCCAATCAATACCTATGACGATTTTATTACCAATATTAATCTATCACTACGAATACCTCATGCTAAATCGTCAAACATTTATCTTTATTATAAACAATATTTGTATGCGATGAATGCTGAAAAATCCTATCAAATAGTTTCGATGACAATTAGTCAAAACATTGCTAACAATCTGAAGTCGAAAATAGGGTACTTATTCTTACCGCAATATCTAATTCGTTATTATCGAGACCCATTGGGTTCAGCAACTCGTTATATTGCATGCGCCTTTGCCGAACATCTTTTTACTTTTGGTTTTGAGTACAATCTATCTAATATCAAATTAAATCCATTTGTCCGCTATGAAATTGACAACTATAAAAAGAACTTTAATTTTTATGATGGCGAAGCCTTCCGTTTCGGGCTCTCATTAATGGTTCCAATAAAATTTATTAATCTTACTGCCCAAGCAGAACGAAAGTTAAATAATGCTATGGGACCAGTGCCTGATATTTCTTATAACCAGAATGCTTATCAATTGACCTTAACCAGCCCATTTTATCAAAAAAAATTGAGTTTTAATATTAGTGGTAGTTTTCAAACTCGTATCTACACAACTGAAAACGCATTTGAAATTGACCCATACCACAAAGACCGTAACGATAAAATATTTTCATTCGGGACTGGACTCAATTATCGATTATCAAAAAAAATCCAAATGAGCCTTGAGTATGAAAAAGAAAAACGGAGTGTCAACACGCCGTATAACATCAATATTGAAGAAATAAAAGATTATCAAGCTGAACGCATTTCACTTGGAATAAGATTGAATCCAAATTTTGTTATACAACAAGGAGAATAAAATTATGATGAAAAAATTTAAAAATATCTGGAAAGACATTTTGCCTTATGTGAGTTTATTCTTAATAATTTTTCTGATATCAAATTGTGGAAAACCGATTGAGAAAATAGCACAATTTAAAATTGTTGGTCAATGCCCTAATCCTGGATATGCCCAGTCTATTTGGGTTGATACCATCAATAATAAACATTATGCCTTTTTGGCATCGGGTCAAGCAGGACTTGTTATCTATAATATTGATAATCCTGAGTCAACTTATATTGTTAGTCAGTGGTTAGATTCAATAAATTCTTGTTGGGATGTTACGACATTGCGTGGTTATGCATATTTAGCTTATGGCAAAAGAGAATTAATTGTTCTGAATGCAAGAATCATTGACAGTTTGCAATATGTTGACGAATATAATTGGCCATTTCCGGGTAATTCGCGTTCGATATTTATTCAAGACACCAGCTATATTTTCGTAGGTGCTCTTGACCGATTACTGGTTTCTGCAGTCGCAACACCGGCATATCCCGACGAATATAACCCACCATCAAATGTTCGGGGTATATTTATTGTTGATTCTTTTGCTTACATTGCCTCCGAGCAACTTGGCATTTATATAATGAATGTGTTAACAACCCCAAGAAGGATTGTTAATCTCTGTAATACGCCAAGTAATGCCCGGGGAGTCTTTGCTGATAAGCATTATTGTTATGTTGCTGATGGCAGAAATGGATTAGTTATTATTGATGTTAGCAATCCTTATCAACCGTCGATTGTATCGCAACTATCATTATCGGGTTATGCTAATAAACCATTTGTAAAAGATACTTTGGCTTATGTTGCTTGTGGCGAAGCCGGATTGGCAATTGTTAATATTAAAGATATAACAAATCCTATTCTTGTTGAATATGTAAAAACTTCTTATGCCAAAAGTGTTTATGTTACAAAAGACAATTATATTTATCTTGCTGACCGGGATTTAGGATTAGTTGTCATAAAACAGGAGGACTGATGATTAAAAAAACGCATAACTCCCACCTGCTATTAGCTAAGATTTATCTTGTCGTAATCTTACTTTCTTTAGTTTCTCTTTTTGCAGAGACAATGAATTATCCTCTCGGCTATTATACTGCTTTCGAGATTAAAAGCAAAACAAGTAATCAAATCGACATTGCCGTTAATACTCCGGTAAATATTACAAATGATGTCATCGAAAAGATTATTGACGAATTCAATTTTGTTGACTTACCTTATATTTATCAATCAAGATTAATCACAGTACCGGAAAACAGTGATGTTCAGATAATGATAAAACACTATGACTCGCTAATTATTCCCTATAATCAATCAATAAATCTTGCTCGCGATGAATTTATTGATACCTTGCCACTGGTCTTTTTGGGCAAAGCTGGAATTATGCGAGATTTCAAAGTCGCGCCGTTAAATGTTCGGCAGTACTTTTTTGATAAATCTAATCGAAATATCATTTGTTATAATAACTTTGATATTGAAATTAAGTTTCCCGAGTCACCCACGCAACTGAGTAATCTAATCAATATATCAAATGATTGGCTTAGTTTCTATGAAAAATCAATCTTAAACTTTGATAAAAGCGCATTTGGCTCATTAAATTTAGGATTACCCCAAGGTTATTTAATAATTGTTGCCGACAATTTATATAATAATATCTTGCCGTTAGCGCGATGGAAAAATCTCAAAGGTTGGACAGTAACCGTGAAATTAAAATCAGAAGTTGGGTCCTCTTGGACCGAAATAAGAAATTATATCAAACAGGCATATTTAACTTGGTCTCCCAAGATTGAATATGTGCTATTAGTTGGCGTTGGTGGTTCGAGTTCGTCCAATTATATCCCTGCGGTGCCGAGTTATGCGACTTATGGTGACCATCTATATAGTTGCGTTGACGGCGATGATTTATATCCTGATTTGTTCATTGGCCGATTACCTGCTGCCACAACTTCTGAATTAGCGGTAATGGTTGCCAAAATTATTGGCTATGAACAAACTCCTTATTTAACCGATACAATGTGGTTTCGACGAGCATTAATGGTTGGAACCAGTTATCAACAAAATTCAACGGTGCCGGTGTGGACCGCGTTAGCTTTAAAACGAAACATAAGGAATTTATTATTACAACACGATTATATTACAGTCGATACGGTATTTTATCCACCAACTGCCTCAGGTGTTGGTAGTATTGATACCATTATCAATCGCGGTGTTACATTTGTTAACGGTCGTGGTTGGGGAAATCGCGAAGGGTGGAACTATCCTTATTTTAAAATTCAAGAAGTCATCAACCTAAATAATGGGTGGAAATTACCGATAGTAACTAGTTTTTATTGTGCAACTGGAAATTACACTGCATATCCTTCTCGTTGTTTTGGTGAAGCCTGGCTATATGCTGGTTCACCGACCAATCCAAAGGGCGCGGTTGCATTTTATGGACCAATCTATGCTAATACTTCAACGCGGTTCAATAATTGCCAGGATTTGGCAATTTATTGGGGAATATTCAAAGAAAATATATTTAATTGCGGTCCGGCAATGTTTCGAGGAAAGATAGAAATGCTTAACAATTTTCCGTTATTGTGTGATACTTTAGCACTAAATACTCATGTTAATACTTATAATCTATTGGGAGACCCTTCATTAGATATGTGGGCTGGAGTTGTTCCAACACAACTTATTGTTAGTTACCCATCAGAGATTCCGGTCGGCAGTTCAACGATTACAATTACGGTTACTAACACCAGCTCCCAACGAATAGCGAATGCTCTTGTTTCGTTATATAAACAAAATGAAATTAAACAATCGGCTTTTACTGATAATTTAGGTAATGTGACATTTAATTTTACAACTAACACGCCAGATACGCTATTTGTAACAGTTACAAAACATAATTATATTCCTCATCTCGGTCATATTCGAGTTGTATCGCAACCGGTTTATGTTGGTTTCTATTCATATTCTGGCAACACAATTGCTGGCCAACAGGCTAATCTGATGATATCTTTGAAAAATTACGGAACAACACAATCGGCTAATAATACTATTGCCACGCTCAGAACTACAGATAATCATATTACGATGATTGACTCGATAAAAAATTATGGTGATATTGCCCCGGGACAAATTGTCACTAACGGTCCTTTTCAATTCGCTATTGCCCCGAATTGCACCAATAATCATGTGGTTAACTTTCAATTGATAGTAAATAGTGGCAGCAATAATTGGCAGGCAGGTTTTTCGGTTTTAGTTAGTGCTACTGAATTAGCATATCGTAGTCACATTTTTAATGACGGCAACAATAATGTGTTAGAGCCCGGGGAGACCAGCAATCTGATAATTAAAATCTTTAATTACGGGTCTCAAAATATTACTAATGTTTTAGGAATTTTACGTGCAACTAACCCTTATGCCATTAGTGTTGTTGATTCGTTGGGCTATTTTGGGAACATCAATGTCGGTGATACAGTTCAAAATAGTACTGATTATTTTGTCGTATCGGCATCGCCGTTAATTGGCATTGGCAGAAAATTCTACTTACAATTATTACTCCGGAGTGGTAATTATCAAAGATTAATTGAGTTTCCAATTATCATCGGTCAAATTTCCAGCACATCACCATTAGGACCTGATGGTTACGGTTATTGGGCATATGATAATTCTGATATTGGTTATAGCGAATGCCCGACTTACGATTGGTATGAAATTGACCCGAATTTTGGTGGTAGTGGCACACGAATATCACTTGGCGATGATGGAATAAGAACAATAAATTTACCTTTTGTTTTTAGATATTATGGCAATAATTACACAAAAATTTCAATCTGTTCTAATGGTTATGCTGCCTTAGATTCTACCACTGTTATTGACCCGTATAATTGGATGATTCCTTCGCCACTTGGTCCTCGGAATATGTTAGCAATTATGTGGGATGATTTTCATCCAGATACAATGAATGCATCTGGCGTCTATTATTATTATGATAATACTAATCACCGTTTTATCATCGAATGGAGTCGGGTTCATCATGTTCATGGATATCGTAATCCCAATATTGCTGAATTGCAAACCTTCCAAATTTTGCTATTAAATCCTGCTTATTATCCAACGCGCACTGGTGATGGCCCGATAATTTTCCAATATCATACGGTAGTCAATGACGACTCTTTTCCAACCGATTGTCATAATTATGCCACGGTAGGTATCGAGAACTATTCACAAGATATCGGCATTGAATATACATTTGCTAATCGCTATCCGCCGTCGGCGGCAATATTACAGAATGGACGAGCAATTAAATTCACAACCAATGCTCCGGATACCTTTACGAGCATTATAGAAATTCCGGATATAAAAATCCAGACGCAAAATCTTAAATTCACAGCAATACCTAATCCAATGCACAACCAAACAATATTAGAGTATAATTTGCCTTTTGATGCCGAAGTGAACTTAGTAATCTATGATATTACTGGGAAAATTATCAAGGCATTGGTGAATTCACAAAAAAAACATTGGGGATATCATAAAGTGCGGTGGGATAAAAATACAATTAGGTCCGGTATCTATTTTGCATTGTTGACAATTAAACAGCACAATTTTATAATAACTAAGCAGATAAAATTAACAATATTATAACAAAAATGGAGCGGATAATGATCAAAAAATATAGCGTTGTTTTATTGATGATTATAACAATTTCGTTGCTTAGCGCACACAATTTTCACGGTGCCGCGATGGCACCGAACTCATTAAATGGCTGGGTAGTCACAATTGACACACCGATGGTTTTTTATACACCTGATGGTGGGCATAACTGGATAAATCGAAGTTTCTTAGATGCTTTATCTTATTTTGATGTCTTCGCCCTTAACTCACAAAAAGTTTGGATTGGCGGTGTGCAGGGATTTATTCATTATAGCCCAAATCAAGGGCAAAATTGGTATGTTCAAAGAATGGGATTATCAAAATGGACGGCGCGAATTTTCTTCCTAAACGACACACTTGGTTGGGCGGCATGTGGCAGTGCCATCATTGGAAAAACAATTCATGGAAGCGATACCATTTATCAAATGGATTTATGGGAACAAATTAACTTAACAAACCCGCCTTTTTCGGCTGACTCTTGTGATATTTATGGCATTCACTTCATTAATGAAAATATTGGCTGGTTTTGTGCCGGCCGTTATCCGGAAAATGATACCGAATACATAAAAGGGCAAGGTTATATTGCTAAAACAACCGATGGTGGTAGTAATCCATTGACTTGGCAACTTCTGCTCAGAGATACAATAAATGACTTTTTTGATATTAAGTTTATTGATGCCTTACATGGGATAGTTGTTGGCGGTAATGACCGAACGAACGCTGGTATTGTTTTGAAAACCCAAGATGGTGGTATCACTTGGCAACCAGTAACGGTTCCACCTGGAACCAAAATACTTCGAGCATTAGAACTGGTCGGCAATACCCATTTATGGGCAGTTGGTCGCAACGGAACAATTATAAAAAGCACTGATGGCGGAAATACCTGGACAGCCCAAATTAGCGGAGTCGACACTACTTTGTTTGATGTTGATTTTGCTGATACCTTGAACGGCTTAATTGCCGGTAATGGTTATGTGCTTTATACCCATAATGGGGGAACAACTTGGTACATTGCCAATGTTTATGGGATCGAAGAACCATCAGATAAAATGACAAATTTAAATCAGAATTCCCTAGTAAGAGTCAATCCAAATCCATTCTACAATCAGATAACTATCAATATTCCTACACAGAATTTGAATGATAATGTCTGTCAAATTTATGACATTATGGGTAATTTAGTAAGGACAATTAATGTGACAACGCCCTCAATAATTTGGAACGGCAAAGATATGCATAGTCGCTATGTTCCTGCTGGTGTTTATTTTATAAAAGTTGAATTTGCAAACCGCTCTTCAATCACGCCTGTCATTTTTGTTCGGTGAGGAGTTCTTATGGGACATAAAAATTATAAAGTCCGGAAAATTTTGTATACCGTAATGCTTCTTTTATTTATAGGTAATTTATATGCCCGTAGCGGTGCAAAATATCTAATTATTGCTCCAGATAACTTTGTTTCGGCGTTACAACCATTAGCTGATTGGAAAACTAAAAAGGGCGTCAAGGCAATGATTGTGCCCTTGTCGGTTACCGGGAATACTGCCAGTCAAATAAAAAACTATATCTTAAACGCCTACAATACTTGGGAAATAAGGCCGGAATATATTTTACTGGCTGGAGCAAGTTCAGTTTTACCAGCATCGGGTTCTACTGATGATTATTATGCAAATATTGATGGTAACTATTTGATTGAACTGAGTATCGGTCGTTTCCCTGGCACAACAGTTGACCAAATCAGTAACATTGTAAATAAAACTTTGCACTATGAGCGATATCCATATATTGATGACCCCAGCTGGTTTTTAAAAGGTATGACGATTGTCCGTGAAGATTACTCCGCATATCCGCCAACTTCCTATCCGGATACTTATTATTGGGAAAACGCCC
This sequence comes from Caldifarciminota bacterium, assembly GCA_039801485.1. Lineage (GTDB taxonomy): Bacteria > Hydrothermota > Tepidihabitantia > Tepidihabitantales > CAIPLT01 > JBDRUR01. Next base: position 29,616 of record JBDRUR010000001.1, read on the forward strand.
GATATTGTATTAATCGCTGGTTAGAAAATGGCTATGTATTAATTGATTCGTTATCAAAAAATCTTGGGCATTCTGCTACCAATATTATCAACGGCATTAATAACGGTCGAGCATATGTTATATTTCGGGGACAATCAACGACCAATTGGTGGACACCTTTTCAAGTTGACCCAGCCAGCACTACCAATGGTTATAAATTACCGGTAATTGTATCTGGCACTTGTGCGACGATGTCACTATCTTCTTCGAATTATTTAGGGAATATGTTTATTAATGCCGGTTCGGTTGATAATCCCAAAGGTGCGGTGGGATATTTTGCGTCAACAATGACTTCCAGTGGTTCTGGTTTAGCACAACAACGGGGGACAGTTGCAGTTGGTTTTTATCAAGCATTATTTGCCGAAGGCATTTATAAAATGGGCGACGCGGCAAAGCGTGCCAAGTTTTTACTTGACTCAATTAGACCACCGGGTTTTTCTCAGGACCGTTATAATGAATGGAACCTGTTTGGAGACCCAGAATTAAACCTATGGACAAATGTACCTAAGCGATTGATTGTGACTTACGATTCGGTAATACCACAATCACAAACAAACTTATTAGTTACTGTCCGAGGCGAATTTCTTCAGCCGATTGCTAATGCCTTAGTTTGCGTGCGAATGGACACGAGTGTCTATTCGACCGGTTATACTAATTCAGCAGGGCAGGTACAATTGCCAATTAATTCAAGCGTCACCGGGATAATGGATGTGACTGTCACTGCTCGTAATTGTATTCCATTTGAAGGAACTGCTAGGTTGGTCCCGGCCAATGTGCCATTTATAAACATCCAGTCAATAGTGTATAATGATTCACTTAGCAATAACGATGGTCAAATTAACCCAGGCGAGTATATTAATTTAAGAATTTTTTTAAGAAATGATGGCGGTATCAGTGCTGAAAATACAAATGCCACTTTACGCACAACCGACCCCAATATTGTAATTATTGATAGTTTCGCTTCATATGGAACAATTGGCATTGGCCAAAGTCTTCCCTCACAAACTTATTATAAATTTTTCGTCAATCCAAATCTTCCTCATAATTACCAACTAAACTTTTCTCTCTATATTTATGACCAACAGAACAATTATTGGCTCCGTTCTTTTTCGTTGCCCATTCATGCTGGTAAAATTACTTATTCAACTCATTATCTTATCGATACTTTATTTAATGGTAATAACAATTCCTATTTAGGTCCCAATGAAAATGCTTTATTAAAACTAAGATTAGATAATATTGGTAGTTCGTTAAATGACGTAATCGCCATTCTACATACTGACAATCCTTATCTGATAATAACTGATTCATCAGCTAGTTTTGGTTCAATCGCTGGTGGTGGTAATAATATAAACAACACTGATCCATTTATTATTAGTGCCTCGCCCTCTTTGCCCAAGAATTATCAGATAAATTTCAAACTTAGAATCATTGGTCATGGCGACACTTATCTTTATACTGATTCATTAACATTTACAGTTACCACTGAACAAGGGACTACTCAAGACCCGACCGGTCCGGATCAATATGGTTATTGGGCTTATGATAATACCGATACCTTATCCGGCCGGGCACCGATTTACAATTGGCTGGAAATTGGTCCCGGTGGTCCGGGGACATTAATTGAGGCGATAACAAATCACGATGCAGCGGTTACGACAATGCGCTTGCCATTTACTTTCAAATATTATGGTCAGAATTATGATTCGATATCGGTTTGTTCTAATGGTTTTTTGGCAATGGGACGGACATCGTATCGCTTTGGTAATAATACTTCAGGGATTCCTGATACCTCGGGCCCAGCAGCAATGATTGCGCCGCTGTGGTGTGATTTAGATCCGAGTCTTGCCGGTGACATTTATCAATACTATGATGCCGCCAATCATTGCTGGATTGTAGAGTTTTATCAAGTAGCTATCTACAATCAAGCAACTAACAACCAGACTTTTCAAGTGGTGCTATATGACCCGATATATTATCCAACTACAACTGGTGATGGCCAAATTGAATTCCTCTATCAAACCGTGAATCCGCCTTCATTAAATACCGTCGGTATTGAAAATGGATTGCAAACTATCGGTATTCAGTATATGCGAGATAACATCTACCATCAGAACGCAGCAATTTTAACAAGCGGTCGGGCAATAAAGTTCACCACGCTACCGCCGATCTCATATCAAAATCCCTGGATCGTTTTAACCAACAGTCAAATCGCCGATTCTTTAAATGGTAATAACAACCATATTCCGGAGCCGAGTGAGACAATCCAGTTGGTGATTACTTTGCGTAATAACGGTGCGGTGTCCGCGCAGAATGTTTCAGTAATCTTACAAAATCTTGATGGCGACGCGATTGTTTTAGATTCGGTAAAGACTTTTGGTAATATCCCAGTTTCGGGTCAAGTTAATAATCTTAATAATCCTTTTAGTTTTCAAATAGTTGCCAATCCGGCTGATACTATTTGTGATTTTTGTCTAATAATTACTGCACAAAACAATAATTACACCAATGTCCAATATTTTTCAATCGGGCTCTGTCATTATGCCGGGATTGAAACTAGTCCAGATAAAATCAATCTACATCACTTAGCATACAACTTACATCAAAATTTCCCTAATCCTTTCAAAACCAAAACTACTATTCGATATTCGTTACCACTAAAAGAATTTATCTTCTTAAAAATCTACAATATCAACGGTGAGTTGGTTCGCAACCTAATTCAAGACTACCAAGAACCAGGTAATTATCAGATAGTTTGGGACCGAAAAGATAACAAAGGGAATGTAGTGGCTAATGGCATATATTTCTACTCACTTTCAACTACGACTCATAAAAAATTCACTCGCAAGATGCTAATTTATTAATGCCCTCTAAATATCAAGCATTTATTTTCATCTCCGGTTTTATATTTCTGTTCAGTAATCTGACATTAGCTATTGACTCCCGTTATCATACCTATGGTGAAGTAATTGACGAAATGCGATTAATTTGGCTGAATCATCAAGACATCACAAAAATTTATACGATTGGTTATACCACGGGATTTAATTTGCCAATTTTAGCAATGAAAATATCAGATAATCCCGAAATTGACGAAGACGAACCGGCTATCCTATTTAATGGTATTCATCATGCGCCCGAAGTTATTGGTCCGGAGATTTGCTTATATTTAATGGCAGATTTAGTAGCCAAATATGGAAACGATTCATTAATTACTGAGATAATTAATTCTTCAGAAATTTGGGTGGTGCCAATGGTTAACCCGGATGGTAATTATATTGTCCATGCCGGTTTTGATACCTTGTGGCGTAAGAATTGTCGGGATAATAATCAAAATGGCATATGGGATTTCGGCGACGGTGTTGATTTGAATCGTAATTACGACTTTTTATGGAGTATGGGCGGCACATCGACGCCCTCAGACCGTAATTATCGGGGGCCTTATCCTTTCTCTGAAAACGAAACCCAGGCAATTCGGGATTTAGCTTTACGAGAAAAATTTGTCTTCGATATCTGTTATCATAGTAGCAAGGAATCCTGGGAAGGCGAAGCAGTTTATTATCCCTGGCGTTGGGGGAATCCTTTCGCCCCTGACCATAATCACATTCGACCAATTGCCGAAAGTATTGCGCTAAGTATTGTTAATGATGCCGGCACCGGTACCTATTATGCCACCTATGGTCGTGCTACCGAAGGCGGTTTGACGCGTAATTGGCTTTACTACGCAATCGGCACATTTGCATTTACTATCGAAGTGAGTCATGGTTATTTTCCTCCAGGTTACCGCGTTGATTCCATCTGCCAAAGAAACTTACCCGGCGCTTACTATCTGTTACGAAGAATGCACGGTAGTCAAATCACCGGGCATATTACTGATTCAATAACTGGTGAACCAATGGTTGCTGAAGTGAGAATCCTTCAGGCATACGCGCCACCAGAGACTATTGCTCCACGCACATCTGACCCGATATTTGGACGATATTTCCGAATTTTATCACCAGGAAATTACACGGTTCAAGTCATCAAACCCGGTTATGATACCGTGACGATTCCGAATGTAAATGTTACTTTTGGTCAGCCAACAGTATTAGATATAAAAATGCAACCCAGTCGAGCAATGGAGAAGAAAAACCAAGTATTAAATATGTCCTATGATGACTGTCAAGTGGCGTCAACAATCGGAACAAATTTCGCCAATATTGTGATTTCACTAAAAAAACAATCTGATGTCACAATCAAAATTTATACCAGTGATGGCCGATTAATTAAAGATTTTGCAACCCACTCCTATCAGCCGGGCAAGCATATTCTCTGGTGGCATTTTGATGACCAAAATGGTAATAAAGTTAACAATGGTATCTACTTTATAAAAATAATTACACCTTCTTTTGAGAAAATAAAGAAAATTGTTTTAATAGATTAAAGTTTTAATCCCCATTATTAAATGTGAACATAAAATTTGATGGATTATTTATCTAATTTAGATAGGTTAGCTAAAATTTCTTGATTGATACGGTAATATATCAGAGTCATTACCAATAAGTAAAATGAACCGGGACAATTGCAACTACGGGTATACTTTGTTAGCATAATCTTCGAGTATTTGAAGATGGTCAAATGCAATCGGAGTTGGCAGGTTATCAATTGAAAAAACACCAATCGCTGTGGCGTCATCGCTTGCTTTTGGTTCGCCGATGCCTTTGGCGGTAAATACAACTGAAACAGTGTGCCCACGCGGGTCTCTATCCGGTTTTGAATATACATGAAATTGTTTTAAGTCTTTTATCTCAAGTCCAGTCTCTTCTTTAATTTCTCTGATTGCTGCTTCTTCAACTGATTCTCCATATTCGACAAAGCCACCGGGTAATGCCCAACCATAAGGGGGATTTTTCCGTCTGATTAATATTACCTTGCCGGCGATATCAATAATTACATCAACAGCTAATTTTATTGTTTTCATTTTTTGATTTTGAGTTCAAGTAAAAAGTCTTTTAATGCCAACTCCCAGGGACGTAAGCTGTCTTTGAAAAAGTATTGATAATTTCTATTTTCCAGCACCGAATTTGCTGGTCGCTTGGCTAAACGACTAATTTTGTCCGAAGTAATTGGAATGATTTGGTTTATTAGATTTTCTTCTTTTATAATTGCCTGGGCAAATTTATACCACGAAGTCTCGCCCGAGTTTGTTAAGTGATAGATTCCGTAATGTTCGCTATTAGCAATTTTCAGTAATGGTTCACATAAATCGCGGGTGTAGGTTGGACAGCCAATTTGGTCGCTAACAACCTCAATACATTCTTGTTCTTTGGCAAGATTAAGAATTGTTGTAACAAAGTTTTTGCCGTGTTTGCCAAAAAGCCAGGATGTCCGAACAATAAAATATTTCTTCAAGTGTTCTTTGATTGTTTTTTCTCCTAAAAATTTTGTCTGACCATAATAATTTATTGGGTTAGGTGTATCTGATTCAAGATAAGCCGATTCTTTGGTACCGTCAAAAACATAATCAGTGCTCATATATAAAAGTTTTGCCTTAAGTTCTTTTGCCGCGATCGCAATTGCCCAGGTACCCAGGGTGTTTACGGAATAGGCCTGCGACTTATTTTTTTCAGCTTCATCAACATCAGTAAACGCCGCGAAATGAAAAATAAAGTCAGGTTTAGCATTAACAATCTGTTTAATTGTTTGATTAATATTAGTAATGTCCATTTCTGGTAAATCCCATTCAATCGGTACGATATTATTATATTTTAGAAAAGTACAAAAATCGGTTCCAAGCATTCCCCGGGCGCCAATTATTGCAAATTTCATATCCGATAATAATTTATTATGCTCGCGCTGTCAACATCAAGCTAATTGCCATTTTATTTAATACATTCGATTATTAAATAATAGCCGTATTTATTCAGTTTCGGTAAATGGTGTGAGATTGCGTGGTCAATATCATTTAAGAATTTTGCTAATCTTCGTAACTTTTTATAATCAAGGATGTGTCGGTCAAATAACCAAAAGAAACTAAATTCAGGAAAATGTAAATTAATCCTATTGAATAATTGCTGGGCGTAGAAGATTTCATCAGCAGTGAGCGGTTTCTCATTAATTGTCCCTAGTCGTCGGATTCCGAATTTACCAACAAAATGTTTTCGAATGAATTTAGTTATCGGGTTTAAATAAGATGTTTCAATAAAAACTGCTCGGCCATTTGATTTCAAAGTCCAGAAAATTTTATTACATGCCAGTTTGAAATCAAGATGGTGCAATATCCATTTACCAAACACATAATCAAACTCGCCCTGAGTAAAGGTAGTTTCTTCGAATGCTTTATTAATAAATTTTACCTTTGTTATCCAACCGGCTCGACGAATCCGATTTTCGGCAATTTCGATTGCGCTATTCGAGATATCCACCGCGACTACTTGACCACCCCTTTTACATAGTTCTAATGTTAGTCTTCCTGTTCCACAACCAATTTCTAATATTTGTTTGCCGGAAATATTACCTAAGAGTTCAAGTGCATAAATATCCCAATTCGATAGCTGTTCAAACTCCACTAGTGATTTATCTGCTATTTCATCAAAGAATTGTTCTTCTTTTGCTTGCAAATTACTTCTTGAAATATTCGTAAAAATTATTTTAAGACCTTTTTAATTTTTTCTAATGCCCAGTTTATCTCTTGCTTTTTAATAATCAATGGCGGTGCGAATCGGATAACATAATCATGGGTTTCCTTGGCTAAAATCCCTTCTGCCATTAATTTTTCACAAAATGGTCTGGCTTTTTCATACAGTTCAACACCGATTAACAGACCTTTGCCACGGACTTCTTTAATATGCTTTGATTTTATTTGCTTTAATTCGTTAATGAAATAAGTTCCCATTTTCAAGGCATTATCAGCTAATTTCTCTTTAATGATTACTGCTAACGCTGTTTGGGCAATGGCACAGGCTAAAGGATTTCCACCAAAGGTTGAGCCATGGTCACCGGGTGTAAAAACATCCATAATGTTATTATCAGCGCAAATCGCTGAAACTGGATAAAATCCGCCACTTAATGCTTTACCGATTATTAATATGTCCGGTGGCGCATTCTCGTATTCATAAGCAAATAATTTCCCGGTTCTGCCCAGGCCAGTTTGGATTTCGTCTAAAATAAACAAGATGTTATTGGCTTTACAGATTTCATATGATTGCCGGAGATAACCTTGTTGAGGAATTATCACCCCGCCTTCGCCTTGAATTGGCTCGACCAAAAATCCGACTGTGTTCTCATTAATCGCGCTTTTTAACGCTGTGATATCGTTGTAAGGAATGAGTTTAAAACCCGGCGTAAATGGACCAAAACCAAATCGGTATTGTTTTTCAGAAGAGAAACTAATAATCGTTGTTGTGCGACCATGAAAGTTATTTTCGCAAACGATGATTTCAGCGCAATTCTCCTTAACTCTTTTCTTAAGATAGCCCCATTTTCTTGCTGCTTTAATTGCAGTTTCGACTGCTTCAGCACCAGAATTCATTAACAATACTTTATCTTTTTTCGTGACTTCACACAAAAATTTACAAAATGGACCAAACTGGTCATTATGAAATGCACGGGAAGTCAAGGTTAATCTTGCCGCTTGTTTCTTCAATGTCTGTAAAATTTTTTGATGACAGTGACCTTGGTTAAGAGCGGAATAAGACGAAAGCATATCAAGATATCTTTTGCCATCAACATCATAAACCCAAACACCTTTGCCTTTGGATAAAACAACCGGTAACGGATTATAATTTATAGCACTATAATTAAAACTTAAATTAATTAACTTCTTGCTATTACTCATTTTACTCCTTTCTTTAATACAAAATAATTGGGCACGGTAATTGTTCTAAAAAATCGTCAAACTCATCATGCGCCAATGTTAGAAATTTCGATTTCGGAACAATTACTAAATCGGATTCTAATGTCTCGGCAATGCCGATGATATTGAAAAGAGAACCACGTTCAGTACCGATCGAAACTGAAAATCCTTGCCTTTCCAATTCTTCTTGGATTATAAATAAATTGTGCCAACAATTACATTCTTCTTGGAAATTTTTATGATTGGGTGCGGCTAAAAGTCCAAGCAAAATAATTTTATAATTGGTAGTGGTAAACCATTTCGTTAGTTTATCTTTGATCACCTTTTCCCCATCAATTACTAAGATTATATTAGCCATACTTATTTATTAATTAACAATTTTAAAAGCAATAACAAATTTGCTAATAATAACGATAAGACTGTTACAATAATTCCAATTTTCACCCACTCTTTAAATAAAAACTTTCGTCGATATGACTTTTCATAGACTCCAATTGCTACCAAGTTAGCAGTTGAGCCGATCATTGTTAAATTTCCGCCAAAACAACCACCGATCAGCAGACTCCACCAAAAAAGATTGGCACCGATAATCCCTTGGGCATTTAAATCTTTTACTACCGGTACCAAAGCGGCAACAATCGGGAGATTATCGACAAAACCCGATAAGATGCCTGAGCCCCATAAAAGTAAAGTCATAATGCCGGCACTTTCTTTCAAATGCCCTAAAAATTGTAATGGTAAATGTTTTGATGCTTGCACTAAAAGATGCGCTAATTTTACGGTAACCCCAGTGTATTCCAAACAAGCAGCATTAGCAAATAAAAACATAAAATAGAGGATAGTCCACCAATCCGGTCCTTTCTCAATAAAATATCGTCCCCGTTCTTCTTCTCGTAAAACAATAAAACCAACAATTCCTAAAGCAGTTGCCAAAAGCACGGTCCTTTCTTCTACTTTTAATAATGCTTCTAAAAACGAATGGGAAACAACAAAAGCAACAAAAATTATAAAGATTAAAACTGCCAATAATAATTCTTTATGTTCAGGCAGTTCTACTTTTTCTTCAATTTCGCTAATATCAAAAGCGATATTTCCGCCTTTGATTGTTTTCCGGTAATAGAGGGCGACAATTAAAGTTATTAATATTACGGTTAAAATTGAGATAACAGTTGAATTTTTTAAAAAATCAACAAATGTTAACTTGCCGGCAAAAGCAAGATAGATACCAATTGGGTTGCCAATTAAGGTTAAAGCACTACCAAGATTGGTTGCCATAACTAGTCCAAGTAAGTAAGGTATGATACCGACTTTTGTCCGACGAGCAATCTCAATGGCAATGCCAAAGGTAATTAAAATCGCTGAAACTTCGTCAATTAAACCGGCTAAAATTGCCGAAAAAAACATTAAGGCACTGAACAACAACACCGGCGAATGGAAAAAATGTTTCAATGCCTTGACTACCAGAAATCGAAAAACCCCTTTGGCTTCAAACCATTTTACCAAGACCATCACACAAACAATAAAAAGAATTGTTGGAATCGACATGTATTTTACCGTTGTTTCAATATCCAACACCCCACCAACTAATAGTAAACTTAAAGCAATACCGCCAAATGCAACTCGATAGCGAAAGAATAATAATGTCCCCAAAACCATGCTAAAAAACAACACGACCGAGAGAACTTCTTTATTCACCCATTGCGTCTCATTAAACCGCAGATAATCTAAACGATAATAGATATCGATATCCGGCAGTTTGACTAACGAGAATATTAATTTTGCCATCAAGAAAACGAAAATCATTCCTAAAACAAACAAAATTACGCGCTGATATTTTTCCCAAAAAGATGGTGCATATCCAGTAGTTAGCAATTTATAAATCACCGTTGGCTTTTGTGATTTAATTATTTTATTAAGCAATTCTGGAATGTTTAGAATTTGGGCGACTTCAGATAATATTCGCAAATACTCTTTCCGCAAAGACTCTGGTGCAAACAAAAATACAATTAATTTTACAGGCTTACCGTCTAATGCTTGCCAATCAATGCCCTTTTCACTTTTAAAAATACAACCAAATATTCGATTAGCACTATTAAGGATGATATGCGGAATGGCGATTTCGCGACCAATCCCGGTCGAAGTAACATTTTCTCTAGCTTTTAATGCTGCGATGACTTCGGTTATTTGTGATTCGGATATTAATTGCTTATCCTTAAGTTTATTAACGACAAAGGAAAAGACTTCATCTTGATTGGATACTTTCGAATCAATAAATACTAAATCTAAAGAAAAGATGTCTTTAAGTTCAAAATTATTCACAATACCATTCTATGCGTGTTTTGAGTTTTGTCAATTTACTTAAATATCAGCCCCGGCTTTTTTGATGACAATGGTTGTTGTTTAATGCTAAAGATGACTATTATACAACAGTGCCAAGCTATACAACACAACGACTAAGACTTAATGAGAATATAAAAATAAAAAGAGATTGCTTCGTCATTTACATTCCTTGCAATGACCTAAAAGTTTTTTACAAAGTCTAATCCTTGACCTTGTCCTCGATCCGATCCTTAACCTGCTTCTGAACATGATGCTGAAGCCGATGCTTTTTCTCGTTCTGAGTATGTTGCTGAGTTGCTATCTGGCGCCGAACCTGACATCTATTTCTTATTTTTAACTCTCAATGAGTTAGCTTCCCATTCTGAACTCCAATCTTCTTTTGATTCTGAGAATTATTCCGAGCTTACGTCTTACTCCCTGAGTGCATTCGGGTGATGTCCGGGACTAGCCTTTTTTAATTTAACAGTGAAGGTAATTTACATTTTAATGCTATATATAATAGACTAATTTTTTAATAAAAAGGTTTCAGTAATTAGAAATTATCCGTGTCAAAATTATTGTTAAGAAATGTATTAAATTTTGTTAATGTCGAAAGTGTCTTATGCCAGTAAAGACCAAGCAAATGTCATTTTCATTAGCGGCATTGATAACTTCATTATCATTGATGGAGCCGCCTGGTTCAATAATTACTTTGATGCCATTTTTCGCCGCCAAATCAATAGAATCTCTGAACGGGAAAAAGCCATCCGATGCCATTACGGCACCGGTCAGTTTTCCCTGGGCTTTTTTCAAGGCAATCTCAACTGCATCGACTCTTGATGTTTGTCCGCCGCCAATGCCAATTGTTGCTTTATCTTTTGAGATTACGATTGCATTGGATTTAACAAACTTTACCACCTTCCAAGCAAAAGCTAATTCGTTTAATTCATCTTGGTTGGGAGTTCGGTTGGATACTACTTTCCAGCTATTAATATCTGCTTTCAATTCATCACGCTCTTGAAGTAAAATTCCGCCCAAACAATTGCGAAATTGCTTTTTAGTTAGTTCGCCATGAAATTGAATAACTCTTAAATTCTTCTTAGATTTTAATATTGCTAATGATTCGTTGCTAAACGCTGGGGCAGCGATGACTTCTAAGAATATTTTGGTCATTTCCTTGGCGGTTGTTTCGTCAACCAAACAATTAAATGCCACGATTCCTCCGAAAGCAGATTTTGGGTCCGATGCTAAGGCTTTTAAATATGCGTCAGCGGGATTGTTGGCCGAAGCGACACCACAAGGGGTGTTATGTTTAACGATGGCACAAGTGATTTCTGAAAAATCCGAAACAATTGAAATTACCGCATCTAAATCTAAAAGATTGTTATAAGAAAGTTCTTTTCCTTGAATTTGTTTCATTGAGAAATTGGTAAATGGGTCTTGATAATAAAATGCCTTTTGATGAGGATTTTCGCCATAGCGTAAAGGTAAAGATTTAATATAGCTTTTGGTATAATATTCTTCAAAATTAACTGATTTAAAATAATTAAAGAAATATTCTTTGATAATGGCATCATAGTGGGCAACAATTTCCAAAGTTTTCAAGGCTAACAATTGCCGAGTTGCTAAAGAAATTTCTTTTTTTTCCTGAATTTCCGAAATTATCATTGGATAAAACTTTTTATCTGGTACAACTGTGACAAATTCATAGTTTTTCGCACCAGCACGAAGTAAAGTAATGCCACCGATGTCAATCAGTTCAATCATGCTGTCATGAGTTAAGTTTTCTTTAAGTGATTTTTCAAACGGGTATAGATTACAGATAACAATATCAATTGGTAAGATATCTTTGTCTCGGCGATAGGATAAAATGCCCGCGGCGATTTTCGGATGTAATGTTTTTACTCGACCGCCTAAAATTTCTTCGGCACCGGTAAATTCTGAAACTTCAATGACTGGGATATTGGCATTACGCAAAAGTTCAGCAGTTTTGCTGGTAGCGATGATTTCAATTTGATGAAGAGATAATACTTTGGCTAAATCGATAATGCCTTCTTTATTATAAACACTGATTATTGCTCGTTGGATTTTCATTTTTTAGGCACCGAATTTTTTAAGTTTCAAACTGTGTGCCAAAAGCAATTGCATAACTTTTAATTGAGGGAAAATACCTAAACTGCCTTGGGCACAGTTCTTTTCAGAAAATTTTTCAAAACCATCTTGCCGGCAATAACGGGAATAAAGTAAAAAGGGATTGGGATGCCACGAGTGTGATTTTAAAATTGCTGGCGTTGAATGATCTGATGTGATTGCGATAACATCAAAATCTAACCTGAGTATTTTAGGTAGTAACCGATCAAAATCTTCAATAAGTTTTACTTTGCCCATAAAGTTTCCATCTTCGCCCATCATGTCAACTTCTTTGAAATGGAGATAGAAAAAATCGTAAAAGTTATAGTTGTTGGCTAAGGTAAAGATTTCTGATTGCCAATCTTCAGAACATTCCAAGACATCCATTCCAACTAACTTGGCGATACCGCGATACATTGGGTAGGAAGCGATTGCTGCTGGTTTTATTTTGTAAATTTCCGATATCGGAGGTAAATTCGGATTATGGGCAAAACCCCTTAACAAGATGTAATTAGCAATTTTTTCATTTTTTAATATTTCATGGGCTTGTTCCAAAAACTGATTTATGACCTTGGCGGTATGACGGGCTTTGGGTGTTAATGCCGCAATCTTTATTGGTTTTAAATTATCCTTTTGTGGGTCAGATTCGGTAATCTCGGCACTTAAATTTTCACCACGAAAAACTACGACAAATCGATGTCCTTTGCCGGATTTAATAATAACTTCAACATCATCAATTGTTTTTATCTGTTCTGATAGAACTCGACAAATTTTTTGATTTTCAATGGTTGAAATCCTACCTGCCCGACGGTCAACAATAATACCATCTTTAATTGTCGCAAAATTTGCCCGAACACATAAATCATTAGGGCCAATTTCTAAGCCAACACCAAGTGCTTCTAAAATCCCGCGACCGATCTGATATTTTATTGGGTCATAGCCAAATAATGCTAAATGCGCTGGCCCACTTCCGGGAGTAATGCCGATATCAATCGGGATTGTCAAACCAAGACTACTTTTGAAGGTCAATTTATCAAGGTTAGGTGTCTTGGCTGTTTCTAATTCAGTGTGACCATTTTGGGGCAGTCCGCCCAAACCATCAATAACAATCAGTAATATCTTTTTAGGGTTAGTGGTGATAGATGCTTCTAAAATATCCATATACCAATTTATTAAATAATTGCTAAAAGTCAAGATGATATTGACAACTGCTATTTTATAGTTAAAATGCTTAATATCATATTTATCATATTATTAAGTAGCTATGAAAATTATTAAAGAAAAATTAACAAATATTTTTTATTATTTAAGATTGGGAGGTAAATATGCCTTTACCAAAACGGCGACATTCTAAACAACGAGGGCGAAAACGACGAACCCATTGGAAATTAACTATTCCGAATTTGGTTGAATGTCCACATTGTCATGAAATGAAGTTGTCGCACCGGGTTTGCTTACATTGTGGGTTCTATGCCGGTGAAGAAGTTTTGGTTGTGAAGAAAAAAGAGAAGACTTAAAGAACCTTATTGGCTAAAAGTTCCTTATCATGAAAATTGCCTTAGATGTTATGGGTAGCGATAATGCGCCGGAAGTCGAAATCCTTGGTATGAAACAAGTGCTCCAGGAGTTTGACGATCTATATATCAGTTTGTATGGTAAAAAGGATATCATCAATCATGGAATTGAAGAATTTAAAGAGCGTTTAGAAATAGTCGACGCCCAAGAAACGATTGGGATGCATGAACAACCGTCGGTTGCACTAAAAACTAAGGCTAATTCTTCAATTGCCTTAGCCATTAAATCCTTAAAAGAAAAGCAAAATGATGCGGTTGTTAGTGCTGGGAACACCGGCGCGGTCATGGCTTTTGCGATATCGTTACTTGGCTGTATCGCTGGTGTCGACCGACCAGCACTTGCAGCACCATTTCCGACACCGAAGGGCAATACTTTGATGGTTGATATTGGCGCCAATGTCAATGTTAAACCAATAAATCTCTATCAGTTTGCGGTTATGGGCTCAATTGCCGCCAGTTATATCTTCAAGAAAGCCAATCCGACAGTCGGGCTATTAAATGTCGGTAAAGAACAGATTAAGGGACCAGAAGTTAATCAAACTGCTTATAAACTGCTCTCAGAAAGCGAACTTAATTTTATTGGTAATATCGAAGGACAGGATATCTTAAAAGGCGTCTGCGACGTAATTGTCTGCGATGGTTATGTCGGTAATATTGTTTTAAAGTTTGGAGAAGGTATTGCCGAGGTTATTCACGAACTTTTAAGGGATTATTTGGCATCAGAGTCGAAATATCGTGTGCGTCGTTGGTTTTCAAAACCAGTCTTCAGCGAATTTCTTAATCGATTAAGTTATGAAGAATATGGTGGTGCGTTGTTATTGGGTGTCAAAGGAACGGTTATCATCGCTCACGGGCGTTCAACAGTCAAAGCAATGAAGAATGCGATAAGAACCGCGGTCTATGCTGCTCGAAGTAAAATTACTGAGCACATCGAAGAAAGATTTCATCACTCAATCAATAAACCGTGACACAAAATAAAATTCATTTATGATTAGGCGATATTGTTTTTTAATTATTTTATTATTGGTATATTTTTTAGTTTCATGTAATAAAGACCCAATCGGATTTAATGAATTAGAACGAGAATTATCGGTACCATTAACTCAAACCTTATATCCTATCGAACAATATTGTTATGGTAAAAATGTGCCCTTAGGTTGGGCTGATTATCTGGTGCTTGGAAAAAATAACGAGTATGAGTCGCGGATTTTGCTAAAATTCCCAATAGACACTTTAACGCTCGACGGTATTACTTCATTGAATTTGGTGCTATATCCATATAAATACAATGGAATAAACTTTGACATTTATTTAATCACCAAAATCAGTGAATGGCAAGAAAATTCAGTTACGTGGAACCGAACATACGAAGGACAATCATGGCTAAACCCCGGCGGTGATTATTATCCGCATTTAATAACAAATGTTGATTTAACAACTGATAGTTGTATTATCTCAATCGGAGTCAATCCAGCACTTTTAGATACATTAAGGAATTATGCTAATGGTTTTATTTTAATTCCAACATCTAATGGCTTATTTGCGACAATAAATTCTCGGCACATTGGCAAAGCGCCAAAGTTAATTGTGGAATATGGTGTAACGAAAAAAACATTTACTGCTGTGCAGGATGCTCACATTATTAAAGCAATCAATTTGACACCTGACCCATATCAAGATGCTTGGCTCGGTGCCGGTTATCCTTTTCGGACAATGCTAAAGTTTGATTTAGATTCAATTCCTGATAATACGACAATTGTCTTTGCCGAACTCGTCTTGCCTGTCCAATCTAGTTTTTCGCTATCAGATACTTTTGATATTGCGGTTTGGAAGGTGTTGGAACCGTATTTTGCTTCATTTACAAGTTTTGCCGACAATCGTTTTGCCCAAAGTCGATTTCATGCAGCTAATGATAGTATTATTAAATTTGATTTACGGAATATTGTCCAATTTTGGAAAACAAAACCAGATTCCAATTTTGGGATATTAATTTCGTGTTATCCGCAAAATCATGAGATAAGCCGAGTGCAACTTAGAACGAATCCGGTTGGTCCTTATCTGAAAGTTGCCTATATTCTGCCACCAGAAAGGCGTTTTAAATGAGATATTTTCATATTAAAAATACAATAATCGGTTTGTTAATTTTGACAACATTGATTAATGCCCAGTCTTTTTTTTCAATGAAGTCGTTTGGCGAAGAGCTATTATCTAATAATGCAACTGCTCTCGGATTAGGTGGTCTGGTCAGTCTTCATCGAGAAAACCCATCATTTCCATTAGTGTTAAACAAGACATCTTTTTACGCATCGGTATTATCGAACTTGGTCTATGGAAAATATCGAGAAAATGGTAGGTTAATTTATGATGTTAGACCAATGCTGGTCGAAGGTAAAATTCCGTTGCCTTATCACTTTCGAATCGGGGTTAGACTATCAGAGATTTTTAACCAAAATTTTGATGTTTATTCAGAAACTACTTCATTTGCTGGTTATCATTATCAACGACATGTCATTGGTAAAGGGGGGATGTATCGAATTGGCATTAATTGTAGTAAGTCATTTTTAAATAATAAATTCAGTTGTGGTTTTGAATACGCCAAAATTCTTGGTCAGTCCCTTGAGCAATGGACCTTTGAAGTTTTAGATAGAAATTATATTACATTAGACACGGTAATTACTGGTTATTCAACTCATAATCTGAAATTTGGTGTCTTTACAGATGTATCATTTTTAACAATCGGAGCTATTTTCGAGAATTTTCTAACCGGTGTAATTAATAGCAAGGTAATAAGCCATAATACAATTGTTGATTCAATCAGTGGTTTAAAGTTTAATTTGCCTCAGGGTTTTGGTGCCGGTATTATTTTTAATAAGCTCACTAATACTAAGTTTTATTTAGATATATTTTACCGTAATTGGACAAAGACTTTAATTGCGGATACCGTCGTCACTAAATATCAAAACAGCATTAAATATTCTTTGGCGTTAGAACACTGGTTTATGGAAAGTTACCCATTAAGAATTGGTATGCGTTATTATTTGTCGTATTTACGCGATTATCAGAACATCCCAATAAAAGAGTATGCCTTAACTACCGGGAGTCGCATACCAATTGCGAATTTTGGTGCCTTTGATTATTCACTTGAACTTATTAGAAGATTTGGTAAAGAAACAAAAGAAACAATTGGCCGTATCAATTTTTCATTGGCATTTGAAGAATCGTGGAAAAAACGGACTCGGCGCTGGGGATATTAATCAATGCTGCTAATCAGGAATTTTCGTTTGGGGCGATTTCTTTGGACCTTATTTGTTGTCTGGTACTTTATAAATTTTAGTCATAATTTCTTTAATTCATTAAATCCATTAAAAGCGAGTATTCCATTTCTTTTCTTTATAATCTTAGTCTGCTGGATGGGTATTGAATATTATTTTAACTCGCCATTTTGGCAGTCAGGGATTATTGTACCACCAAAACTGGAACAAACTTTATTAGCAATTTTTCTTTATGGCAGTGCAATTTATTCGATTGCTGACTATAGTGCCTTAAACCTAACACAACTGGATTTTTTAAATCCCTATATTAATATTTTGGGTATCGCGATTTTCTTGGTTGGCGTTTTGTTAAGAATTTACACATTATTAGAGTTATTAAAAAATCCGCATCAACATTTTTTTAAGATTACGATATTTCAAACTTGTCGTCATCCCCGTCACTTAGGAACAATTTTGCAAGTAATTGCAATTCCTTTAATTTTTTCGTCATATTTAGGGTTAGTAATTATTTTTGTATGTTTATATCTAATCTATCGAATTATGAGCAATGAAGAAAAAGCCAACGAAAAAAATTTTAAGG
The DNA here is from genome assembly GCA_039801485.1 of Caldifarciminota bacterium. Taxonomy (GTDB): domain Bacteria; phylum Hydrothermota; class Tepidihabitantia; order Tepidihabitantales; family CAIPLT01; genus JBDRUR01. The sequence goes on from JBDRUR010000001.1 coordinate 47,364, forward strand.
ATGAATATTTAAATTATCGGCAAGCGGTACCTTTTATTATCCCTAAATTTTCACGAAGACGCTTTGCTAAAGTAAAATCAAAGCGTAAACCAAATGCAAGGACAAAATAATATTGGCATATTCAATGCAATATTGCCCGACTCTCTGCCTTGACAATATTTATAAATCCTATTAAAATTATATTATATGCAAGAACGATTTACTGAACGTGTAAGAAAAATCTTAAATTTAGCAAGACAAGAAGCAATTAGACTACATAACGATTATATTGGTACCGAGCATATTCTTTTAAGTTTAGTTAAAGAAGGCGAAGGGGTCGCGGCAATGGTGCTAACCGATTTAGGAATCAATTTAGATGATTTAAGAAGGGCAATTGAAAATGCGGTTAGTTACGGTTCCAAAACCTTGGTGTTAGGAGATATTCCCTTAAATCAACAAGCACGTAATGCACTCAATTGGGCAGTTGATGAGGCGCGGCGAATGAATCATACCTATATTGGTACCGAGCATATCCTGTTAGGTATTTTGCGAGAAGAAGAAAGTATCGGCTGCCAGATATTACAATCATTAGGTATTGAATTAGAAATTGTTCGGCAAGAAACGCTACGGATACTAGGTGGCGAAGTAGTCGAAACTCCCAAAAAGCAAAAATCAAAAACACCAGCTTTAGACTTTTTCTCACGCGATTTGACCCAACTTGCTCGTGAAGATAAACTCGACCCAATTATCGGACGAGAAAAAGAAATTGAGCGGGTAATTCAGATTTTAGCAAGACGCAAAAAAAACAATCCGGTCTTAATTGGCGAAGCCGGTGTTGGTAAAACCGCGATTGTTGAAGGTCTGGCACAACGAATTGTTGACGGTAGAATTCCAAGCGTCTTAAAAAATAAACGAGTTTTAGCTTTAGATATGGCAGCAATCGTTGCCGGAACAAAATACCGGGGTCAATTTGAAGAACGCCTCAAAGCAGTTATCAACGAAATTACTAATCAAGGCGACAGCATTATATTCATTGATGAATTGCATACAATTGTCGGCGCGGGGGCGGCCGAAGGTTCAATCGACGCATCTAATATCTTAAAACCAGCATTGGCGCGTGGAGAATTACAATGTATTGGTGCAACAACCTTAGAAGAATATCGGAGATATATTGAGAAACACTCAGCTTTAGAACGACGATTCCAACCGGTGATGGTCGACCCGCCGTCAGTTGAAGAAACAATAAGGATTTTAATGGGACTTAAGGAAAAATATGAGTTACACCATAAAGTAGTTTATACTGATTCGGCAATTAAGGCAGCAGCATATTTGGCTGACCGGTATATTACTGACCGATTTATGCCCGATAAGGCAATCGATGTTCTTGACGAAGCCGGTTCACGGGTAAAATTACTTAGAGCAACAGTTAATCCCGAATTAGAAGAAATTGAAAAAAAGATTGAAAAAGTACGGAAGGCAAAGGAAGAAGCAATCAAACAGCAAAAATTTGAAAAAGCGGCACTATTGCGTGATGAACAAAAAAATTTGATTGAAACCTTGAAAATGAAACGAAAAGAATGGGAGATATCTGGTAATTATCCGGTTGTTAATGAAGAAGACATTGCCTATGTCGTTGCATCCTGGTCATCAGTGCCGTTGACGAAATTAGAAGAAAATGAGCAACAACGACTATTAAAAATGGAAGAGGAAATAAAACAGCGAATAGTTGGACAAGAACATGCAATTGAGGCGATTGCCAAAGCAATTCGCAGAAGTCGTGCCGGTATTAAAGACCCACGAAGGCCAATTGGTTCTTTTATCTTTTTAGGACCGACCGGAGTTGGCAAAACCGAATTGGCGAGAGTTCTAGCAAAGTTTCTTTTTGGTCACGAAGATGCGCTGATTAGATTGGATATGAGTGAATATATGGAAAAGTTTAATGTCTCACGATTGGTCGGTGCACCACCGGGTTATGTTGGCTATGAAGAAGGTGGACAGCTGACGGAAAAAGTTCGCCGGAAACCATATTCAGTAGTTTTATTTGATGAAATTGAAAAAGCCCACCCGGATATTTTTAATATTCTGCTTCAAATATTAGAGGATGGACAACTAACTGATTCGTTAGGCCGGAAAGTTAATTTTAAGAATGCGGTCATCATTATGACTTCCAATATCGCTACTGCTGAAATTAAAAAGGCAACTTCGTTAGGATTCCAATCTAATACTGAAGCGGAATCTTACGAAAAAATAAAAGAAAAGTTGTTAAATGAAGTTAAAAAAGTTTTTCGTCCCGAATTTTTAAATCGAGTTGACGAAATTATTGTTTTTAAATCATTAGACCGCACCCAAATGGAAAAAATTGTTGACATTCAGATAAATGATATCGCCGAGCGTCTAAAAGAAAATAAATTGACGATTGTTCTTGAAAAAAATGCCAAAGATTTATTAGTGGAGCAAGGTTTTGACCCAGAGTTTGGTGCGCGACCGATTAAACGCGCCATTAGAAGATTGTTAGAAGACCCATTAAGTGAAGAAATATTAAAAAATAAATTTAGTCCAGGCTCGGTCATTAGGATTACTCGTGATGGCGAAAAACTTGTATTTACCAGTGAAGAAATTTCTTCATCGGTCAAAATTCCGGATTAAAAACACTTGTGTTTTCGTTAATTCTATTTTTTCTAATTAATACCCAAATCATTACTAATATTGAGGCAGAAACCAAATTCACCGACCCTAATTTAATAATCAAAACTTCCGGGATAAAAGTCGGCGAGCAATATTCTAAATATCAAATTGCCTTAGCGATTCAACGTTTATACCAACTAAAACTTTTTGAAACCATTGAGGTTGACACTATTCATATTGCTGATGGCGTTCAGGTAAAGTTTATAGTTAAAGAATTTCCGATTCTTCAAGATGTGAAGTTTTTTGGAAATCGTAAAATAAAAACTAAAGATTTAATCGAAAAAACAAAAATTAAAATTGGCGAAGTTGTCACAAACCAGAAAATTTTTGATTGGAAATTAGCAATCCAAGATTTATATAAACAAAAAGGTTATATTTTAATTAAAGTCAATGTTCAAAAATCAGAACCCGATTCGATGAATCGAGTAAATATTATTTTCCAAATTGATGAAGGGGAGAAAGTTAGAATAAAGAAGATTGAGATAATTGGTAATTCAGCACTTTCTGATAAAAAAATAAAAAAACGGATGGCGAATAAAGAAAAAGTTTGGTATCGCAAAGGTTTATTTAGCGAGGATAAATTTAAACAAGACTTAGATAACATAATCGAGTTATACAAAGAACATGGGTTCTTGGATGCCCAGATTGTAAATTATGATATTAAATTTGATGAACAGGATAACAATCAGTGGTTAGATTTAATAATCAACATCGATGAAGGTCAACAATACTATATTGGTGATATTTCATTCGTTGGTGATAGTGTGATAAAATCGGAAGAGTTAAAGTCGGCATTACGGATTAAACCTAACCAAGTATATAACATCAAAAAGATAAATCAAACATTGGTAGAACTATATAGTATTTATTCGGAACAAGGCTTTATTTACGCGCAGATTACACCAAATGAAGACATTATTAACAATACAGTCTATATCAAATATTCAATCGTCGAAAATCAACCGGCGAAAATTCGATTGGTAATTATTGAAGGCAATGAACGAACTCATGATAAAGTCATCAGAAGACAAATTAGCACTTTACCGGGTTCGATATTTAAACGTTCTGATGTTATCAGAAGTCAACGGGACATTTTTAATCTTGGCTTTTTTGAAGATGTTAAACTTGATTATAATCGTGTCAACGAACAAGGCGATATTGATTTAATATACCAAGTTAAAGAAAAAAGTTCATTCGGCACTATTGGCGCTGGAATTTCTTACTCAGCTCAAGATAAACTTACTGGTTATATCGAATTAACCCAACCCAACTTATTTGGTAAAGGACAACAATTATCAATTAAAGCAGAAAAAGGTGGTGCCAAAACAAATCTCCAACTCGGATTTGTTGAACCATATCTCTTTGATAAACCGATCGCCGGTGGTATTAATGTTTCCTACTTAACTCGTCAATATGACTATTATGAAAAAAAGGAGAACGCAATTAGTTTAAGTTTTTCTCGACCATTACTGTTAGATTATTCAAGAATCCATCTGGGGATAAATATCAGCGATGTCGTCGTTCCGAGCAAATCAATTAGTGCCAATTATAAACCAACCGGTATCTATTCAGTTTATCGCGATACAACTCATCGAATAACCTTGATGCCCAGTATAAGTTTTAATCGTGATTCTCGCGATTATATATATAACCCATTATCAGGTTCATTAATATCTTATGGGTTGGATTTCTCGACAATCGACATTTTCTTTCATCGTCATATAATTGATGCCAGCGTCTACTTTCCGATGTTTAAAAAGTTTTGTCTAATGTTTCGCACGCGAATGGGAGTGATTGAAGGGTTTCGTAATAAAGATACCGTCCCAATTTACGAACGATTTTATGCTGGCGGTACTGGTGTTGATGGAATTCGTGGTTATGGTGACCGTTCAATTGGTGTTAATGAAGGAGGCTATAATATCGGTGGTAAGGCCGAGGCAATATATTCATCAGAATTTAAGTTCCGCCCTTCGCATCAGCTTGCGTTTCTTGTTTTTGTTGATGCGGGTAATACTTGGAATTCTTTTAGAGAATTTAATATTTCTAACCTAAAACGCGGTGCCGGTGTCGGTGTCCGCCTCGAAATTCCGATGCTTGGTCTTATTGGATTTGATTTTGGCTATGGATTTGACCGAGATGGCAGAGGTCGATGGGAACCACATTTTCAATTCGGGCGAACTTTTTAACTAATAAGCATATTAATATTGAATTCGATTCTTGTTTGATAAAAAGCCTTGACATATAAAAATGTTATATTAATCTTGCTATAGTTGTTTATGAACATAGAATTTGCGAACGCTTCATATGAACAAGCAAACACGATAATATTGGGTATTCCTTATGACCGGACTAGTTCTTTTATGCCTGGAAGCCGATTTGCACCAAATGAGATTCGCATCGCGACACAAAATATTGAATATTTCAGTCCCTATTTTCAAAAGGATGTAACAAATTATAAAATTTATGATGCTGGTGATCTTGATTTATCTTATAAAACGATTCAACAAACTTTTAGGCAGATTCGACAGGTAATTACGAAACATCTAAAAAATCATAAGAAAATAATATCACTAGGTGGTGAACATACAATTACGCTACCGATTGTGACTGAGTTTGCAAAACATTATTCAAATTTGTTTGTAATTCAACTTGATGCCCACCCGGATACGCGGGTGGAGTTTTTGGGAGAAAAATTCTGTCATGCAACTGTCATGAACAACATTTCTCAAGTAATACCCTGGGAAAATATTTTCCAACTTGGATTACGATCAATAACTGGTCCGGTAGCAAAAAATCAATATTTGTTTAATGTCGAAAAATATTTGGACGGAATAATAAAAAGAATTGGCAAAAATCCGTGTTATCTAACTTTAGATATCGATGTAATTGATTGCGGACTTTTCCCGTCAGTTCAAACTCCGATTCCTAACGGTATCACTTATCAAGAATTGTTTTCTGCTATTTATAAGATGCGCGAGTTAAATATTGTTGGTTGTGATATTGTTGAGTTCAACCCTTTAATTTCAAACAATTTAACTTATGCTTCGGTTGTTGCCGAAATATTAAGAGAATTAGTTATCATGATGAATTATAAAAAACATAAATGAAATTAATAAAAACAGTTTGTAAAAAATAGGAGGAAAAATTAGCAATGTGTTGTCGTGCTTGTTCTGGTTATGAAATATGTTTTAATAAGTCTCAATTACGAGATGATTGCTGCTATCAATGTAAATATTTCGATTCCTGTATGGATTTATCAAAAGAGGAAAAAATTAAACCGAAAATAAACTTAGCTAAAAAGAAATATATAAAATGAACTATTAAATACATTCACAAAAACTAAGGAGGAGATAATGTGTTGTGACATCTGTCCCTTTTATGATGAATGTCAAGAATTAGATAAACTGGATGAGAACTGTTGTAGCGAATGTCCTGACTATTCAGATTGTCAAGGTGAAAAATTTGACGAAGAAGATTACGACGAAGACCTTGATGAATTTTAACGAATTACTGCAAATTTAGCAATACGAATCTTCTTTTCAGTAATAACTAACGCTAAATAGATGCCAGAACGCAAAGAAGTTGGATGCCATCTTACGGCATTATATAGCATATTTGGTTTAATTTCGGTGATAAATTCACCTTGGATAGTATAAATTTTAATCGAAGCATTAAACGGTAAACTATCAAATGTGATCACCTGGTGCTCTTTGGCAATAAATGGATTGGGATAAATCTTTATTTCAGATAATGATTCTAATGGCGGATTTCGATAATCAAACTGACTAATGCCTTCTTTGGTGCCAATCAATAAATATCCTTGTTCTTGACTTATTGATAACCAATCATAAAACTTATTATCGTTTTCAATATTGGGAAGTAAATTACTGTTTTCAGCAGTATAGGATGTCCAAATTTTTGTATAGATGTTGTAATAAAAAAGTCCTTTGTTAGTTAATATCCATACGCCACCCCAATTGTCAGTTTTTATTCTTGTTACTTTATCGGCATCAATCGCCATAATTCTAAATGTATCATTTTTTAAGATTGCTGGACCATCGACAGTTGCACACCATATTTGATTTTCGGCATCGATTGCTACTGAATTGATATCTGCTTCCGATAAACCCTGACGAAATATTCGATAAGTATCATCTGATTGGTCGAATAAGGTATTATTGTAATCAATCATGACAAGACCATCTTGTGAAGCTAGCCAAACCCTATTTTTAATATCGAAAGCGAACTCATATCCTCTGCCGTGTCGGTCATGGAGAAGTCCTAGTCCGGGTATGTTAAATTCAATTGTTTGGTTTGTTGAGTCAATGGCAGATATTGTGCCGCTTTCCGTATAAATCCATTTAGTATCGTGTTTATCGATTCCAATGGCGGCAATTACACCACGTGGTCCAGTCCAAGTTTGAACATACCAGCTGTTGGTATTAAAATCATAACAACTTATGCCGCCGTCGCGAAACCAATGGCCAAGCCAAATGCGATTTTTGCTATCAATTGCTCCAATATTGCAATTCATTAAGGTGTCATATAATAACTGCCAATCGTCGAATGCTTTTTTATAGCTTATTGTCCGATTTCCCCATATTGCTAATGTAAAATGTAATGCATAAATTGAACCTTCATTATCAACCATGAGACAGGAAACATAATTTGATTTTAATCCATTTGAGAAGTAACTTTTTATATTGCCATTAACTAAACACTTTATTCCTCCCCCGAAATATTCTGACCCACCGATACCGGCCCAAATTTCGTCATTAATAAAAATACTTCTGGTATCTTCGTTTAGAATAAATGACATCGACCCACCATATTGATATTTTATCAAGCCACAGGTTGCCGCAATATAAAAATTATTTTCCGCATATTTTAAATCAAACACCAGATAATCTTCTGGGAAATAAATTATTGGAACAAAGGTAGTGTCATTATATTTTGCTAGTCCTTTCTCGGTTAAGATAAATAAAGTGTCGTAAACAAAAATCATTGCTTTAACTGAATCACCAAATGGATGAGGAAAACAGGTATATGATTGTAAATTTCGATTCAATTTGATGATGCCTGGGCTGGCGCCGACCCAAAAATCATTATTAACATTAACCGAAAATATATTACGAGTAAAACTGCCTGGAAAATTAGGGATAATAAGATTATCGTCAGCGGTTGAGACAGTGCCCTTGGTGTCAATGAGATATAATCCAGTTTTTGTACCAACTAATATTGTATCGCCGCAGCGATTTAGACAGGAAATTATAACTTGGTTAAGTTCGCCAAATTGATTATAATTTGTAATCTTCTTAGTTATCGGATTAAAAATTGAAATTCCACGATAAGAACCCACCCAAATATTTTGAAACTTATCAAATAGCAAGCAGGTTAATCGATTAGTATTCAATCCATCGACATTGGTATAGGTCGCAATGAATGAACTCTCGGCAAAAGAGAAAATAGTTAACCCGCCATGAGTTGCACAGTATAAATAATTAGAATCACCAATAAGGTAATTAATGAAATTAGTATTAGTATAACTATGCCATTCATTAGCTTTTAATGGATTAATTAAGATAAAAAGCATAGAAAATGCAATAAATCGCACAAGACTTTTTTTCATAATTTTCGTCAATACGCTCCTTCGGCTTTAAATAATACGGCGATGGTTTTTACTAATATCACAATATCAGTCCATATTGACCAATTTTTAACATAGAATTCGTCTAATCGCAACCGTTCGGCAAATGTCAATTGACTTCTTCCTGAAACTTGCCACAGACCAGTAAGCCCTGGTTTTACCTTGGTGATAATCCCGATTTCTTTTCCGATGTCTTTCACCTCATTAGGTAAATAAGGTCGCGGTCCGACCAAACTCATTTCGCCTTTGATTACATTTAATAGTTGGGGTAATTCATCAAAACTGCTTCGTCGTAAAAATTTACCCAAAGGTGTTACTCTGGGGTCATTGGTGATTTTAAAATACTTCTCCCATTCTGTTCTTTGCGCTACTGATTTTTGCAAAGTTTCTGTTAATCTTTTTTCGGCATCGAGATACATCGTTCGAAATTTATAGCACTGAAATAATTTCATTCCTTTGCCCAGTCGCGATTGGATAAAAAAAATTGGTCCCGTAGATGTAATTTTAATAAGTAACGAAATTATTAAAATTAATGGCAAAGAAATTATTAAGGCAATACTGGCAATTGCTAAATCAAATATGCGTTTGGCAATTTGACTTTCTTTCTTTAGCAGATTATAACTAAATTTCATCAATAAAACTGACTCTAACTGCTCAATCTCAACACCGGCGGTTTGAAGTTGTGATAATGCTGGTATCACAAAAAAATTATGGATTTTGCCTTCGGCAATTTCGTAGAGTTCCAAAATTTGGGTTTGATCGAAGTCTTCGGCATTTACAATTATGCTATCAACTTTATGATTGTTTAATAAATGTGCTATTGAACTTTGATTAATACTATTCAAG
>JBDRUR010000002.1:0-52634 GCA_039801485.1 Caldifarciminota bacterium
CATTAAATTTGGGAATAGCCAATATTTATGACGAAATTGCTCCTGGTCGATTATTGGTGCAATTCAAACCTGAATATCGAGATGCGATTAACATCGAATTTGTCGACGGCAAACCAATTACACCATTTCCAGTAGTGAACCAACTAAATGAAAAATGGCGAGTCTATCAATTTGAAAAATTAAACAAAGAACCTAATCCGACCGAACTGGCAAAGCAGTTTGGTATGGACTTAATATATTTACTACTCTTTCCTGAGACATACGATGTTCTGTCAATTAAAGAAGAATATTATCAGACTGGTTTTTTTGAATATGTTGAACCTGATTTAATAAGGAAAGCTGACGTTGTCCCAAGAGATCCTGATTTAATTCCTAATGACCCGTTATTTAGTGGCCAGTGGCATTTAACAAAAATCAAATGTCCGACAGCCTGGGACAGTTTTCACGGCGATAGTTCGGTTACTGCGTTAATTATTGATTGCGGTGTTGATTATTTACATGAAGATTTGACCTGGACTTATGCGGTAAATCCGGCCGAAGATATCAATCATAATGGACGTTTTGACCCGACACCGGCATCTTCTGGTGGCGATTTAGATGGCATTGACCAGGATTACAATGGTTATGCCGATGATGTTATTGGTTATAATTTCTTAAATGGTAATGCCAATCCATTTCCACCAGCTGGCGACGACCATGGTACTGAGTGCGTCGGTGTTTTTTGTGCTCATACCAATAATGGCGCCGGTGTTGCCGGTATAACTTGGGGTTGTCGCTATGTAATTGCTCGAGTTGGCACTGGTGGCAGTATTTACACTTCTTATGCTATCCAGGCTTTGAATTATGCGGTAAGTCGTAATGTCTGGGCAATAAATATGTCTTACGGTGGCAGTTATTATAATTCATTGGAGAATAATGCAATCCAATATTGTTGGTCGGCGGGTATTGTGCTTGCTGCTTCGGCTGGCAATCAATTTTCAAATTTTCAACCTCGCTATCCGGCTTGTTATCCCAATGTGATTGCGGTTGCTGCTTCTGATGCACAAGACTTGCGTTCCAATTGGGGTGGCGGTTATGAATCTAATTATGCGCCTTGGGTTGATGTTACCGCACCCGGCACCCAAGTACTTACAACCGATATTTTTACTAATGCCTATGGTGCCTTTGATGGCACATCATTTTCAGCGCCTTGTGTTGTCGGTGAAGCGCTGCTACTTAAGTCGGTCTATCCTTCAATGACCAATGCTCAGTGCACAACCCGTATCTTTCAGTCATGCGATTCAATGCCTGACCCTCAATACGTTGCCGGCAATTTAGGTCGTGGACGCATTAATGTTGCCAAGGCAGTTTTGCAACCAATTCGCTGTAATCTAAGAACAGTTAGTTTTCGTTTAAATGATGGCAATAATAATTATCCGCAACCTGGTGAATATATTGCCTTGATTACAACAATGACCAATGAAATTAACTATCAACCAGCAACCAACGTTTCAGCAACATTAACTTGTTCTGACCCAGCAATTGTCATTACCAAAAACACCGCAACATTTCCCACAATTAATCCGGGTGGTTCAGCAAATTGTTCTGCTGATTCTTTCGTTTTTACGGTTGTGCCCAATGCGATTCCTCATCGCGTCCGTTTTGAGATTACAATCAATGCAACACCACCATCAATTCGAACTGCCGACACAATCTATATGAATGTCTGTTTACCACGAATTTTATTGGTTGATGATGACAATGGTGCTGACTATGAACGCTGGTATAAACAGGCAATTGATTCTTTAAAAACAATTTATGCCGTCTGGACAGTGGCAACTGCTGGTTCACCACCACTTGATACTTTATTACAATATCCGGTGGTTGTTTGGTTTACTGGTCTTGATAGTTTAAACACTTTAACATCAACTGACCAAACAAACTTAACCAGTTATCTCAATCAAGGGAAGAACTTATTTATCTGTGGTCAAAATATTGGTCAAAACATTGGCACGACACCGTTCTATTCTAATTATCTTCATGCCGAATATGTTGTTTCTCATACCGGAACATTATATTCAGTTGGCATTCCTAATGACCCGATTGGAGGCGTTAATGGCGATACAATTGTCACTGGCGGTGCTGGCGGCGCAAGTAATGCAACATCTTGTGATGGTATTCGGCCAATTAGTGGAGCTTATCCTTGTTTTCGTTATCGCAATTATCCAGACACCACCGTCTATGGTGTTATTCGCTATAACGGTACTTACAAAGTAGTCTATTTTGGTTTGCCATTTGAAGCAATTGACCACACCGTTGGTCGTTATATTCAGAAATGGGATGTGATGCGACGCATCTTAGAGTATTTCAATGAACCGTTACCCGGAGTTGAACAAGAAATTACTGATTTAAAATTTACATCAGACAAATTGCAAATCTATCCTAATCCATTTATCAATCAAACCAATATCAGATTACTTTTGCCAGCAATTAAAGGTTCAAAATTAAATATCTATAATGCCACTGGGACCGTTGTTAAGACAATGTCGGTTGATTCGCCACTGATTATTTGGGACGGTACTAATCAAGAAGGCAAAAAATTAACAAACGGCGTCTATTTTGTAGAACTGAAGACTCCGAATGGTAGTTTAACTAAAAAGGCGCTAATCTTAAGATAATAAATAGACAAACACAACATATTAGACGTTATTAAAGACTTTTTACCTGTACGAGAATAAAAACATTTTGGGAATTTGTTTTTAGTAGTTATCAATAACCTTAGCAAAATCAACACAGGGATGCTAACTTGCATTGTTATCCATTTTACAAATCGCTCGGATGAATTATTCATAGGATTTTCAGTAAGATAGCCGATAAAATTGCTCAATAGGTTGCTGATAGAGCCATTTTAATACCCGGATATTTCATACTTGCCGCCCAAATTAAGAAGTATTGGGGGGAAAATTATTATATCCAACTAAGCAATTTATCTTAGCAAGGTTATTTTTTGGGTAAATCGTTGGTCAGGTGTTGTCAGCATAACAAAATACATACCTTTGGCAACTTTTTCGTTATTATCGTCTCGGCAGTTCCAAACAATATCTTTCATACCTGCCGGCATCACTTCATCAACTAAAGTTCTAATTTGCTTTCCTTCCGCATCATAGATTTTAACCGTTACTTTTGTTAGTTCGGCATTGGAAAATAGAATGTGTGTTATGCCATTAATTATCGGATTGGGCTTTGGTGGATAAAGCATAGTTAACACAGGCATCTTATTTAAATTAGTCTCTTCTATTCCGACGGGTGTTATTACTAACCTGAGATTACAACGCGAATAAGTTTGGTTTAAATAGATTGGTTGACTATTATCACTCGATGCATATCTTGTTAAATATCTTGCGGTGTTTGAATATCGCCAATATCCAGGGGAGGAATGCCATTGCTGATAGGTTTTAAGAATGAGAATCGCGAGATTACTATTATTATCATAATAAAAGGGTTGAGATAACTCGACATTCATCCAACAGGCATTGTTGTAGTTGGGAAATGTGCCTTGATAAACTTGAGTGTAACCATTCAATGAGTATGGACCGGACAGCAATGTTGTATCAGTTGTTTGTTTCATATAAATTATCACATCAGGGTCAATAGCAGTATTACCGTGCGATTTATAAAAACCAAGATGGGTGACAAGCCCGGCGATATCGATCTCGGATTGACGATAGATTGCTTCATAAGTGTTGAAATTATATAAGAGCGCAAAGGGTTGTTGCCAAGGGGTTGAATCAGTTCCAATAATCACTTCGATTGGCTGTGCCCACGCAATTAAAAATACCCAACATCCAATTAAATACTTCATAATCCCTCCTACTAGTTATAGTATTTTACAGATATATTTTATCGTGTCAAGATGTTTGTATTTTTTAAGTGCGATTTACCAAGTATTTTATCTTCTTAAACCTCATATCCTAGAGTTTTGGGAAATATTAACGATTTTGAGAAATAGGGATTGTTTGTTAACGGGACTGATTAAGTTCCAAATTGCCAAGAAGAAATATATCTTTGCTGTGCCGGTGTTAATTTATCAATGGTCACGCCCATTGATTTTAACTTTAATCGAGCAATTTCTAGGTCAAGTTCTTCAGGTAATTTGTAAACCTTTTTTTCCAGCAATTTACCCTTTTTGACTAAATATTCAACCGCTAATGCTTGGTTGGCAAATGACATATCCATTACCATTGCCGGATGACCTTCAGCCGATGCTAAATTAACCAACCGGCCTTCACCTAACAGATAAATCTTTTTGCCATTTTGCAGTTCATATTCTTCACAAAAATGGCGGACCAGTCTTTTACGTTTAGTGATCTTTGCCAAATCATTTTTATTAATTTCAACATCAAAATGTCCAGAGTTACAAATAATTGCTCCGTCCTTCATTTTCAGAAAATGTTTCTTGACAATTACATTTTCACATCCAGTAACGGTTACAAACAAATCGGCAATTGGACAGATATCTTCTAATCTTGCTACTTGAAACCCATCCATCTTTGCCTCTAATGCTTTAATCGGGTTGACTTCGGTTACAATTACATTTGCGCCCAAGCCCTTAGCTTTACTAGCCACACCTTTACCGCACCAACCATAACCACAAACAACCACAGTTGCGCCAGCAAACAAAAAATTCGTGCTGCGCAAAATACCATCAATGGTTGATTGACCGGTGCCATAACGATTATCAAATAAGAATTTAGTTTGTGAGTCATTGACTGCAATTATTGGATATTTGAGAGCGCCGGCTCTCTCCATACTTTTTAATCTAATAACACCAGTGGTTGTTTCCTCGGTGCCGCCAATAACATCCTTTAGTAATTCTTTTTTTTGAGTATGTAATGTTGAAACTAAATCGGCACCGTCATCAATTGTAATATCTGGTTTATGTTGAAGTGCTTGGTTTATATGTTGATAATAGGACTTGCGGTCCTCACCTTTAATGGCAAAGACTGATATTTTATAATCTTTAACAATACTTGCCGCAACATCGTCTTGGGTTGATAAGGGATTAGAAGCACACAATCGCACTTGGGCACCACCAGCTTTTAAGGTAATGCCCAAATTGGCGGTTTCAGAAGTAATATGTAGACAACCGGAAATTTTAATATTTTTCAATGGCTTTTCTTTTTCAAATCGTTGGCGAATTAATGTTAAAACTGGCATAAACCGTGCTGCCCACTCAATTCGCAGCTTACCTTTTGAAGCTAATTTAATATCTCTGATATCAAATTCCACGATCTCTCCTTGGTGTTTTACTAAAAGTTTAGTGCCTTTCTAATTATTGGAACACTATCTAATTTTTCCCAAGTAAAACTGCCTAATTTTGATTTATCCTCACGTCCGAAATGACCATAACATGCCGTTGGTAGATAGATTGGTCTACGCAAGTCGAGTTTCCTTATCATTCCAGCTGGGGTGAAATCAAATATTTCTTTAATCACACTTAAGATTTTATCCTCAGCGATTTTAGCTGTGCCAAAGGTGTTAAGGCTAATATGCGTTGGGTCGGGACGGCCAATAACATAAGCAAGACTGATTTCCATTTTATCACAGATTCCTGCGGCTACACAATTTTTAGCAACATAACGAGCAAAATACGATGCAGTGCGGTCGACTTTAGTTGGGTCCTTACCTGAAAATGCACCGCCACCGTGTCGAACAATGCCGCCATAAGTGTCAACGATAATTTTTCGACCGGTCATCCCAGTATCAGACTGAGGTCCGCCAATAACAAATTTACCGGTTTCGTTAACAAAATATTTGGTATTTTTATCAAGCATCTCTGCGGGCATTACGGGTTTGATAACTTGCTCAATAATTTCCTGTCTTGCTTTTTGCGTAATTCTTTTTCCAGTTCGATCAAGAATATCTTCGGTATGTTGAGCGGCAATAACCACACTAGAAATACGAACCGGTTTACCATTTTCATATTGAACAGTAACTTGTGACTTGCCATCTGGGCCCAGGTATTCTAATATTCTCTTTTTACGAACTTCAGCCAGCCTTTGGCACAAACGGTGGGCGAGTATAATTGGTAACGGCATATATTCTTTCGTTTCATTGCAGGCATAACCAATCATCAATCCCTGGTCACCGGCACCGCCAATATCAACCCCTTGGGCAATATCCGGCGATTGTTTACCGATAATATTTATAATTGCACAATTCTCGGCACTCAATCCGTATTTAGTATCAGTATAGCCGATTTCGAACAGTAATTTTCTAACCAAACTTTGTAAGTCAACCCAGGCAGTCGTGGTGATTTCGCCGCCAACAATCACTAAACCAACTGAAACAAAAACTTCACAAGCAACTCGCCCATATCTGTCCTGTCGTAAAACATCATCCAGAACCGCATCGGAAATCTGGTCACACAATTTATCTGGATGACCTTCAGTAACTGACTCGGATGTAAAAAAAGTTTTCAATTGATTTTCTTTTAGCATAATTGTTAACCATAACCGAAAATATAGTTTTTGTCAATAATTAACTAATGAAATTTTATCTGTTTTTTTCATGATAAATTTAATTTTCGATTAGTTTTTTGCCCCAATCCGAGACCACTCGCATTTCTTCAGCAATAATAATACCGTGAATTTTGAGCCCTTGGTAATTTTCCAGAAATATCTTTTTGCCAATCAAATCGTTAAATCCCCAAATATCGGTTTCAATTTGTAGGTATTTATTTAGAACTAAACGACCGTCAAAGATTACATCGAATCCGTAGGTTTTTAATTCTTTTAGTAAGTTTGATTTATCCTCGGAAACGAGTTCTTGTCCAGATAGCTGATTTGCTGAAAGTAGAAAATGGCAATGGGCAAAATTGGTGATCCGCTTGTAATCAATTTCCGGTAATACTATTATCACACCATCTAAATTTTGCGGACTCCAAATTAATTTTTCAAGCTTTGATTTTACCCACATTGGATTCTTTTGACAAACTTCGGCTATCTGCTCAACATCAGCCAACGGGTTTGTCCAAAATATCTTTAGTAATTGTTTTTCTTCAGAGGAAAAAATCCTAGTTAATGGGTAGCTGTAATTTGCAATCCGATATGCCGAGAAATAAGACACGCCAACAGTTTCTTTAATAAATTTAACTTCAGAATCAAAGTCTTTGGAATAAAATATTATTGAGAAATTGTGTCCGAGGTTAGAAGGGATATTGGTACAAAACCAAATTTCTGAAATAAACGGTATCTTCTGACATATTGTTTTAATAATTTTTTCTCTTTCATCACCATTAATTAGCACACAGCCCCAGACCCATTCACCACCTAAAAATGGGGGGATAAAAATCGTCGGTTGATATCTTAAAATCACTTGTTCGCTTTCCAATTTTTTTATCCGGGCTCGAATGCTATCAAGTGGTAATTTTAATTGTTCTGGTAATGTATTGAACCACAGTCCGGTTTTTTCTAAATGTCTTATGATTGCTAAATCGATTTTATCAATTACCATTTAGAATTCCACTTCACTTAAAAATTTTAATAAGCAC
This sequence comes from Caldifarciminota bacterium, assembly GCA_039801485.1. GTDB lineage: Bacteria > Hydrothermota > Tepidihabitantia > Tepidihabitantales > CAIPLT01 > JBDRUR01. Next base: position 7,532 of record JBDRUR010000002.1, read on the forward strand.
CGTGTTTACTAATTACCACCGGGATTGTCTTAAATAACATCTTTAAATCATTTTTTAAGCTCCAAGTGCGAACATAATGAGTATCGAGTTTTATTCGTTGTTCATAACTCGTTTCAGTTCGACCTGAGGTTTGCCATAAACCGGTCATCCCTGGTAATACCCGAAATAGATCCAAAGAATATTTTTGGTAGTTTAAAACTTCAGCTTCAACAATTGGTCTTGGGCCAACTAAACTCATCTCGCCTCTAATGACATTAAAAATCTGAGGTAGTTCATCTAAGCTAAGTTTTCGAATAATTTTGCCGGTTTTCGTAACTCTTGGGTCATTTTTTAGTTTAAAGGTTTTTTCAAACTCGTCCTTTAACTTTGGGTCGGATTGTAAAATTGCCTGCAAGCGTTTATCAGCATCTTGATACATTGTCCGCAGTTTTAATAAATTGAATGGCTTCATATTCTTACCCAATCGGTGATGGCGATAAAAAACTGGACCAGAGCTATCGAGTTTAATACATAACACCATAAATAAAAATAAAGGCGCAATCAAAATAAGCACGATTAAGCAAACAACAATATCAATTATTCGCTTCAAGCGATAGCCAATACCCGATTGATACCGATTCTGAATACCAAACCGCGGATAATCTAATTCGCTAATATCTAATCCACACAAACAATCCGAAGCTTTAAATGACCGAATGCTAATAAAGTCAACAAAGAATTGTTCTATCCAATGCTTGAGATGTGATGTAGGAACGGGATTGGTCATATCGACTAAGATTAAATTAGCGTTATTTAGCCGACCAAAACTGTCGGCATTCCTTTGTAACCATTCTGCTGCTTCGTCTTTCGGAATTTTTTTGCTTACCTTGAATCCGAGGCATCGTACATTATTTTCAGTTTGCTCTTTGTCGGAAATCAAAACTATTGAGATTGGTAATAACCGGCGCAAAGCTAAACCAATTATTGGTGCAAGTAAGTTTAAAAATAACCAAATTGCTAAATAGACTTTAATATCAAAAACCCAGTTAAGTTTAATTAAAAATAGTATAATTATCTGCGAGATAATTGTTGCAACAAAAATAATTTGGGTTTTGATATTAAAACCATAGTAACCACCTGCTTTTGGGTTAAATACACCGAAGATGTAACTAAAAAATATCAGTAAAAGCCATAAGATGAAATAATTAGACATAAATTGCCAACGACTTAGCCTATGAAATGCTGAGTTCGATGAATAAGGAAGTAATCCGATTAAAATCAAAAATATTAATGGGATAAATATTTCCAATAATACCAGGTAATTACAATTTTTATCTGACTTATCTGCTATTTCCATTAAATAAATATCAGCTTTAACTAATCGATGATTGCTTGCTCATATTACTCTTTTGTTGGAGTAATTGCCACTCAAAATCTACAGTCTTTTGAATCTGTTCAATTTCTTTCTGGGTGAGATGAGCAAATCGGCCTTGAAGTTTTAAATACTCATAAACCGGTACTGTTTTTTGAGGAATGATATTTATTTTGTATTTGACCCCATTTTCACATTCATAGATTGGGAAAATGTTGGATTCGACCGCCAAACGACAGATTTTTATCATTAGGTCCGGTGCCATCTTCCATCCGGTTGGACAGGGTGCAAAAATGTGGATAAATTTTGTGCCTTTGAGTTCTTTTGCTTTTTTAAACTTGTTAATTAAATCCTCAGGATAGGCTAAAGTGGCAGTGGCACAATAGGGTATTCGGTGCGCAATCATTATTTCGGTAATGTTCTTTTTCGGTTCTGACTTGGGATTTTTTTCTGGAGTAGTTGTTGTCCAGGCGCCCAGCGGGGTTGCGGAAGAACGTTGAATTCCGGTGTTCATATATGCTTCATTGTCATAACAGGTATAAATAATATCATCATTTCTTTCAGCCGCACCGGATAGTGCTTGAATGCCAATATCCAAAGTACCGCCGTCACCAGCCCAAGCCATCACCGTAACATCTTTTTTACCTTGGATATCGAGACCGGCTTTTACCCCGGCGGCGGCAATTGCTGCGGTTTCAAATGCGGTGTGTAATACTGGTACATGTAATGAATGCATTGGAAATGGACCGTCAATAATTGTCCAACAACATGCTGGGAGAACCACAATTGTTTTTTCGCCTAATGCTTTTAGTGCTAAACGCATTGCTAAAGCACCGCCACAGCCTGGACAGGCAACATGTCCTGGAAACATATATTCCTGGTCAATGATATTAGCATATTTAGAAGATCGAATCGTCATCGATGTTGTTTTTCTTTTCATAATCTTACTCCTTGCCAGATAATATTTGTCGGTGGCGTATCGGTTTTAAAAGTATAATCAATAATGTTTCTGAGATCCGCCGGTGTAACATCACGGCCACCGAGGCCAATAATATAATTAAAAATTGGTGGTGCTCCAGCCATGCCATAAAGTGCTGATTTGATTTCCTGGGCAAAAATACCCGAATGACCAAAGGAGATGTTTCGGTCAATTACCGCAATCTTTTGCGCCTTATATAAAATTGAACGGAGTTCATCAAATGGTGTTGGTCTAAATAATTTAATTTTTAGTAATCCTACTTTTCGACCTTGTTCGCGCATCTCATCAATTACCGCTCGTGCTGTGCCGGTAATCGTACCTGAAGTAACAATTATGACTTTGGCGTCATCGCAACGGTAAGGTTCGATAACGCCATATTTTCGACCAAAGTGTTGATAAAATTCTAAATCAGTTTGTTTGACAACTTCTGCTGCTAATTCGTTGGCTTTGTGGATCTTGTATCTAATTTCGAAATAATGATCTGGATTAGTTAGAGCACCATATGACCTTGGGAAATTAACATCAAGTTTTGTTTTAAGTTCGAACGGCGGTAAAAAGGCATCAACTAGTGATTGCTCAGGAATATCAACCGCTTCAGAGGTATGAGATAAAACAAAGGCATCAAGTACAATCATTACTGGTAACAACACCTTTTCCGCAATCTTAAATGCTTGAATCGTTGTATCTAAGACTTCTTGATTTGACTCACAATATAGTTGTATCCATCCCAAATCTCTTTGGGATAAAGAATCGTTTTGGTCAGTCCATACTGACCAACCTGGTCCCATTGCCCGATTAATATTCGCCAGTACAACGGGTAAGCGAGCACCAGCTGCCCAATGGAGCATTTCGTGCATTAACGCCAAGCCATGCGCTGAAGTAGCCGTAAAAGTTCTTACGCCAGTTGCTGCTGCTGAAATACAAGCCGCCATTGCTGAATGTTCTGATTCTACTTTGATAAATTTTGCATTTAGTTTTCCCGAAGCACAAAACTCCGATAAAAGTTCGACGACTTGGGTCTGAGGTGTAATTGGGTAGGCAGCAATAACTTGTGCTCGGGCAAGTAGCGCACCATAACTAACTGCATGGTTACCGGTTATGACTTTTTTCATAAACTATCCCCGATTCAATTTTTCTTTATTAAACTCTTCAAACTTAGATTCTTCAACCATTGAAATTGCATTGCGCGGACATTCATGGGCACAGACCCCGCAACCTTTACAATAATCATAATCAAACGAATATGCTGAGTTATCTTTAATCACTGACAAATCCGGACAAAATACAAAACAATTATCACACTTATTACAAACTCCGCAGGAAAAACATCTTTCGGCTTCACGAACTAACATATGCTTATCATAACCAGTATGGACTTCTTTAAAATTATTTTTTCTAAATTTCACTGCCAGTTCCGGCATCGGTATCTTGGGTAATGGTTCAAAGTAATCGGTGTTTAAATCAGTAAATTTCACTGGGTTTTCACTCTTATAAATAATTTTATCTTCGAGTCCGATAATTGCCCAGGCGGTTCTTTTACCATAACCAATTGCTTCGACGACAGTTTTCGGGCCGGTGACGCAATCACCGATTGCATAGATATTCTTAACATTCGTTTTACCAAGAAAATCTGCTTTTATGCCCCAGTCAGTTTTAATAATATCAGGGGTAATAAATGAGAGGTCAACTTGTTCACCAATTGCCGAAATAATGGTGTCAAATTTCATAGTAAAATTAGAGTTTTCAATTGGCACCGGTCGTCGACGACCTGATGCATCTGGTTTGCCAAGTTTCATCCGAATAAGTTCAACGCCACTGACTTTACCTTTTTTATTGGTCAATACTTTTACCGGTGCGACCAAAAATTCAATTTTAATGCCTTCATCTTCGCAGGCACGAATCTCATCAGGTACTGCCGGCATTTCAGCTTTAGTCCTTCGATAAAGAATTGTTGGAATTGAACCCAACCGCAAACAACTCCGCGCGGCATCGATTGCGGTATTGCCGCCGCCGATAACTGCTACTTTTTTACCAATCTTCACCTTTTTGCCCGCATTAATTATTGATAAAAATTCTAAACCAGAAAATACGCCATCGGCATCGTCATTCGGGACCCCTAATGGTCGATTCTGATGGGCGCCGTGACTAATCACAATAAAGTCAAAACTCTTTCGGAGTTCATCAAAACTAATCTGTTTGCCGACACTACAATTGGTCTTAAATTTAACATCCAATGCGATTAGTTTTTTTATCTCATTATTTAGTACATTCTTTGGGAGCCGGTAGGCTGGGATACCATATCTTAACATCCCACCGAGTTTTGTTTTTTTCTCAAATATTGTTACATTGTAGCCATGTTTTGCTAGATAATAGGCACAAGTCATGCCGGCCGGACCTGAACCGATTATTGCTACCGACTCTTTTCGTTTTGTTATCGGCTTTTCGAACGAAACATTCTTTAATCCCCAATCACCAATAAAACGCTCAATACAATGAATTGAAAGTGCTTCATCATAGTCCTTACGATTACAAACACTTTCACAAGGATGATAACAAACTCGGCCGGTTATTGCTGGAAATGGGTTATCTTCTAAAATCAACTTATAAGCATCAACCAGCTTGTTCTGTTTAACATAGTCAATATAACCTTGTATTTTTTCATTAGTTGGGCATTCGTTATTACATGGCGGAATCTTATTAAGATAAACCGGTCTAAAGATGCGCCAAGTGCCCGTGGGGTTTAACAAAGTTGATGTTAAAGATATTGCCCATTCGGGATAGTCCGATTCTTTTTCTAAAACCGGAATTTCTGGTTTATATTTTTCTAACCATTTCATAAGCTTCCTTTGTTGCTTGAATATTTTCTTGAATTTTTACTGGCACATATTCTTTAATCCCATCGCAGATGTGCTCTAAACTGGCTAAGTTGGTAATTTTAACAAAAGCCCCTAAAATTGCGGTATTAACAATTGGTGCGGTTTTAGCACCTAAACGGTATTTAATTGCAATACCAGTAGCATCGACAATTGCAACTTGATAATCAGCAAAGTTATTAATATTAATTTGAGCAATATCACGACAGTTCAACAAAATCCAACCATTAGGTTTGAGGCCCTGAGTAATGTTAACGGTTTTTATTAATACCGGGTCTAAAACAATAATGTGGTCCGGCGTATAAACTTTGTATCTAACCACAATTGGCTTATCATCAAATCGTAAAAATGCTTGAACTGGTGCGCCCCGGCGTTCAACACCAAACTCGGGGAAGGTTTGGACATATTTACCTTCGGCAAACAGTGCCGATGCTAAAATTTCAGAGGCAATCACCGCACCTTGGCCACCGCGACCATGAAATCTAATTTCAGTCATAAATTACCATTTTAAAATTGACGCTGCCCAGGTAAATCCAGCGCCAAAGGCAGCGAATAATATCTTATAACCATCTTTAATTCGTCCTTCCTGATATGCTTCATAAAGTGCCACGGGGATTGTTGCCGCTGACATATTACCATATTTATGGATGACCATATAAGTCTTTTCCCAAGGAATTTTTGCGCGCTTAATCGTTGCATCAATAATCCGAATATTTGCCTGATGGGGTATAAAAATATCAATATCGTCAGCGGATAAATTAGCGCTTTTTAAGGCGGTTAAAGTTGCATTTTCCATCTCGCGGACTGCATTCTTAAACACTTCGTTGCCAGCCATATGGACATAGTGAAGATTGTTTTTAACTGTTTCAAACGATGAGGGCATTCGTGTGCCACCAGCGGGTTGATATAAAAGTTCGGCTAAATTTCCGTCGGCACCCCAATTAGAAGTGAGAATGCCTCGGTCTTCATTGGTTGGCACAACAATACAAGCGCCAGCGCCATCGCCAAACAAAACGCAAGTTGCCCGGTCTTTCCAGTTAACAATCTTTGACATCACTTCGGCACCGCTAACCAAGACTTTTTTGGCAACACCGCTACAGATTAAACTAACGGCAATTTCCAAGGCAAATAAAAAACCACAACAACCGGCACTGACATCAAAGGCAACCGAACCGGAAATGCCTAAGCCTTTTTGTACCCAGCAGGCAGTGGCTGGATAAATGGTATCTGGCGTTGAAGTGCCGACAATAATTGTATCTAATTCACTTGCTTTCAGATTTGCTTGTTTCAGTGCTTCTTTACTTGCCGAGACGACCAAATCCGAAGTTGCGGTTTTCTCATCGGCAATTCGTCGTTCTTTAATGCCGGTTCGTTCAGTAATCCATTCATCAGTAGTGTCAACCATCTTTTCTAAATCAAAATTGGTTAAAACCCGCTCAGGCAAAGAAATGCCCATACCAACGATTTTTACTTTTCGCATAAACAATATGTTATAACTATAATCGACAAATAATGCTTCGTCAAGACTTTAAACAACGAGGATAGTGTATAATATTTAATTATCGGGTTTTTGCAAAATAACAATGTTTATTTTTCTAACTCTGTTCCTGAACTTGAACCTTTATCATTTTCTTAACACGCTTCTGAACTCAATTCTGAAGATGATGCTCTTTTCCATACTGAACTTGTTTCTAACTTCGTACCTCACGCCGGATCCGGCGTATATTCAGGGTATTTGACTCTCTGCGATTTATCATCACACTCTGACATTTAATCTTTTTTTGATGCTCAGAAATTTTCTGAGCCCTAGCCTTACTCCCTGAGTGCATTCGGGGGATGTCCCGGGCTTGCCTTTTTTAGTTTAACAGTAAAGGGAAATTATATTTTAATCGTATATAATATATAGACGGATTTTTTTATTAAAAGGTTTCACTAAACTTATTCAAAAAAGTCTTTTGTTTTCTAATTAATAAAAAAGGGGAAGCAATGTTTTAGCTTCCCCTGATATTTACGATTTTGGCTTATTTTTTATCCGGTAGTTTTTCAATATAGCCGGGTGCGGACGAAGAGTAGGTGTTAATTGGAATAATATTGCCGGTTGCACCATCAATATTAAAGACGTGCCAATACCAATATGGTTGGCAAGTACCAGCAGGTGGAGTGAAAGTTTGGAATAATACACCGTTGCGATAAACTTTGACCACTGCGCCTGAAGTCGGAATCGTGCTGTCACCAGAAAAGTGGTGTACCGCATATTTGTATGTACCGCTTGAAAGTTGGCTGATTGTAATATGTTCTGGTCCATAACCGTCCACATCATCAACATCAAGTGAGCAATATGGAGCAGTATTGAGATGTCCTCTGTTTCCATAATAGACATGATATTGTGACGGCGTCCAGCAGTGCGCATCTAAATCGCGAGGATGAGGGCCCCAAGTTAATGCAATAGTAAACGGATAAGCAATGCTGGTAATGGTAATACCGTGTCCGTTTGACCAATCAGTTACGGCACCAAGTTGGTCTTTTGCCTGAACTCGCACAAAATAAGTGCCAGCAGCAGTGTAAACGTGAGTCATAGTGGCAGTCGCGCCACTTGCATAATAAACTGACCAATTAGAAGTATCGCCGTCACCCCAGTCAAATCGATAGGCAATTGAGTCACCATCCGGGTCGGTAGTGGATGTTGAGAAAGCATAAGTATCATTGACAATCCCACTTGACGGACCAGATGGCATTGGTGGAGCTGGCGGAGCATTATTCGGTACGATTGCAATCATATGGGTTGGTGACCAGTCGGATTTTGCGCCATTGATATCTTTCGCGCGGACTTTGATATAATAAGTATCATTAACCGTCCAGGTATGACTCATAGTTATTTGCGCGCCGCTAGCAATGTAATTTGACCAGCTAGAGGTATCAGCCTCGCTGCCACCCCAGTTGAACTGAAATGCAATACTATCGTTATCCGGGTCAGTTGTGGTTGCTTTGAAGTTCAGCACAACATTGATTGCGCCTCGAGTTGGGCCAACTGGTGCATTTGGCGTAAGCGGTGCTTTATTTCTTGAAAACAAATCACAACCGACAATCAGGATGACTATTAGCATTGTGATCGTGAGTGTTATATTTTTTTTCATATAACTCCTTTCTATTTTTATTTTAATTAGCTAAATAAATATTAAGATATAATTTAGCTATTATTATAAATCTTAAGGCAAAAACAGGATAATGTCAACTTATAATATTACGAATAACATCCTTATTGCTTCATTAAAATTTATGTACGAAATCTTGACAGCCAACTAAATTATCCTTATGATAGCATTAATTAATTTTTGGGGGATGAAATGAAAAATAAAAGAGCAGTCAACCTCGGTTTTGACGAGTTACCAAAACGGTGGTATAATATTTTAGCCGATATCGGTCCGGATTTTCCACCGCCAAAAGATCCGCCTAAAGGGGAATCCCGAATCGCCAATCTACCAAAAATTTTGTTAGCCGAATGTCTTAAACAAGAAATGTCAACTGACCGTTGGATCGATATCCCCGAAGAACTTCAACAACTATATCTACAAGCCGCAAGACCAAGACCTTTGTTTCGCGCCTATAATTTAGAGAAGAGATTACAGACACCGGCTCGTTTATATTACAAAGGTGAATTTTTCTCACCGACCGGTAGTCATAAAGTCAACACTGCTATTGCTCAGTGTTATTATGCCAAGAAAGAAGGCTATAAACGTGTCACAACCGAAACCGGTGCTGGTCAATGGGGTACGGCTTTGGCTTATGCTGCAGCTTTAGTTGGATTGAAATGTACTATTTACTGGGTGCGTGCCGTTTATAATTGGAAACACGACCGAAGGAATTTTATGCAACTTTTAGGTGCCGAAGTCTATGCTTCGCCTAGTCCGAAAACAAAATTTGGTCGTTCCCTATATCACAAAAATAAGAATCATCCCGGTTCATTAGGCATTGCGATTACCGAAGGCGTTGAAGATGCCCAAAACGACCCTAATGCTATCTATTGCTTAGGCTCAGTGCTTAATCATGTCTTGCTCCATCAAACAATTATTGGCTTAGAAACTCAAAAGCAATTTGAATTATTTGATGATTATCCAGACATTATGATAAGCTGTTTGGGTGGGGGGTCTAACTTTGGTGGTTTTGTCTTGCCATTCGTTGGCGAAGTGCTCACTAAAGGCAAAAAAATAAAGTTTATCGCTGCTCAAAGTCAATCAGCCCCAAATCTTCAAGGCGAATACAAATATGATTTTGCCGATTATGGCGAACTAACACCATTGTTAAAAATGTATACTTTAGGTCATAAAATTAAAATGAAACCAATTAAAGGCGATGGCCTTCGCTATCATGGTTGTTCACCAATTATTAGTTATCTGCGACATAAAGGGTTGATTGATACGGTCGCTTATCCGGCTGACGAAAAGTATGTGTTCAGCCAAGCCCGGTTGTTTATTGAAAGCGAAGGTTATTTACCGGCACCGGAATCAACTTATTCAATCTGTGCGGCAATTGATGAAGCTTTGAAATGTAAAAAGACCGGCGAAAAGAAAGTAATTGCTTTTAATGTCTCAGGCCACGGCTTTATGGATATTCCAGGTTATCGCGAAGTGTTAAAATTGAAATAAACAATGGTAAATTTATCCTTTAAGCAAACTGGAGTTCTAACCGAAAATGACTTAAAAAAATCAAAACTGCTACCATCAAAAGCCAGATTTAATAAAGGGCCGGTGGTAGTTGTTGAATGCATTGAGAAAATCCCCTGTAATCCTTGTGCCGATGCTTGTCCCAAAAATGCCATTACCATTGAAAATAGTATCATTGAAATTCCCAAGGTGAATTTTGATGTCTGTAATGGTTGCGGTCTTTGTATCGCTCGTTGTCCAGGACTGGCGATCTTTGTTATTAATAAAAACTACAACCCAAAAGAAGCGGCAATTTCTTTGCCTTATGAATTTTTACCTCGGCCACAAATAGGCGAGATTGTTTTAGCATTAGACCGTAAAGGCAAATATATCTGTAATGCCCGCGTCGAAAAAGTCCTAGACACAAAAGCGACTGACCGCTGTGCGGTTATCACAATTGCGGTGCCGAAAAAATATTACAATAAAGTTAGATTTATTAAATTAAAATCAGAGTGAGGGAAATGTGTTATCAATTATCACGGCTATTTTCGTAACAATCACCACGCCCCAATTACCGTTGTCATCAGCCACTACTGACGATGCTTTGGCAATACTGGGCAATCCAGCTGGGTTAGGCATCGGACGAACATTTAATTGCTACTATCTATATAATTTCAGTAATTACGATGACTTAAATCAAAGACAACGCTTTTGGGATAATCAGACTTTTCTTTTCCAGATAAACACCTTAGGCTTTGCCTATGTCGATTTAAAAGATTATCGTATTGGTTGGGGGAGCAAAATCAGCGACGCTTTTGCCTTTGGCATTACTTATCGGAAACTAAATGAAAAACACTACTGGGATGCGGGTTTGTTGAGTCGGCCATTAAACTATTTATCATTGGGCGCGATGTTGAGTAATATTGGCCAAGCAACACCTCGGCAACTGCTATTTGGTATTGGCGTTAGGCCATTAACCAATCGGCTAACATTAACCTTTGATGTGTTCAGTGATAATTGGCGGTATCCAACTTTTGGTGTGGAGTTGGAGCCAATTAATGGTGTTGAAATCCGAGGTAAATTTAGTCGCAATCAAATTTTTTCAATCCAAGCCGGTGTTAATTTACATAAAGTTGGTATTGGTGCTGTTCATAACTCGTCATTTAATACGGGTAGCAGTTATCACCATTGGGCAGGTTATTTGCGGTTTGACATCGAACGCCGACGCTCGCTTATTGCCGAAACTAAAAAATTTCTGGAAATGAGACTTAGTGGTATAATTGCTGACCAAAAGCCCGGTTTTAGTATTTTTGGTAGTAATGTTAACTATACTACTTACGAAATCCTTAATACTTTTAAAAAAGCCAAAGAAGACAGCCAAATCACCGGGATTGTTCTGAAACTCGAAAATGTCCGAATGAACTTTGCTATTGCCCAAGAAATAAAATCAGCACTTAATGAATGCAAAAAAAACAAAAAGAAAATCATTGTTTACTCACCTTACTTTGATAATTTAACTTATTATCTTGCCAGTGGTGCTGATCAAATCATATCTCATCCTCTAGGTGAAGTTGATATTCCGGGTCTCGTTGCCAAATCGATGTTTATTAAGGACGCCTTGGACAAAATAGGAATTGAAGTAGAATACGAACGCGTCGGCAAATACAAATCTGCGCCTGAAATGTTAACTGAGGATACATTATCATTAGCAAATCGTGAGGTGATTAATGCCATCTTAGATGATTTGTATCAACAATTAACCAAAACCATTAGTCAAGAGCGAAATTTTTCTGAACAAGAAATTACCGATAAAATCAACCGAGGCTTCTTCTTAGCCAAAAATGCGAAACAAGAAAGGTTGATTGACAATCTCTGCTACGAAGACGAACTTGACAGCCTTTGTAAAAATATCTTTGCCCACTCGAAGCCGATACCAATGAAAAAATACCTTCGCCAGCTTAGCCATCAGTATGACTGGCAAGCGCCACCAAAGATTGTAATAATTTATGCTAATGGTGATATTGCGATTGGCGAAAGTTCCACCGACCCATTAACCGGTAATATTACTTGCGGTGCCAACACAATTGTTTGTGCCATTCGTCAAGCACGAAAAGATAAAAAGGTTAAGGCAATTGTCCTGCGTGTCAACTCCCCAGGTGGTGACGGTTTTGCGTCAGATTTAATTTGGCGTGAAATCCAAATCACTAAAAAGACCAAACCAGTAATTGTTTCTATGGGACCGCTAGCGGCATCAGGTGGTTATTATATTGCAATGAATGGTGATAAGATTTTTGCCTTACCCGCAACCATTACTGGTTCAATCGGTGTCTTTGGTTTGAAATATGTAACTAAAGAGTTATACCACAAACTCGGGATTAATATTGAGACGATAAAACGCGGTGAACATGCCGATGCCTTTTCGCCTGATCGGAAATTTAGTCCGGATGAAAAAATGATACTAAAAAAGCAAGTTGAAGACTTTTATGCCCAATTTATTGAAAAAGTTGCCCAAGCTCGAAACTTGAGCGTTGATTATGTTGATTCTGTTGGCCAAGGGCGTATCTGGACTGGCAATCAAGCCAAAGAACGATTCTTAATTGATTCATTAGGCGGATTGCTTAACGCTGTTGAATTCGCCAAAGAAAAAACTAAAGTCAAAGAAGTAAAAATTGACTTTTTACCAAGACCGAAACGGGATTTTTTTAATTTAGCGTTAAAGATGATTGTGCCAATATTAAAATATAAATTCTATGAATAGACCAACAGTCATCTGTCGTTGCGAAGAAATAACCGACAAAGAAATCATTAAAGCAATTAAACAAGGCTATACTAGTTTAGATGAACTTAAACGAGTATTACGCTGTGGTATGGGGCATTGTCAAGGCAGAAGCTGTCTTTTACTGATTGCACGGATTTTAAGCCAAATGACCAAACAACCAATTGAAAAGATTTCACTACCGACTTCCCGACCGCCATTAAAACCGATACCAATTGGAACCTTAGCCAAATATCAACATGAAAAAGACCGCTGATGTTATTATCATTGGTGCCGGTATCATCGGTGCCGCAACTGGCTATTATTTGGCAAAGAAAAAATTAAAGGTTTTGGTATTAGAAAAAAGATTTCCGTGCTATGGTTCCACTGGTCGCTGTATCGGCGGAATTCGACAACAATATGCCCACCCATTATCAATCCAGGTAATGATTGAAAGCGTTAAAATCTTTTCGACTTTATCTGAAGAACTTAACCGAGACATCGAATGGTATCAAGGTGGTTATCTATTTCTCGCCCATTCTGAAGAGAAAAAACAAACTTATCTTTCAGCGATCGAATTACAGAAAAAGTATGGATTACCGGTTAAATTCATCAGCGCTGATGACTGTGCCCAAATTGTCAAAGGGTTAAATATTGATGGTCTTTTCGGTGGGGCTTATTGTCCAACTGATGGCCAAGCCAATCCATTTGCGGTTACTTATGGTTATTTACAGGGCATAAAAAAATATCAAGGTAAGATTTTAACTAATTCTGAGGTTATTAAAATAACAACCAATGGTGACAAAGTTATCTCAGTAATGACCCAATCTGGGGATGAATTTTTTGCTCCAATTATTGTTAATGCCGCTGGACCTTGGGCAAAACGTATTGCTCAAATGGTCGGACTTGATGTGCCAATTGAACCTGAACGGCATGAAAGCCTAGTGACCGAAGCGGTAGAACGACTATTTGATCCAATGTTGGTTGATTATCGGCCAGACGGCTGTTATTTTATTCAAAACTACGGCACGGGGCATTTTATCGGTTGTTATACGCCAATACCAAATGACCCAGGCTATCATATCAATGCTTCAAGCGAATTTCTCACTGAAATGCCAAGAAGAATGGCAAGACTGGTTCCGAAATTAAAAGACATAAAGGTCATTCGCCAATGGGCTGGTAGTTATGAGATGACCCCGGATGGTAATCCAATTGTTGATAAAACACCGATTGACGGCTTTTATATTTCAGCTGGTATGTGTGGTCATGGGTTTATGTTCGGACCGGCACTCGGCAAATTTATGTCCGAAATTATTACAACTGGTAAAAGTTCGTTGCCGTTAACCGACTTTGCGCTTAATCGCTCCTTTGTTAAATCCGAACTGATGAAGTAAACATCTTATTGTGAAAATGTAGTTACACGCCACTATTACTTTGCGTCCGCTCGTCTTTTACAACTCGCAATAACAGTTCCTATTCTTCGTTTTTGTGAGCGAAGCAATCATATTTCTTGCTTATTTATAAACTCAAGCCGATTCCTAAATTAAAACTAAGCGATGAGAAAAATGATGGTGAAGTCACATCACGAATAACTTCCAAGTCTTCTGGAAGGAATTTAGTAACTAATGAAAAGACATTAGACTTGATGCCGAAATCAATTTGGGCATTAGGTGCATAGGGAATAAAGTTAAGCGGTGTTCGATAACTGCCACCTAATCCGAAATAAATTGGTGCCCGCACTGGCAAAATCATGTCTTTACCTTGATTGTCGGTAAAGTAAAGATAATCAAATGATGCTAAAAGACCGGTGCGGATAGTAACTGTTGATAACGGTGCGCTGAAAAGGACCCCAAGTTTCGCATTATTGACTTCTCTTTTCTTTGGTAATGTGCCGCCGAGATACAAATCAAATACTGAAAGCGATATGCCCAAATTCAATTCGGTATATCCAGCCAAAGAGACATTTTGTTGACTGCTAAGGGTATCACTAGATTTTGGTGATTTATTAACACTTAAAACTGCCCGGCCGTAAATGCTGTCCGGTAAGACAAAATGCACAAAATTACTATCAATTCTGACACTATCAGGTGCTCCAGAAATGCTCAATGTTGTTAAATTATAATTTCCTGATAAAGTAGTTTTAAACCCTTGTTCAACCGAAAGTCCCATTTTAAAAAAGCCGGCTTGTAAGAGCGTGCCTAAAACAATTGACAATCGGTTAGCACTAAATTCGCCATTACCATTAACACTAATAATGGTATCGGTCAAAAATGCATTGCCGGTAATACTGCCTTTAAATGGCGAAGCCGGGGTACCGGTTACTTGAATGTTAGAACTACCGGTAAAATTTAAGTTAGTGCCTAATTCTCCGGTATATTTCAATAGTTTAAACCCTAATCCAACGCTGCCAAAACCGAAATTATATCCACCGCCAAGAAATAACGGGGCCTTCCCCATATTTATCGCACCGCCACCATTTACTGAAAGATTTATCGGTGCCGAAATGTTCCATGTTAGTGGAATAGTAGTATCATAACCAGGACTTATGGTCGCGGTTATTGGTTGTGTAATCTGGTAATTCACATTAAAAGTTTCCGAACCGTTTACATCAAGGCCAATCCCGACCGAAGATTTCTGCATATAACCGATGCCTAATCCTACCGGACCAATTTTCTTACTAAATCCAATAAAATTAACACCGCCAACATCGCGTAAGGTTAACTCTACTGGAATATCAATTGCGCCGTGTTCATTAGTTGCTTCAATTGCTTGCACAGTTAAATTCAATTTCGGTTTACTCGGCACCCCAAAAACAAAATTAAGACCATAATCACTAGTATAACCCAATGCCGCTGGGTTGGCAAACATTCCATAAGTACCATAAGCTAATGCTGGTGAGATATAACTGGGATTAGCAAAAAATAGGCTAGCTTCTGGTGCCGATTGTGAAAAATTCAGGTTATATGTCGTTTGGCTGACGGCAATATTTATTAGTAAGGCACAGGCGATCAATATACATAATTTATGCGTCATACTAACTCCTTTCGTTTAAAGAGATTGCTTCGCTCGCAAAAACTGTTATGGCAATCTCTTTTTTTTCATTTGGCAATTTTACAACATAAAAATAACAATGTCAATATCATTAATTTATGTTCAAGAGATTACTATTCAGTTTATGGTATTTAATTAATTATGCTGGATATGGATAATGGATATGTGAAACAAGTTTTTAAGCTGGCAAATTAATTCTAATTTTCAAAAAGTCTATTTATATATAGACTAAATTTAAAGCGGAATTTTTATCTAAGTTATTGATAACCAAAGGACTGTCACAAAAACGGCTCGACCATACTGTATAGTATAGGGGGCGGTCTTAGAGATTTTGTTTTTCGTAGTAAATTAGCGGAATTTGGTCTGGAAATTGCTTATTTATTTGGGTTGATATTTAATTCTATAATATAATTAATATAATATTAGTTGTTATGTTTACTAACTGATAATTTTTTCGGGAAGTAGTTAAGTGTTTAATAACTAAACTATCCTGTGCGCTACTTTGATTAACAGATTGAATTTAAGTTAGGAATTCACTGCAAATCGTTAAAATTAGTCTATTATTACCATGTGGGGTCTTATGAGGATAAAGATAAGATAAGATAAGATAAGAATTGAGATTCTGTGCCGAAAACGGAATGACAAAAATGACAGCGTAATAGTTGGATTCGATAAAATAAGTATAGAATTATTAATTCAATATCTTGGCAACATCATTTATAATATGCTATTTTTTCTCTTTACAATTTAGGTTTTTTATTTATACTATATACCTATGCAAAAAAGAGTAATCTTCGTATTATTCTTTTTCAATCGGATTAAGTTTAATTTACCAATAACAATTAACAATTAAGTAGAAATAAAAATCGCGGATGGACACAATTTATAATTTTGTGTCCATCTGAGTTAATTATATTTGGAGGAATAATGAAAATTTTTATCGACTCAGCAGATGTTAACGAAATCAAAGAAGTCGCCAGTTGGGGCATACTTGACGGTGTCACAACCAACCCGACCCTAGTGGCGAAAACTGGCCGCGAGATTAAAGAATGTGTTACCGAAATCACCAAAATTGTTGACGGTCCGATTTCGGTCGAAGTAATCAGCACCGATGCTTATGGAATGGTTAAAGAAGCTGAAGATTGGGCTAAGATTAATCCTAAAAATATCACGATAAAAATTCCGATGAGTATCGAAGGTTTAAAAGCAGTTAAAATCCTTGCCGAAAAAAATATCAAGACCAATGTTACACTGGTCTTTAGTCCCAATCAGGCACTTCTAGCCGCAAAAGCCGGCGCAACTTTTATCAGCCCGTTTGTTGGTCGGTTAGATGACATTTCACATTTTGGGATGGAAATTGTCTCAGATATTGTCCAGATATTTAACAACTACGGATTTGCCACTGAAATCATTGTCGCTAGTGTTCGTAATCCCTTGCATGTTGTTGAAGCAGCCCGAATGGGGGCACATATTGCTACCATTCCTTTTGCAGTCTTAAAACAGATGGTTATGCATCCTTTAACCGATATCGGCATTAAAAAATTCTTTGATGATTATCAAAAAATACCCAAAAAGTAATGAGTATTAATAAAGTGGGTGATATGAAAATAAAAAATCTTTGCATTCTCGTGACAATTAAACGGAGGTTAAATGGCATTAATTGATTCCAAAACTGGAAAAGTCATTAAAGATTACTCTATTGAAGAACTTAAAGAATGGGCAAATCTAATGCGAGGTTATAATTTAGTTGCCTTATGTGCTGCTGGTTCTGGTCATGCTGGTGGCACCTTATCAATGATGGATGTTACTGCTGCTTTATATCTGAAAATTGCCAATTTAGACCCTAAAAATCCATTTTGGGAAGACCGGGACCGCATTATTTGGTCAACTGGGCACAAGGCACCAAATCTGTATTTAGGACTCGGGGCAGCTGGTTTTTATGATATCGAAGACGTTGTCCGGTTAAGAAAACTCTATTCACCTTACCAAGGTCATCCGCACTGGCCCAAATTACCAGGAGTTGAAGCCTCAACCGGTTCTTTGGGTCAGGGACTCTCAATTGGTGTTGGCATTGCCTTAGCGGCCAAACTTGATAATAAGAGTTACCGCGTTTATGTCCTTAATGGCGACGGCGAACTTCAAGAAGGTCAAATTTGGGAAGCAGTAATGGAAGCCGGTAACTGGCAACTTGATAATCTCTGTTCGATCGTTGATAAAAATCGCTTACAAATTGATGGCTGGGTTAAGGATGTTCAGGATATTGACCCACTAAAAGAAAAATTTGAGGCATTCAAGTGGCATGTACTTGAGTGTGATGGTCACAATATGGAACAGATTATTGACGCCTTAGAAAAAGCAAAATCGTATAAAGGTAAACCTACGGTAATCATCGCTCATACGATTAAAGGCAAAGGCGTTAGTTTTATGGAAAATGTTGCTGGTTGGCATGGTAAAGCACCTAATAAACAAGAGATGTTGAAAGGCATTGAAGAACTGGGTCTTAGCAGTAAGCTCGATGTCGAAGGTCTGTTAAAAAGAGCTGAAGACTATCAGAAACAGGTTGATGTGATATTAACTAAAAAAATCCCGAAATTCAGCCGAGATTATTTCTGGAACCGACAGCCGAATATGAAAGTAAAAATGGAGCCTACTCGTTTTGGATTTGGTAAAGCACTGGAAGAAAACGGCGATGACCCTCGAATTGTCTGTATCGGCGCTGATATTTCTGGCTCGATTACTATTAGTCATTTTTATGAGAAACACCCCGAACGCAAGAACCGTTGGATTTCTGCAGGCATTGCTGAACAATCAGCAACTGCGCTGGCAGCCGGATTAGCCAAAGAAGGTAAAATCCCGGTTTTTGGCACTTATGGTGTTTTTGCTGCCGGTCGTAATCTTGACCAATTACGAACAACGGTTTGTTATGGGAACTTCAATGTTTTGATTGCCGGTGCCCATGGTGGTGTTTCGGTTGGTCCAGATGGTGCCACCCATCAAGCGTTAGAAGATTTATTTCAAATCTGCGGTCTACCGAACATGCATGTCTCGGTACCGTGTGATGTTAATGAAACCAAACGGGCAACCGAACACCTGTTATTTAATATCAAAGGACCAAAATATATCCGCTTCGCACGGGAAGCAACCCCAATTGTTACAAATGAAAAGACACCGTTTGTCTGGGGAATTGCCAATATCTATCGCTTTCGTCAAGAACAGGAAAACTTTATTGATGCTTTTGATGTCTATTTAGCAACCGAGTATAAGTCTGAAAATGAAGATATAACCATTATTGCTTGCGGACCAGAAGTTCCGGAAGCAATGCGCGCAGCCTGGATTTTGAAGAGAGAGTTTGATATTGAAACCCGTGTGGTCAATATGCATACCTTGAAGCCTTTGGATAAGCAAACGATTATCAAATGCGGTTTAGAGACCAATGCAATTATTACTGCTGAAGAACATCAGGTTGGCGCGTTAGGTAATCAGGTTGCCGGTGTGCTGATGCAGGCGAAAGAATTATACGGCAAAAAGATTATGATGGGTATGATTGGTGTCAAGGACCGATTTGGCGAAAGCGGTGCACCCTGGGAATTAATGTGGGAGTTTGAAGTTTCGGGTGAGCATATTGCCCAAAAAGCCAAAGAAATTTATGATTTTATAAAAAGATAAATTTGCTATAATTTGCTATGAGGTGAAAAATGCCAAAAATAAAAAGCACAAAAAGACTAAAAAGAATTAAAGAATGTACTTTAGCCTGCGGATTACCCGAATCCTATCGGATGACCCAAATGGGCACAGAAACTGCCTTTGATGTTTTAGTCAAAGCACGCCAATTAGAAGCCGAAGGTAAACATATCATCCATTTGGAAATCGGCGAACCGGACTTTGACACGCCCCAAAATATCAAAGAAGCCGCCAAAAAGGCAATTGATGCCGGTTACACCCATTATGGGCCATCTCAGGGATTACCGGAATTAAGAAAAGTTATTGCCGAAAAAGCCGGTGAATTAAGGGGAATGAAATTTAGCGCAGAGCAAGTTGTTGTTACACCCGGTGCGAAACCGATAATGTCATTTGCAATTATGGCATTAGTAGAAGATGGCGATGAAGTCATTTATGTTAATCCCGGTTTCCCAATCTATGAGTCAATGATTAAATTTATGGGCGGCAAAGCAATACCACTACCACTTTTAGAAAAGAACGATTTTTTACCGGACCTGAAATACCTCAAAAAGATTTTAAACAAAAAGACCAGGATGTTAATTATCAACTCACCCCATAATCCTTGTGGTAGTGTTATGAATGGCGAATTCCTTAAAGAACTGGCAAAAATCTTGGAACCATACGAAAATCTCTGGATTCTCTCTGACGAGGTTTATTCTCGGATCGTTTACGAAGAAAAATTTGAAACTATTGCCAAATTTCCCGGGATGCAAGACCGGACTATTATCCTTGATGGTTTTTCCAAGACATATGCAATGACCGGTTGGCGCATTGGCTATGGCATTATGCATCCGGATTTAGCATTAGAATTGGCACGAATTGAAACAAATATTAACTCATGCACCACCACCTTTATTCAAATCGCCGGTATTGAAGCATTATCCGGCTCTCAGACCGAACCAGAAAGAATGCGACAAGAATTTTATAAGCGACGGGATGTGATTGTCGACGGTCTTAATTCAATCAAAGGCATATCTTGTAAAAAACCCAAAGGTGCGTTCTATGTATTTGCCAATGTCACTAAAACCGGTTATAATCACAAAGAGTTGGCTGATAAACTGCTAACCGAAGCCGGTGTTGCGTGTTTGGCCGGCACATGTTTTGGCAAATACGGCAAGGGTTATATTCGATTTTCATATGCCAATTCGATTAAAAACATTAACGAAGCCATTAATCGTATTAGGAAATTTATCGAAAAATAACAAAAAGCAACTAATTTTCTAACTGCCAAAGACTTTATTCAAATTAAAAGTTTTAGTTCAATACATTCTACCTGAACCTAAATGATATAAGTATTGACATAAATGTTCTTTTAATTTAAAATTAGCATAATTTGCGGGTGTAGCTCATCTGGTAGAGCGCGAGCTTCCCAAGCTCGAGGCCGCGGGTTCGAGTCCCGTCGCCCGCTTAAATTTTGGTGTTAATTTAAAATAATCGAGGATGAATATGAAAAAAACAATTTTACTGTTATGTTTGTTAATCGGGTTGGGATTTAGTTATAATATCGACTATACAAACTGGACCGTCAATTTTCAAATTGAGAAAGCCGGATTGACTGAATTAAAAGTCGAAACCGATATTGACCGGACATTAAAGTCGTTAATCAAAAATCTCCAATTTGATAACAACCGAACTGTTCAGGATTATCTTAATGAACATAGTCAAATTGCTCGCCAATTTGACCGATTAAGGATTGGTGCTAGAGAAACTGATATTCGCTATCTTTCTGATGGTGCAACAATCTACGAATACGAAGCACCTCTCACTGGCCAGGTAATGAAACTATTAATGCCTTATAGTGGCGGTGGCATACCGATTACAACTTTATGCTGCCCAATTTGCAAAAGGCCATGGCCGGAAGACCTAGCTGTTCCAGAGGGCGTAAAGTTAGTACCGCAAGAGACTGAATTTACTCCTAAATATACCGGTATTTTAATTGATGCTCGAGACATTGATTTGCAGCCGTGTTTGTTTCCCAAAGTACTTACCGAAGATGGTGAAGAGATTTACAGTTTGGGTTTCGCCACAAATGAATATGTGACTAAACTAGGGTTGGTTAGTTATGTCCAATCGTTCGACCAGGCATTTCAAAACGAGCGGTTAGGTATAAATCCTTTACGGGTTACTGCGCTGAAAAGTAGCGGTCCAAATAAAACTGACATTATTATCTCTCAGGCAGATGCTAAAACAATGCACAATTCCCAACATAACCTCGGACTTTTAGAACGATGCCAAGTGGTAATTCTAATTGGCAACGGTAAGTCAAAATAAATCACCAACTAATTATCAATTTAAAACCGAGCGATAATTTGTGACAGTTCTTTCGTTACAAAACGGCATAATTTACGGACCAGTCAATTCCAAACGACTAGGCAGGTCATTAGGCATTAATCTCTTACCAACAACCAAAAAAGTCTGTAGCTTTGATTGCATCTATTGCCATTATGGTAAAACTACTGCTAAAACACTTTTTCCAGAACCTAATGAACTCCCAACAATTGAACAGATAAAAATTGCGATTGAACAAGCATTGAAAAGCCCAATTAAAATTGATGCCTTGACCTTTTCAGGTAATGGCGAGCCGATGATTCATCCGGATTTTTCTGAAATCGTCAAGATTGCCACAGAACTAAAAAACCGCTACCGACCACAAATTCCATTAACGCTCTTGAGTAATTCGTCATATTTAGTTAAAGCGATTGACATTGACACCTTGTCATTAATTAACAATCGCATTTTCAAACTTGATTGCGCTGACCAAGACAGTTTTCGAATAATAAACAATCCAGTTGACGATTTCAGTATTACCGCAATAATCGATAGTTTAGCAAAACTTGCAATGGCTTTACCGATTATTATTCAAACCGTGTTTATTGATGGCACTATTAAGAATTATCAAGGCGAGATATTTGATAAGTGGCTTGAGGCAATAATTAAGATTAGACCCCAGAAAATTCAGATTTATTCTACTGACCGTCCAGTCGCCAATCAACAGGTCCGAATGGTTGAGGATGAGCAACTTTTTGAACTTGCCAAAATAATCTCCAAGATAACCGAAATTCCAACCACTGCCTACCCGGCACAGAAAAAACGATAACATCTAATCTTTTCTGCTCATATAAAACACTTAGTATATTGACCTGATTAGCAACAATCAAGACAGTTGACTTAAACTCAAAGATGGATAATATGTTTACAAACGATAAATGTATCAATCAAATAAGATTTATCTCTACCAATTAGGCATGAGAATTGCAACTTTGTTACCTCGATTTTTAGCGCTCAGCTTTAGCCATGTATTTGCATTTTGGGGTTATGTTTTTGCAAAAAAAGCCCGAAATATTATCAAAAAGAACATCCGATATTGTAATCAGTCGCAACTATGTCTTAAAACCTTATTAACATTTCTAAATTATGGAACTTATTATGTTGATTTATTTCGGATACTTATATTAGATAAAACCAAACTTCAGAAATTAATATTAAAGGCACAAGGAATTGAGAATTTAGACCGGGCATTAGCAAACAAAAAGGGAGCAATTTTAATTACTGCCCATTTGGGTAATTGGGACTTAGCCGGTGTTTATTTAGCCAGTCTTGGTTATCCGCTAACCGCAGTGGTTGAAGATATCCCAGAAATGTCTAATATGCATAATTATTTTCGAATCAAAGGTGGTATTGAGACGGTGTTCACCTTTGAGATCAAAAAGATGATAAATGCCCTGCTCCGAAATCGGGTTTTGGTTTTATTGGCTGACCGCGACCTAACCAATCGTGGTGTTATTGTCAATTTCCTTGCTGGTAAGAAAAAAATCCCAACTGGTCCACAAGCCTTCACCCTTAAATATCAAGCGCCAATTCTTTTCGGCTATTTTGTTTTAGATGAAAAACGAAGAAAATATCAGGCTTATATCTCCAAACCATACTATTTCAAAAACAATCTCACAAATACCGAAATAACCCAATTCATTGCCGACCAATTGAGTAACTATATTAAACAATTTCCTACCCAGTGGTTTGTATTTCAGGACGAATGGTATGAGCACAATAGTTGATTTTATCATTTTCCCGTTTACCAGCCTATTCAGTTTGGGCAAAGGCTCTAAAACATTTGAGCGTTTTATTGAAGCCAGTTATGAAATCGGTGTTAATTCTTTACCAATAATTATTGTGATTAGTTTCTTTCTTGGTTTAGTCACTACGGTCCAGAGTTTTTACCAAATATCTAATATGTTACCCAAATACTTTTTAGGCTTAACAGTTGGTCGGATGATTATGATTGAATTGGGACCGGTATTAGCAGCAATGACTGTTACTGCCCGTTGTGTATCGGCAATGGCGGCTGAAATTGGCACGATGAAAATAACCGAGCAGATTGATGCCTTAAAAGTGATGAAAATTAATCCACAGAATTACTTAGCAAAACCACGAATATTGGCAATGCTGGTTACCTTACCATGTTTAAATGCAGTAACGATTGTCGTTTCGATGCTATCCGGAGCAATTTTCTCCCAAATATTTTTTTCAATTAATGTTAATACTTTCTTCTATGGACTTACTCACCCGTTTCATCCAATTGACTTTTGGTCAAGTTTCATCAAATCAATATTCTTTGCATTTTGGATTTCATCAGCGGGAATTTATTATGGTTTTCAAACAACCGGTGGTGCCAAAGAGGTTGGTCAATCGGCAACCAAGTCGGTTGTCTTATCAATTGCTTTAATCTTAGTGTTTGATTTTATTGCAGCAATAATTTTATTTTGAATTTATGATTAAAATTATTAATATTACTAAAAAATTTAATGATCGTCTAATTTTAGATAATATCAATTTTGAAGTGACCAATAATTTATTAGCAATTTTAGGACCGACTGGCAGCGGAAAAACCGTGCTATTAAAAATTATTGTCGGTCTAATTAAACCCGATGCCGGTCAGATATTAATCGATAAAAACGAGTCGATTGGCTTTGTTTTTCAACATTCGGCGTTGTTCGATTCATTAACAGTAAGGCAAAATATAAGTCTGCCATTAGAAGAAAAGACAAATTTGTCGAAAAGAGAAATAAATGAACAAGTCCTAAAAATCGCTGACCTCTTAAATATTAACCAGGCATTTTTAAACAAAAATTGTCAAGAATTGTCTGGTGGTGAGCGGAAGATTGTTGCAATCGCTCGCGCAATTATTAATAATCCTACTTATCTATTTTATGACGAACCGACTACTGGCTTAGACCCAATAACGCATGATCGTGTTTGTTCAATTATAAAAAATTTGGCTAAACCAGGCATTATTGTAACTCATAGTGAACCAACAATTAAAATGGTTGAAGCGCAGCCGATCTTTCATTTAAAATCAGCAAAACTTTTAAGTACAAAGGAGTATTATGAACAAAGCTAAAAAATTTGGAATTGTTTTATTTATTATTGCAATCATCTTAATTGTTTTATTTAGTTATTTATATCTTTCGGGTAAACTTCGAAGTATTCAGGGATATCAAGTTGATGTCTATTTCACTGAGGTATCAGAACTTAAAAAGGGTTCGCCGGTCATTGTGCGCGGATTAGAAAAAGGTAAGGTCAATAATATCAAACTCACTGAAGACAATCAACAGGTTCTGGTCCAGATTACAATTGATAATGATATAAAATTGACTGAGGACAGCAAGTTTGCTATTCGTAGTCTTAGTTACTTCGGTACTGATAAAATTCTCTGCATCACGCCTGGTACCGGTAAACCAATGTCAAAATCAACAAAATTTTATGGTGTTAATGAAGTAATTCAACTTGAAAAAATATTTATTAATCTTGAAAGCATTATTGCCCAAATCGAGTCGCTACCCATTGATCAAAGCGTTAAAGAAATAAAAATAGAGCTAACCAAATTATATTCAAAAATCGATACTTTGGCGCGTGCATTTACTTTACCAATGACAAATGTTGCCGGGCAACTAAACAACTTGGTCACCAGACTTGATAGTCTGCATTACTATTTTAAGCAGTCAGGGACAATAACAAAATTAATGGCAAGTGATGAACTATATCAAGAGATTAGAAACACCAATCAGAAACTTCAGGAACTGATCGAGGACATTAAAATTAATCCGCAGAAATACTTCTCGGTAAAACTATTTTAGCCAATGACCGCATACGAAATTATTCTTAAAAAAAAGTTGGGACAAAAATTGAGCGATGACGAAATAGAATATATTGTGTCCGGTTACACAAACAATGTCATTCCTGATTATCAATTTTCAGCATTTTTAATGGCGGTCTATTTTCAAGGAATGAGTTTTGAAGAAACAACCGCTTTAACTAATGCAATGCTTCACTCTGGTAAGATTTTTGACTTAACAACGATTCCTAACTTTAAGGTTGATAAACATTCAACTGGTGGTGTTGGCGATAAAGTTTCGCTGATTTTAGCACCATTAGTCGCATCTTTGAGCATGGTAGTACCGATGGTATCTGGTAGAGGGTTGGGTCATACTGGTGGCACCTTAGATAAATTAGAATCAATACCCGGTTTCAAAACCGATTTAACAGAAAAAAAATTTATTAGTCAGTTAAAAAAAATCGGTGTTGCGATGATTGGCCAAACTAAAGAACTTGTGCCGGCGGATAAAAAGATTTATGCATTGAGAGATGTAACTGCAACCGTTGATTCAATACCATTAATTGCTGCTTCAATTATGTCAAAGAAATTAGCTGAGGGCATTGATGGCTTAGTGCTTGATGTCAAAACCGGTTCCGGAGCCTTTATGAAGGATTATCGGGACGCAGAAACCTTGGCAAAAGTGATGATTGCGATTGGTAAAAGAATGCATAAAAAAGTTGGCGCTTTAATTACAAATATGGAGCAACCATTGGGTTATATGGTCGGTAATGCTTTGGAGGTAATTGAATCAATTGAATGCTTAAAAGGAAACGGACCCGCTGATTTAATGCAAATCACAACTGCGCTAGCATATGAAATGCTGCTTATGAGCAAAAAATATCAGAAAAATAAAATCAAAGAAATGATTGATCAGGCAATCAACGACGGATTGGCTTTAGCAAAATTTCGCGAAATTATCAAGTGTCAAGGTGGTGACGAACGAATTATCGATGATTATCAGTTGCTTCCGCAGCCAAAACATCGCTTCTCAATTCCGAGTCCAAAATCCGGATATATTCAAAAACTAGATGCCCTTACTATTGGACTTTTATCCGTTGAACTCGGTTGCGGCCGAAAAACAATTAGTGATAAAATTGATTATAGTGCCGGGTTTATTTTTAAGAAAAAAATTGGTGATAAAGTAAAAAAAGGCGAGATATTAGTCGATATTTTAGCCAACGATCGTAACAGAATAAAAGCAGTTAGTGAGAAAATTCTAAATGCTTACAAAATTAGCAATGAAAAAATTGTCGCACCGCAACTAATTTTATCAAAAATCTATTAAGTCGTCCATCAATTTTCTATAAAATTGACAAATTGATAATTTAAAATATACTAAACCCATAATGGTAAAAGCGTGTATTGTTAAAGAATTAAGTAAAAGTTATGGCAATTTATTGGCATTAAAAAATATCTCGTTTGAAATCAATCAAGGCGAGATATTTGGTCTGATTGGGCCTAATGGGTCCGGCAAAACCACGACTTTGAGAATTTTGGCAACTTTGTTAAAACCGGATAATGGCGAAGCAACTATCTTTGATTTTAGTGTAACCAAAAATCCGAATGCGGTTAGAAAACTAATAAGTTATTTGCCAGAAGAAGCCGGGGCATATAAGAGTTTATCAGGTTTCGAGTATTTAAATTTTACTGCCGATTTATATACTAATGATATTATGAAAAAAAGAGAATTCATCGAACGCGCCTTAGAAATTTCAGCATTGGGTCAACGAATTCACGATAAGGTGAGAACCTATAGTAAAGGAATGGTGCGTAAGCTACTTTTAGCCCGGGCATTAATGACTAATCCGAAATTTGCCATTCTTGATGAACCAACCGCCGGCTTAGATGTTATTAATGCAATGGAAATTAGAACAATTATTAAACAGTTTGTTAAACAAGGTGGCACCTGTTTATTATCATCGCATAATATGTTGGAAGTAGAGTTTTTATCCGACCGGGTTGCCTTACTCAAAGACGGCGAGATTTTTGAAAGCGGTAATATCGCGGAGCTAAAGATAAGGTATCATGCAAATAATTTAGAACAAATATTTTTTGGTATTGGCCAGTAAAGCAATAAATTAGTTTAAGATAATATGCGGCTTATTTTAGTTTTAATAAAAAAAGAAATTAAAGAATTATTAACGCGTCAACTATTAATTCCAATAATCATTATGGTATTTTTCTTTTCATTTATTGGTCGATTAATGAACAAGGAATATAAAAAAGCGACCAAGCCAAAGCCGGTTATCATTGCCGATTTTGATAAAAGTCCAATTAGCAATTTTATTATAACTACCTTAAGTCAAAACAACTTAATTGTTAGCGAACTAACCCAACCAATTGACTCTTTATTAAAATTTGCACAAACATCAAGGATTGATGTTATCTTAATTATACCTGAAAGTTTAGAAGCGAAATTAAAATCATTGCAACAACCAGCAGTGACAATATACACCCTGATTAACAATCTTTCACCATTTGCTGATATTGGTCCGGCTTTTGTGAAATCAGCAATTGGTGCCATAAATGAAAGTTTTGGTGTGCAGATTATTAATCAATATGCCAAAGGTGCACCAATCGCTACAATAAAAAAACCAATTAATATCATCGATTATGTAAGTATTAAAGATCAAATTATCAACGCGAATCCAGTTGTAATTAAAAATGTTATAAGGGTCCAGACACTCTTTATTCCAGTTATTTTATTAATGGTAATTGTATATATTAGTCAAATGGTCGCGGCGGCAATTGGACAGGAGAAAGAGAACAAGACCTTAGAAACCTTATTAACATTTCCGGTTAGTCGATTTCAAATTTTGCTAAGTAAAATGCTTGGCGCATCGATTGTCGCAATTTTACTTTCAGTGATATTTCTTATTGGTATGAAATTCTATTTAACGCCGATGAATCAACTAAGTGGTTCGCCAGTAGCTATCAGGACAACAATTGATAATATTTTCCCTGCCCAAACTACTTTGTTTGTTCTTTCAGCCATTTCGTTATTTTTAGCAATTCTTTGTGCGGCTAGCTTAGCGATTTTATTATCACTATTTGCTACTGATGCCAAACAAGCACAGGTAATCATTACGCCAATAAATATTTTAGCAATCTTTCCTTATTTTGTTGTTTTGCTTTTAGATATAAATTCGCTGGCGCTTCTTCTAAAAGTTATTTTGTATTTGATACCATTTACATACCCATTTATGATGGCACAGGCATTTTTCTTTAAACAGACAACATTAATTATTTTGGGTTTAACCTATATGTTGATTTTTTCAATAACGACAACTTTTATCGCAGCAAAAATCTTTTCATCAGATTTAATCTTCACTGCCAAAATAAGAGTCCGAAAATCATAAATTATTAAATGAGATTCAAACTTAAGTATTATATTTGTTTTTTAATCTGTTTTTTTGTTGGTTGTTATTATCTGGTAAAGCCACCAAAATTCATTGAAGCCCCGAAAATTGCAGTTGCAGTTTTATGGGATATTGATACCATCTATCTTACATCCTTAAAGCCATATTCGGTCATTAGCCTTGGCAAGGCAATAAATCTTGATGCTAATCAAAAATTAATAATCATTTATGCTCGAGATACAATTTTTGTTTATAAATCATCAAAACAAAAATTATTAGCCAGTGGTGAGAAAATAATCTTTGAAAGTCCGGAGAAAATATCAATTGGTAAAGATCAAAGAAATCTAACTGCCTATCATCGTCGCATTATAATTTCTAAAGATATTGCTCATCGTTTTCCAACAAAATATCATCTGACCGCAATCAACATTTTGCCCTTAGAACAATATTTATATGGTGTTGTCAGTTGCGAAATCGGTATCGCCAATGAGCAAGAACTTGAAGCAGTCAAAGCCCAAGCAGTATGCGCTCGGTCGTATGCAATGTTGTTGTTGGGTAAGAAGAAAGATTTTGACGTATATGGTTCTTATCTTTACGACCAAGAATATCAGGGTGCTGACCGTGAATATTTATTAGCAATTCGTGGTGTCCAAGCAACGACTGGTGAAGTAATGACTTATAATGATGAAATCATTTTAGCCCAATATCATGCCTGTTGCGGTGGCCGAACTACTGATGGTCGTTTTTCTTATCTCCGAGCAATTGTTGATGCCCCGTATCATTCATCAAGAGCCAAGCCTTATTGTCACAAGGCGCCGTATTTTCAATGGGTCGAAAAATTTTCGCTCCAGGATTTTCGGGACAGCATTTTGAAATTAGCCGGCATTAAATATAAATTTACGTTTGATATAAAATTAGATATCAACAAACGAACTAAGCGAGTTGAGCACTTAAAATTTATTGCTGATAAAGAATATAAACTTACCGGCGAGACGATTCGTCAGGCATTTAATTTAAAATCAACTTTCTTTAATCTCCAAATAACCAAAGATTCGGTGATAATCAATGGTCATGGTTGGGGACATGGGATTGGTTTATGTCAATATGGTGCCTTAGAGATGGCAAGACAAAAAATATCTTATAAAAATATTTTGAAACACTATTATCACAACATTAAAATTGCTAAAATATACTAAGAGGTTGTTAACTTACTTTTAAATCTTCGGACAACTGAAATTTGGGAATAAATTTTCTTTTGATTTTTTCCTGGGCTAAGGCAGTGACTAAAATTGGTAAGACAATGGTTGCATCGGCATAAATTGTAACAGTTTTAGCATCGCAAGCAATTTTACCCCATGATTGGGCTTCATCAAAAGTACAACCAGAAAGCCCGCCCCATTGTGGTGAGTCCTGGGTGATTTGGATGGCATATTTGTGACCAGATACTGGATATCCAATAAATGGTGCGGTAACTTCGGTTTGCTGGATAAAATTCTTTGGCACGCCACCGCCAATATATATTACTGATGAACTTTTAAACTTGGCACACAAAAATGCTGTTTCTTCAATATCTTTTATTAAATCAAACTTCAGCTTGCGGTTTTTTTTATACCACAACTCAGTCAAGGCAATCCCGATTGACGAGTCACTAATACTTGGGCAATAAATCGGCACATTATTTTTTGCCGCAGTCGCAATAAAACTGTCAATTTTCAATTTCTTTTTTTTCTGAGCATTTATCAGATGTTTTCCTAACCGATACAAAAATTCGCGAGTTGAATAGGTCTTATCTGGTAAAGAAAATGCAAAATCAGCTATAAAGTTATCGGTGGCAATAAAGTCGTCTTCAGAAGCAAAAGTATCGTAGATTCGGTCAATTCGATGTTTGCGTAATTCGTTGTCATCACAATAATTGGTTCCAATATAATGATGGTAGCCCAAACTTTCAACAATATCATGAAAGATATTAGCCCCGGTCGCAACAATGCAGTCGAGATAACGATTTTTTATAAGAAAACTAATGACATTTCGCATACCGGCCGGAATCATCGCCCCGGCAAGTCCAAAAAAGATCATCGTTTTGATACTCAGCATTTTTTTATAGATCGCAAATGCTTTGCCGAGGTTTCTTGCTTGAAAAGATGTTTTTGCCATCTGATTTAGAATATCAGCAACGGTTATTTTACTATTAATCTCAAAAGGAACAGTAGGGTTATTTAAAAATTTTTTCATGGCAGTAACACTGCGGCCGCAATCACCGTTGTCCACCAACCGCGTTTATCACCAATTGCGGTTTGAGTGATATTCATTGTGCGGACAATTTTCCCGGATATCTTCCAGATTTCTTTTCGTTCATCCCAGCTTAATGACGGGTCAAATTCCACGCCTAAGGTGGTCGCTAACATTGATGCCGCTAAATCTTCGGCATAATCCCCAGCTTTTGCTTCGGTCTCGCCAAAAGAATGGTATTCAGACAGATAACCGTATTGATTGGCTTCTTTGGGAACCGCAACGCCAACTGATGCTGAAATTAGCCGGTGCGGTTCGTTAGTAGCATTTTCTGAAATCACGCAAAAGATTACTTCACCCGAAGTTAAATACTGGACACCTTTCTGACGCGATAAAAACTTACAGCCCGGCGGTAAAATGCTTGAGACACGGACAATATTAAATCGTTCAATACCGGCATCTCTCAGTGCCGCTTCAAAACTTGAAAGTCGGTCGCGGTGTCGGCCAACACCTTTAGTTAAAAAAACCTTTTTCGGTAGAATCATTGTTTATTTTTCCCCATAGCAAAATGGAGCAGACCAGATTTGAACTGGCGACCTCCTGAGTGCGATTCAGGTGCTCTCCCAACTGAGCTACTGCCCCATAAATTTTTGTCACAAAACAATTTTATGAAAAATTGTAAAAATGTCAACTGATTTTTAAAATGCAGTTGATAATATTAACAAATTATTGACAATTTGTTAAAAATTGTTATTATGGATTATATCATTTTAGGAGCATAATATGGCACATAAAAAGGGAGCAAGTTCATCACGCAATGGCCGAGATAGCCACAGCAAAAGGCTGGGCATTAAAGTGTTTGCCGGCGAATGTGTTAATGCCGGCAGTATTATTGTGCGTCAACGAGGCACAAAAATCTATCCGGGATTTAATGTTGGTCGTGCCAAAGATGATACGCTTTTCGCCCTGGTTAGCGGTCAGGTAAGGTTTGAACGAATATCCCGGGATAAAAAACGGGTTTCAGTCTATCCCCAAAATTAATTTACTTTTGTTTTGACATCAAGCTTAGTAATACTGCCCGTTGAATATTTAATCGATTTTCAGCTTGTTCTAAGACAATTGAGTTAGGTCCGTCCAAGACTTCATCAGTAATTTCCTGTCCTCGATGTGCTGGTAGACAATGCATTATATAATGTAATTTCGGTGCATTTTTGAGTAATTGTTTGTTTAATTGAAAGTCTTTAAATACTACTGCTCGTTTTTCTGCTTCATGTTCTTGCCCCATTGATGTCCAGGTGTCGGTATAAATAAACTCACTATCTTTAACTGCTTCTTGTGGGTTATTTGTCAGGGTGATTTTGGCATTACTTTGTTTGGCTAATTGCATGGCTTTTTGGACAATCTCGGGTTTTGGTTCATAACCTTTGGGTGTGGCGATCTTCATATTAATGCCAAGTTTTGCGGCACCGATCATCAGTGCATTGCAGACATTATTGCCATCACCAACCCAGGCTAAATTAACACCAGCCAATTTCCCTTTACGGTTATAAATTGTCAAAAAGTCAGCTAAGGCTTGGCAGGGATGATCAAGGTCAGAAAGGGCATTAATCACCGGTATTGAACTATATTTTGCCAACTCAACAACCGTCTGATGACTGAACGTCCGGGCACAAATACCATGAACCCACAAACTTAGATTTCGTGCAATATCAGCAATTGCTTCTCGTTTACCCAAACCAATGTCAGCTTGACTTAGGTAAACTGCTGAACCGCCGAGTTGCCGAATTGCAACTTCAAAACTTACCCGGGTGCGTAAAGAAGGTTTTTCAAAAACCAATGCCAAAATCTTGCCATTAAGATATGACAACTTTGGCTCAAATTTTAGTTCGTCTTTTAAATCAATTGCTTTATAAATTAGTTGTTGAATTTCATCTTGTGACAAATCAAACATTGAAACTAAATCTTTTTTCATAATTATAAAATATATCGACTTAAGTCTTTATTTTCAATAATATGTTTTAGCCGGTCTTGGACATAATCGGCCGTAATGGTAATTTCTTTTAGGTCCGGATCCGGTAATTTAAATAAGATGTCTTCCAAAAGTGCGCTCATTACAGTATGTAATCGGCGTGCGCCAATATTTTCAGTCATTTCATTAACTTGGGCAGCAATTTCAGCAATCTTACAAATTGCGTCATCAGTAAATGACAAATTGACCGATTCCGTGGCAAGCAAAGCGATGTATTGTTTAGTTAGGGCATTTTCCGGTTCAATTAAAATCCGATAAAAGTCATCTTTTGTTAATGAATCCAGTTCGACCCGGATTGGGAACCGGCCTTGCAGTTCGGGAATCAAGTCTGATGGTTTGGCGTTGTGAAAGGCGCCTGCGGCAATAAACAGAATATGGTCGGTTTTGACCATACCATATTTAGTCAACACATTTGAGCCTTCAACAATCGGTAATAAGTCTCGTTGAACACCTTCTCGTGAGACATCAGGTCCGACCGTGGTTTTGGAACCAACAATCTTATCAATCTCATCTAAAAAGACAATGCCCGAGTTTTCAACTCGTTCTTTAGCTTCACTAATTACTTCGTCCATATCGATTAACTTTTGTGCTTCTTCGATTACTAAAATGCGTCTGGCTTCTTTCACGGTCACTTTTCGCTTTTTGGTTTTTTGCGGGAAAACATCGGCAAAAATTTCTTGCATCTTTAATGACATCTCTTCACCACCACCTTGACCGACGATTTCAATTAACGGCATGAATGGTTTGGCAGTTTCAATCTTGATGATTCGATTATCCAGTTTGCCTTGCTTTAACATTTTGCGTAGTTTTTCTTTAGTTTCTGCCATTGACTGTCCCTTAGCATTTATTTCAGCAGTAACTTCATTATTTTTTAATGTCTTATCATTTATTGACGGCAATAACAGCTCCAAAATGCGTTCTTCAGCGAGTTGTTCGGCTTTGGGCATTACCAGTTTTGTCTTTTCACTTTTAACAATATTCACACCGATCTCCATTAGATCCCGAATCATTGAATCAACATCGCGGCCAACATAGCCGACTTCAGTGAATTTTGATGCTTCAACTTTAACAAATGGTGCTTGGACTAAATTGGCTAATCGCCGAGCAATTTCGGTTTTACCGACACCGGTTGGGCCAATAAGAATAAGGTTGTTGGGATAAATCTCGTCTTTTAACTTGCCTTTAACTTGCTGGCGACGCCATCGATTGCGTAGCGCAATTGCAACTGCCATTTTTGCCTTTTGTTGGCCAACAATAAATCGGTCAAGATAAGCAACAATTTCCCGGGGCGTTAAAAATTTTTTCCTTTGGGAATTATCGCCTTTGCTCTTTACTAATACTTCTTCAATAAGATTTTTTGTGGACATACTATAACTATATTCTACTTCAGTAATAAATTAAAGTCAAGGCAAATCGTCGGCAGTTGGGCATGATTTTGAAATTGAATATATAGTTGATTTGGCAAGGAATCAATATAAGGCTAATAATTAAAATTTTCTAAGATAAATTTAGCAGGACATTGAAAGTTTTCCACCTTAAACAAAATTATATTGGCGATATAACTGTAAAGCACATTCATTTTTGATGTATTAGATTGATTTTCATAGATATTAGGATAAAATTTATTAAACCAAGGGTACAGTCCCCGCCACGGCTTAAATTTGCTCAATTTGGTTCACACAAAAGTGCTGTATTTGAGTTTATTAACTTGTGTTTTATTATTTCTAAATTGACGGATATTTCGGTGAATCATTGTCTGCATATTTAAAAGACAAGATTGAATTGGAGCATCAGGTGACTAAAGAAAATGCTAGCGAGATTAATCTTTAAGCTAGAAATGTCATTGATATCAAAGTTAGATAAGCAATCACGCTATTCAATTCAAAAAGCTATTTTGTAAAAGTTAATAAATGAGCAATTGTTCGTACCATCGTAATCTGCTTGACTAAATTTTTTTATTAAATTATACTTTTGGTAATGCGATTTGGTTTCCATATTTCAATCGGCGGTGGTTTTAAAAAGGTTGTTGAAAAGGCAGTTAAAAAACAATGCCAAACGATCCAATTGTTTTCACGAAATCCTCGTGGTTGGGAATTTGGGCAACTGGATAAAGATGATGTTTTAGCGTTTCAGTCCGCCGTAAAAGATAATGATATCAGTCCGGTTTTTGTTCATATGCCTTACTTACCAAACTTGGCATCATCGAATAAAGATTTGTTTAAAAAATCGCTTCAATCACTGATAACTGAACTTCAACGAACAGAAATGCTTGGTGCTCAGTTTCTAGTAATGCATGTTGGTAGTCGGTTGAATGCCGCAGAAGAAGTAGCGATTAAAAATGTTAGCAACGGTATTAATCAAGCATTTTCCAAAATTGACAATGCGGTAATTTTGCTTTTAGAAAATACTGCCGGTATGGGCACCGAAATTGGCTATAATTTTAGCCAAATACAAGAGATCATTGACCAAATAGAAGAAAAAGACCGGGTCGGCATTGTGATTGATACCGCCCATATCTTTGAAGCCGGCTATCCAATCCATACCAAAGAAGGGTTGAACAAAACGTTGAAAGAATGCGATGAGCTGATTGGTTTAAAGCGATTACACCTTTTGCATCTAAACGATTCGAAAACTGATTTGGGCTCAAGAATCGACCGACACTGGCATATTGGCGAAGGGAAAATTGGACTTGATGGTTTTAAGAATATTATCAATCATCCGCTATTAAAACACTTACCGGGCATTATGGAAACACCGAGAAAAGATGACAAAGACGACCTGAAAAATATGAAGGTGATTAAAAGTTTAGTAACTTAATACCATCAACAGCACTTGCTTCAATAAATATCTTGATTTTTGTTTAACTTTGCATAACATATAAAGTTTATATGGCAAAGACAAATAAGTTGATTATTGTTGAATCACCGACAAAAGCACATACGATTAAGGCACTATTGCATAATCGATTTAATGTAATTTCTTCACGCGGCCACATTAAAGATCTGCCAAAATCAAAACTTGGTATTGATATCGAGAATAACTTCACACCATATTATATTAATATTCGTGGTAAAGGTAAAACAATTAATGAACTGAAAAAGGCCGCTGGAAAAGCTAAGGAGATTTATATTGGTTGCGACCCAGACCGTGAAGGTGAAGCAATCGCTTATCATATTCAAGAAGTTATTAGCAATGGTAAAAAGCCGAAGCGGGTATTGTTCTACGAGATTACTAAAAAGGGTATTGAAACTGCTTTAGCAAATCCGACTGAGATTGACTATAATAAAGTAAACGCCCATTTTGCTCGACGCGTTTTAGACCGACTTGTTGGTTATTTGGTCTCGCCAATTTTATGGAAAACAATTAAACGGGGACTATCAGCCGGACGTGTCCAAACCGTTGCCTTAAGATTAATTGTTGAACGTGAACGAGAAATTGAAAAGTTTGTTCCTGAAGAATATTGGCTAATCAAAACACTCTTTACTACTAAGGATAAAGAAGAATTTCAGGCATTGCTGATTAAAGTTAATGATGAAGAAATCAAAATAAAAAATGAAGAGGAAGCAAAAGCGATTAAAAGCGAATTAGAAAAAAATATCAATTATACAATCACCAAAGTAAAAACCTATCAGAAACACACTAAACCACCACCACCATTTATTACTGCGACTTTACAACAAGAAGCATCTCATAAGTTAGGATTTAGTTCCAAACAAACAATGGTAATTGCTCAACAATTATTCGAAGGTGTGAAGTTAAAAGATGAAGTGACCGGTTTAATTACTTATCCCAGAACCGATTCGCTACGGGTTGCTGATGAGTTTATTGCTGAAACCCGTAAATATATCACCGAACAATTTGGTAAAGAGTACTTACCAGCAACGCCAAGAAAATATAAAGAAAAAGGTCTTAGCCAAGGCGCACACGAAGCAATTAGACCAACATCAATATTCCGGACACCGCAGTCAATTAAACAGTATTTGCAGCCCGAACAGTTCAAGTTATATGATTTAATCTACCGACGGTTTCTGGCATCACAGATGAACGATGCAATTTATATGGTTACCGATATTGAAGTCAGCGGCGTGAAATCAGATACTGAAAAGACCTATCTTTTTAAGACCCAGGGCATCAAACAAAAATTTGATGGTTTTGAAAAAATCTATGCCGACAACCCTAACGAAAAATTCTTGCCGGCACTTAAGAAAAATGAAGAGGTAATGTTAAAAGCCGTCAATTGCGAACAACACTTTACTCAGCCACCAGCGCGATATAGTGAAGCAACTTTAATCAAAAAACTACAAATTAATGGCATCGGTCGTCCATCAACTTATGCGACGATTGTCTCAACGATTATTGAGCGAAGATATGTCGAGAAAAAACACGGACGATTACTGCCAACCAAACTAGGTTTTTTAGTTGCCGACATTTTGATTCCAAACTTTGATAATATTTTTGAAGTGAATTTCACTAAACGAATGGAAAAAGAATTAGATTTAATCGAAGAAAATAAAGTAACTTGGCAGAATGTTGTCCGTGATTTTTACATACCGTTTAAAAAAGACTTGGAGAAAATTCAAGACAAAACACCGGAGATTTTGAAAGTTACTACTGAATATCTTGAAGAACTTTGCCCAATCTGTGGCAAACATCTAATGGTAAAATGGGGGAAATTTGGCCGATTTATTTCGTGTTCCGGATTTCCACATTGTAAGTACATCAAAAAAGAAATTGCCAAAGAAACGCCAACGGTTTTGGAAACCAAATGTCCGCAATGCGGTCGGCCACTGGTTGAACGATATAGTCGTTATGGTAAGTTTAACGCCTGCTCCGGCTATCCGGATTGTAAGTATATTCAGCATAATTTACTTCCCAAAGAACCACCGAAGTTATTGGATAAGAAATGTCCGAAATGCGGAAAACAGTTAGTTGAACGCAAAGGTCGATTTGGCAATTTTATTGCTTGTTCTGGTTATCCGAATTGCACCTACCGCAAAGCAATCAAAAAATCTAAAGAATAGAATAGTTATTTATTTATAATATTTTAGCAATTATTCGTATTGCCGGATAATTTCAATCACATCATTTGAAGTCTGGGCTGCCATTAAGGCATTACGTACTTCGCTTTTTCTTAATAATCGTGATAACCGTGCCAAAGTCATAATGTATTCGGTTTTCATATTCTCGGGTGCGGCAATTAAAAATATCAGGTGAGAAGGTTGACCATCAAGACTGGAAAAATCAACGCCGGTTTGTGAACGGCCGAAGACAATTACAATATTTTTAATGGCACTGGTTCGAGCATGCGGAATCGCAACACCTTGCCCAATGCCGGTACTCTCTAAATTTTCCCTTCGTAAAATTGCCGAAAAGAACTCTTCGGTATCACTAATCAAATTTTGCTCAATTAATTTTTGAGCTAATTCCTTGATGACCGCAATCTTTTCAGTATTTTGGACATTTAAAATTATTCCGTTATTTAATATAATTTCAGATAGTTTGGGCATTAACCCTTCCTTTCGTTATGTTCATTAAGATTTTTATATGGTATTATAATTGTTGGCATTGTCACCGAATTGGCTAATTTTTTAAGATTAATCTTGGCATTATTACTAAGGATTAATAAATCCACCCGGTAAACTGAAGCAATATCAATGATTTTCCCAGTTAGAGTTTTTTGATTAATGGTTTCGAGCTCTTCTAATAATAGTGAGATTTTGATGCCATATTGAAATGCATCTTCTTCGAATTCATATAACCTTTTCCAAGCTCTTTCTTCTTCAACCTTATTTCTTTTCTGAGCGCTCGGTGGTTTGATAACCGTTAATGCCAAAATTTGTGAATGATATTGACGGGCTAAAGACATCGTAAACTCGGATAATCTGTCAATCTTGGTCCTTGGTTCAAAATATACTAATATTTTGTGCATTTTTATTTACCAATACAAAAATTTTTAAAGATTGCATCTAAAATTTCTTCGTTATTAATTGGATTGGTTAACGTAGTTAAGGTATCAAGACTGCTTCGTAAATTAATTATTGCATTTTCCAAATATTGTTCATGCTCAATTTGAGCTAATAAATTGACAACTTCCTTAAGAGCGGTAATGTGCCGTTGATTTAAGTAGAGATAATTATTTGCTGGTGATATTTTTCGTTGATAATACTTCGCCATTGCCCTTTTTAGTTGGTTAATGCCTTGGTTATATTTTGCTGAAATTTCATAAAATTTTTCCTTGCCAAAGTATTTTACATCAAAACGTTTTGGTAAGTCAACTTTGTTAAGGATAGTGAGATGAGGTTTTGAGTGAGTTAATTTATAAACCAACTCGTCATCCTTAGTCATCGTTTGCGAATAATCGTAGATTGCCAATATAAAATCAGCTGAGTTCAGCCAATGTTTTGTATGTTCAATGCCAATTGCTTCGATTTTTTCTTTGCCAGAAGGTTTTTTGATTCGCCGCAATCCAGCAGTATCTATTAGATGAAATATGATACTATTGATAACAACGGTTTGTTGCAGACTATCACGGGTGGTTCCTGGAAATTCAGTAACAATTGCCCGTTCATTTTCAATCAAGCGGTTGAAAAGTGACGATTTACCGACATTGGGACGGCCAATTATCGCACAATAAACACCGTTGCGGAAAAAACGCAATTGTTCATTTTGGGCAATTAGATTTTGCAAGTTGGTTGCTATTTGCTTAATAGTTTTTTTTATCGGCGGTATCCTGAATTCACAGGTTTCTTCGTTCTCTTCAAATTCCAGTAAATTTTCTAATTGGACAATGATATTTTTGATATCGGCTGTTAAGTTATTAACAAAATTAGACAGTTTGCCTTGTAATTGTTCAATTGCTTGATTGAAGCCGGTTTCAGTTTTTGCTTGGGTTAAATCTAAAATTGCTTCGGCTTGGGCGACGTCCATTTTACCAGCAAGGACACGGCGTTTGGTGAATTCGCCAGGTTGTGCTAACCGCGCACCAATTTTTAAGAGAAGGTCTAAAATTGTTGATGCGACAAAATTACCACCGTGACATGAAATTTCAACCATATCTTCACCGGTATAACTATTTGGCGCTTTGAACACAGTTACTAGTACTTCATCTAACATCTTTTTTGTAACGGGATTGATAATCTTGCCGAAGTGAACAGTGTTACCTTTAGCTTGCGATAGTTTTATTTTACCTTGGAATATTTTTTCAACAGTAGCAATAGCATTTTCCCCTGAAATCCGAATGACATTTATGCTTGATATACCCGGTGCTGTGGCGATGGCCGCAATAGTGTCAGAGGTAATGAACTTATAACCTTGAGAACTGCTTAAAACCATGATAAAGTGGTTACAATTTATTTCATCGAGATTTTATGATAAGGGTGCAATAACCGCAGTTCTTTTTGATCCGCTGCCAACACCATAAATACGCACGGTCCCTAATTGGCTGAGTTCTTTTTCCACAATTTTAAATTCCCGTTCAGTTAAAATGTCCAGAGCCATTTCGCGGTTAGTTTCTAATACAATTTTGGCAACAGCTAATGCCTTCTTTTTTAAGAAATTCTCGCGGCGGCGGCGGTAGCCGGAGACATCAGCGAAAATATCGATAGTTAATGTTGGATAGCGATGGCGGAAAATCTGGTTAATCATCGCCTGAATTGACATAATAATCATCCCGCGACGACCAATTAAGAGTCCGTCGGCGCCACGACTTCTGATGTTTGTATAATAACTACCGTC
Organism: Caldifarciminota bacterium; assembly: GCA_039801485.1. Classification (GTDB taxonomy): domain Bacteria; phylum Hydrothermota; class Tepidihabitantia; order Tepidihabitantales; family CAIPLT01; genus JBDRUR01. Next base: position 48,406 of record JBDRUR010000002.1, read on the forward strand.
TTCATTGATCTTCGTGCGCACCATCGCTTTTATCCCCATCAGTTCAACTAACTTTGAGACGACGGCATTTATTTCGGATTCAAGTTGTTCTGGGGTTGGCAAAGTAGTTGCACCAGATACTTTTGTTTCATTTTCCGGCTTTACACCTTCGCCAGTGGTTTGATTTTCAGCTGACTTTATTTCTTCGTTACTGGCTGATTGGTTATTATTTGTTGTTTTATTTGCTTCTGCCATTTTATACCTCCACGACCAATGATACTCTCGACAATTGAGAGTAAATTAAATATGAACCAATATAACTGTAATCCTGATGGAAAGTTTAAAAATATTACAGTCAAAAAAATTGGCATAAAAACTAAAAGCGCAATGTTTCGTTTATCAGCGCTGGTCAAAAAATTTTGGATAAGAAACGATATTCCCATTAAAATTGGTAAAATATAGTATGGGTCTTTTAATGATAAATCCTGAAGCCAAAAGGCAAAGCGGGCACCACGTAACTCAATTGTTTTTTGTAAGACTGAATATAATGCCCAGAAAATTGGTAATTGAAAGATTAATGGTAAACAGCCTGAGAAGGGGTTTATTTTATATAAACGATATAATTGCATTGTTTCTTGATTTAGTGCCTGCGGATTGTCCTTATATTTCTTTTTCAACTCTTCGATTTTTGGTTGTAAAAGTTGTAGTTGTTGCATCTGTTTAGTGGTCATGCGTGTTAATGGGAAGAAGATGCCTTTCATAATTAGCGCAAAAACAATAATTGCAAAACCATAGTTTCTAAAGATTGAATACAAAAATTTTAACACTTTCAAGATAGCAATTGCGAAGATCTTTGTCCAACCCAGATCAGTTAATGTTTCCCAATTGGTTCGATGACTTTTTAAGATCTCATAATCGATCGGTCCAAAATACAATGTATATTTATGGGAAGCATTAATTGTTGGTTCGTAGCTATAACCAATCCGGCCATCGGGCAAATGTTGGAATCGGCATTTTGCTTGATTTTGTGGATTTGATAAAATCGTTGCAAAGTATTTAGATTTCAACGCAACCCAGCGGATATTTTCAATTGATTTATCGGCAATCGATTTTACTTTATTTGCCGCAATTTTGTTTACTTTTTTATCATCTTGATAGAAAAGACTGAAATAACGAATTTCATCTTTGGCGGTCTGTTTTTTCTCGGTAAATGCCAACCCGGGCTCATATAGTATCTTATACGGCGTCGTCGATAAATTTTCTTTTTCGATTATCATTGTTAAGGAATAGTTGGAATGAAGTACAAATGTTTTTCTTACCGGTCCCTGAAATGTAATCGAGGAGTCATCTTGAGCAATTATTGCGTAATTTGTTGTTAATGAATCATTGATAAATTGCGTTTGTAAAACTCGGCTGTTTTCTGGTATAAGTTCTGCTTGATACTTTTTTAAATAGGCTGATTTAATACTAGCGCCGATATTTGAGAAAACAACCTTCACCTGAGTATTTTCTAAAATAACTTCAGTTTCCGGAATTGACGTCGTTGATTGTTCAATTTTTAGAATTTGAGTTGGTAGTGATTGTGGCGGAGTTATTGTCTCAGATTTTGTTGCTACCGAAGTCATTGGCGGTAATGAGCGCTTCGGCGTAATTAGCTGCCAGACAAATAACACCACCATTATTAATAAGAATGCAATAATTAACCTCGTGGTATCGCTCATAAAGTATTACTAATAGAATTTTGATTAATCAACCGGGTCATAGCCACCATGATTTAATGGATTACATCGTAATATTCGTTTGATAGTAAGCACGCTACCTTTGATTAGTCCATATTTTAATAACGCTTGTTTGGCATACTCCGAACAGGTCGGATAAAAACGGCACGTTTTTGGTAGTATCGGACTTAAAATTAGTTGATAGCTACTTATCAACGCAATCGGTATTTTTATTAGAAGCGATGTGCTTTTCATACTATGTTTCGGACTAACGACAATATTTCGTTTTTTAATTGGTGAAAATCAATATTAATGATATTAGGTCGAGGACGGATTACATAGGCGTATTTTTCTGAAAAATATTCTTTATTGGTGCGATAGATTTCTTTAAGATATCGTTTTATTCGGTTACGAACAACAGCTTTGTCAAAGGTGTTTTTCGCAATGTAAACGCCAAATTTTCGGCAGTTACTATTGGCATAAAACAAACTAAAATATGGGTTTAATATCACTTTTCCTGATAAAAATACTGATTGATATTCGTTTTCCTTTCTAATCAGTTCGGATTTAGCTAACCGACAATCTTTTATCATTTTCTTAATATAGTTAATTAAAGCAAATTGGGGATGAGTACGCTCATCCGTAAGTATCATCTCAAGTCTAAAGATTATACGGTTAAAACCTTTCGGCCTTTTTTACGCCTTCTTTTTAAGACTTTTCGGCCCCAATGGGTTTTCATTCGAGCACGAAAGCCGTGAGTTCTTTTTCGTTTAATTACCGATGGTTGATATGTTCTTTTCGGCATAGGTTATCATAATGGAATTAACCGAAAAGTCAAGAGTTAAGTGGTCGTTCTAAAAATTTGTTACTGAAATTACGTATAGAGAAAAAGAAAAAATTTAGTGTTTTCAACGCTTTTGTTGGGAGAAATTTGGCTTCACAAATGTTATGCTATTTATTGTTCTTCAGCGCGAGGATGGGCTTTTTGATAGATCTTTTTTAAGTGTTCAATTGAAATGTGGGTGTAAATTTGAGTTGCTGATAACGAACTATGTCCTAAAAGCTCTTGAACCGCTCTTAAATCAGCACCACGTTCTAAAAGATGGGTAGCAAAAGAATGGCGCAGAGTATGAGGATTAGTATGGCTGACTTCAGAAACACGAGAAATGAGCTGATTAACGATTTTCTGAACCGAACGGGTACTGAGCCGTCTGCCTTGTTTGTTTAATAATAATGCAGGATTTGTTTTGTTTTTACGGACCGCTAAATATTCTTTTATTGCCTGCTGAGCATAACTACCCAAAGGTACAATTCGTTGTTTGTTTGCTTTGCCTTTGACTAATATTACTTCATTGTAAAAATCGATATCAGCGATATTTAAATTTACTAGTTCGCTGGCACGAAGACCAGCACCGTATAATACTTCGATGATTGCTTTGTTTCTAAGGGTTATTTCATCGTTGCCCTGAAATGATAATACTTTTTGTATCTGATACTGGGTAAGAAATCCGGGTAAAGTTTTGGTGATTTTCGGTGTTTTTATTGCCTTGGCGGGATTGGTTGCTAAGATCTTCTTACGCGTCAAGTATTTAAAAAATGATTTTAAACTACTTAATTTACGGGCAACCGAGCGTTTATCATAACCATATTTCAAAAGATAACCAACAAAATCCCTAATGTCATCGCGCTTTACTGTTAAAATATCTTGATGATTTTTACGGTCAATCAGAAATTCTAAAAATTGACCAAGGTCAATCTGGTAAGCCCTAATGGTATGTTGGGAAAAGTTCTTTTCAGAACTGAGATAATCTAAAAATTTATGTACTCGTTCATCTGATGGGTAGATTGGCATATAGTTCATCATATCAATTATAATTAAAGCTGTCAAGGATTCAAGTTGGTTCGGTAGCGGATAATATTCTGTGTAAAATTAGACCTTTTAGTTTAGTGTAAGATGACAATTAACCATTTTTTAACGATCGGTACTGAATTCCTAACTTAATGCCAAGCTCATAATAAAAGTTATGCCCAGATTGGTTTAGTTACAAAGCACTTAACCGCCTTCCGAGCAAATTGTCGTTCTGCTGCCATAGCCGCTAATAATATTTCAACCAATTTAGGCAATTGAACATCAACGCAAATAAATCGATAATTACCATAAAAATTTCAGCTAATTTATCGGGTAAAACAAAATCCCTAAGTCAGCCCCCTATACTATACAGTATGGTCGAGCCATTTTTATGATAACTTCTTGGTTATCAAGTAAGTTAGATAAAAATTCTGCGTAAAATTTAGTCTATATATAAATAGACTTTTGTAAATGAATAAATATTAACTTTTTTAGTGCCAAAAAACCTGTTTGACATACCGAGCACAAGAGAATCTCATAAATTAAATAGGATTTCTTTAATATATTGCAGGTTAAACTTGACTTAAATTATATTTTAATTAAAATGGTTTTTATGCGAATAAGCGTTAGTGCCACCCGAATGGAACTTTTACGCTTGCGACGGCGATTAATTGTCGCACAGC
>JBDRUR010000003.1:0-46637 GCA_039801485.1 Caldifarciminota bacterium
CTAAGGCAATCGTAAATTATCGTTTTGCTTACACATCGGCTGAACTTGATATTTCACTTTATTTGTTGAAAGAATTATTGCCGGCACTGCTCAATATGGCAATAAATGAGAAGACTCTAGAGTTATTGGCTGAAGAATTAGAACGAACTCGTCGTCGGGTAAATGCTTTAGAATATGTTTTGATTCCACAAATTTCTGAAGCAATCAAATATATTACGATGAAACTATCAGAAGCCGAACGGGCAAATTTGACCCGGCTATTAAGATTAAAGGAGATTATACGCGGTTCTTAAAGATACCAGTCTTTATTTACATCACAATTATCGTATTAATTGTGACATTAATACCAATATCCAATAAATGGCAAAAAGCAACCAATTGGGATAAGGTTATCCACTTTTCGGTTTTTGGTATTTTAGGCTTTTTTGCCCAAGCGTCAATTTCGTTGTGGGCACTACCGTATACGACCACGTTAGCAATCTTAACTGAAGTTTTGCAAAAATTTATTCCGAGTCGGATGCCGGATATTACTGATTTTAGTTTTAATCTAATTGGTATTATAATTGGCAGTAGTCTATGGGAATTAATGCGGAAAAGAAAAGAGTGACAAATGATACTATCCAATCCTAAGGGTACTCAAGATTTTTTACCTCCAAATAGCGAATACAAGCATTATGTTGAAAGTGAATTCAGAAAAGTTGTTGCCTGCTATGGTTTTCGTGAAATCGTCACTCCGACTTTTGAGCATACCGAACTTTTTTTACGCTCAACCGGTTTAACTACTGATATTGTTACCAAACAAATGTATACTTTTACCGACAAAGGCAATCGGAGTCTAACTTTGCGTCCCGAAGGAACACCGGGGGTAATTCGCGCAATCTTGCAGAATAATTTGAAACTCCCAGCAAGATTTTTTTATATCGGGCCAATGTTTCGTTATGAAAAGCCTCAAAAGGGTCGTTTTCGAGAGTTTTATCAATTAGGAATTGAAGCGGTCGGCGAAGCCGGTCCGGCAATTGATATTGAAGTTATCGAACTGGGAGTAAAATTTTTTAAAGCAATTAAAATTGAAAATATAATCACGATTCTCAATAGTGTTGGCTGTCAAGTTTGTCGGCCAAAATTTCGGATTAATTTGGGTCAGTTTTTAGACGACGTAAAAGAAAAAATCTGTGATGAGTGCAAAATTCGCGCTGAACGCAATCCATTAAGAATATTTGACTGTAAAGAGTCGGTTTGTCAAAATATCTATCAAGAAGCACCGAAGATTACTGATTATCTTTGTTACGAATGCCAAACGCATTTTCAAGCAATACTCAATGAGTTAATCGAGCGAAAAATTCCGTTTGAATTAAATAAGATGCTGGTGCGAGGATTAGATTATTATACCCGCACCGCTTTTGAGTTTGTTAGTGGTGCCAAAGAGTTAGGCGCTCAAGACAGTCTCGGTGGCGGCGGTCGTTACGACAATTTGGTAGAAGACTTTGGCGGACCCAAAACACCAGCAATCGGTTTTGCCTTAGGATTGGAAAGAATATTATTAGCGATTGAACCTCCAACAATATCGACTAAATTAGTTTATGTCATTCCACTGGATGCCGAGACACAGAAAAAAGGAAAGGAGTTAATAAATCTTTTGCGAAGTGCTGAAGTACCAGCAATGCTTAATAACCCAGAAAAAAATTTAAGAGCCGGTTTAGGCATTGCCGACAATTTAGGCTGTGAATATGTAATTATTATTGGTGCAAATGAAATGAAAAAGAATGTTTATACTGTTAAAAATTTGTCGCAAAGGACCCAACAAGAAGTGCCCCAAGATAAGATTGTTGAGTTTTTTAAGACAAAAAGTCTTGACATTTATTAGGATTAGGATTAAATTTTTAAGAGTTATTTTATGTGGCAAAGACCTGATGCGAATAATATTCTAAAGCATTATCAGTTTACAATTGATAAATTGCACCATTGTGTTTTTGTCTGCGACTCCAAAAATCAAATTGTTCACTGGAATAAGGCATTTGAAAAGATTGCGCTTAAAAGTCCGAAAAAGTTTGCCTCATTAAAATGTTGGGAAATTGTTCATGGGTTAAAACATCAGCCCCCCAATTGCATAAATTTAAAAGCAAAAAATAGCAAGCATCAGGAAACCGCGGAAATGACGATTGCCGGACGCAGTTATCAAATATTATCTGACCCAGTATTTGATAGGAACGGTAATTATCTCGGCTCAGTTCATATCTTATCAGACATTACCAGTCAAAAACAACGGGAACGAGCGATTGTCCGCCGTGAAAAAATTTTAGAGGCATTAGCAAATGCAGGTGAACTCTTTATTAAATCGGAAAATTACGAATCGGTAATTCCGAATGTTTTAGCCCAAATTGGCCAGGCAGCGGAAGTCAGCCGGGTCTACATTTTTGAAAAACACATCTCGCCTAATGGTCGATTATTAGTTAGTCAACGGTTTGAATGGGTAAATAAAGGGATTACACCTCAAATTGATAATCCATTAATGCAAAATTTCGATGTAAAAAAATTCGGCTTTGGACGCTGGGAAAAGATTCTGACTAAAGGTCAAGTAATTTTCGGTAAAGTAAAAGACTTGCCAATTAATGAACAGAAAATTCTTTCTGCCCAACAAATCCGTTCAATCGTGGTCATGCCAATATTCGTTAAAAAAGACCTTTGGGGATTTATTGGTTTTGATGAATGCCGGTTTGAACGGGAATGGACCCAAATTGAAATTGATACTCTTAAAGCCGCTGCCAGTCTTTTGGGTACCGTGATTGAAAACGCCCAAAAAGAGCAAATAATTCGGGAAAGCGAAATTAGATATCGGACCTTAGTGGAAAATGCTAATGATGCTATTCTGTTACTCGATCTTGCTGGTAATATCATTACCGCTAATAAAAAAGCCCAAGAACTCAGCGGGTTATCAAAAAAGATATTGCCATGCAATATTGCCGAACTGGGTATTTTACCCCCAAAAAGTGTATCAATTATCCAAAAGAATTTAAAATTAAGATTAGCCAATAAGCCAGTTAAACCTTATCAAATTGAATTTTATCCCCTAAAAGGTTCGCCGAAAATTGTTGAAGTCAACGCTTCGTTAGTGCGGGATGAACAAGGTAAGGCGATTTACGACTTAGCAATAATCCGTGATATTACTGATTGGTATCACACTCATAATGCATTAAAACAGAGCGAAGAGAAGTTTCGTAGTTTGGTTGAAAATGTTAATGTCGGGGTTTATCGTAATACCCCGGATCCGAAAGGCAGATTTATTGAAGCTAATACCGCAATGTGCCGAATGTTGGGATACAATATAAGAGAAATAAAAAAGTTATCGGTCTCTGACCTTTATCAAAATCCGGCTGATCGCAAAAAGTTTATTAAGAAAATAAAAAAATACGGTGTAGTTAGAAACGAAGAAGTTCATCTAAAAAAGAAGGATGGTACGCCAATAATTGCATCAGTAACCGCTCGTGCTCATCGCGATAAGTCCGGCAAAATTGATTGGATTGACGGCGTAATTGAAGATATTACCGAAAGGAAAACATTAGAACAGGAGCAACAACAAAAAATTCAACAAACAATCCGTTTTCAAACAGCATTGCTAAAATTATCAAAATTGAAACTCACTGATTTTGACACCGCAATTCGAAAAATACTTGAGACTGATGCAAACACAATCGATGTTGAACGGGTGAGTTTTTGGTCATTTAATAAAGATCAGACCAAACTTGTCTGTGATGACCTTTACTTAAAAAGTAAAAATATTCATACCAAAGCCGGAACTTTACAAGTGTCAAAATATCCCAATTATTTTAAGGAGTTAAGATGCGGTCGGGTTATTGCTGCTGATAATGCCCAAAAAGACCGACGGACAGCCGAATTCACAAAAGATTACCTGGTTCCATATAACATTAGTTCGATGATGGATACCCCGGTGCGCTTACATGGGCAAGTTGTTGGGGTTGTCTGCCATGAGCACACTGGGCAATTAAGGAAATGGACTTTAGAAGAACAGAGTTTTGCTTCATCAATTGCCGACTTAATTTCACTAAAATTAGAAGAAAAAGCATTACAGACATCGCAGCAGATTATCAAAGAAAGTGAAGAAAAGTATCGAAGTTTAGTGGAAAATATAAATGTTGGCATTTACCGTAGCACTTTGACCGGCCGATTTGTTGCCGTTAATAAAGCAATGGCGCGAATTTTTGGATATGCTTCGGCTCAAGAACTTAAACAAGTTTCGGTCTTCAAACTATATCAAAACGTAAAAGACCGTGAGGCATTTATTAATAAAATAAATAAGCAAGGCGTTGTCAAAAACGAAGAACTTTATCTAAAAAAGAAAGATGGCACGCCAATAATTGCGTCAGTAACGGCTCGTGTTCATCGCGATAAGTCCGGCAAAATTGATTGGATCGATGGCGTAATTGAAAATATTACCGAACGAAAAAATGCCGAACTCGCATTGCGTAACAGTGAAGAACGGTATCGGACAATTTTTGAAATGGCCAATGATGCAATCTGTATTTTTGATAAAAATGGCGTTGCTATTTCTGGCAACAAAAAATTATTTGATTTAACTGGTCTAACGGCAAAACAATTAGGATTACACATTAGCCAATATCCGATTTTCCCAAAGAAAAGTTTAGAACTTGTCCAACAGAAAATGAGGCAACGTTTCAGCGGTAAAGAAGTCGGACCGTATGAAGTTGAAATTCATCCAATTAATGGCACACCCAAAATCGTTGAAGTAAATGCTTCATTAATTCGCGATACCAATGGTGCAATTGTCGGGGATTTGGCAATCATCCGTGATGTCACTGAACGTAAAAGATATGAAATAGCACTATATGAATCAGAACAGAAGTTTCGGACCTTAGTGGAAAACATTCAAGATATTATTATCCTACGCGATGCAAACGATAATGTGAAATATATCAACCCGGCCTGTAAAACTATCCTTGGTTATTCACAAGAAGAGCTGATGGAAAAATCACCCGATGTATTTCATTCATTAATTTATCATCAAGACCGTGATTTTGTCCAGAACATGTTAAAGCGTGTTAATAAAGGGATTCCGTGCTTTAATCTTGAGTACCGGATAATGACCAAAGATGGTAAGATAAAATGGGTATCACATTCGCGGACCCCGATTTTAGAAAACAACCAAGTAAAAATGACTATCGGCGTTATTCGTGATATTACCGCTCAAAAAGAAACCGCATTACAATTACAAGCCGCCAAAGAAGCCGCCGAAGCCGCCAACCGCGCCAAAACTGCTTTTCTTGCTAATATGAGCCATGAATTAAGAACGCCAATGCATTCAATATTAGGTTTTACTGATATCTTGATGGAAAAAGAAGAAAATAATAATAAAGAGCGAAAAGAGTTTTTATCGATAATAAAAAATTCCAGTGATAAATTGCTTCATATCATTAATGAACTTTTAGATTTATCACGAATAGAGAGCGGCAAGATGACCGTCGAGCAAAAAGAGTTTAGTATCTTTGATATCGCCAATCGTTTAAAATTTACTTATCAACCAAAAATTGCCGAAAAACATTTACAATTTAAACTGATTTTGTCTCGAAAATTACCTAAAAAATTAGTCGGCGATCCGATAAAAATCGAACAGATACTTACCAATTTATTAGATAACGCTATTAAGTTTACTCACCAAGGTAAAATTGAATTATATTTTGGTTTTCTCAAACCTGAAAAACTAAAGAAAAAACAAGGGATACTGGAATACTATGTCAAAGATACTGGTGTCGGTATTGAGCCAGAACGAATGAAACATCTATTTGAACAGTATCTTCAGGCCGATGCCTACTTAACAAGAATTACTCCTGGTGCGCGATTGGGATTAGCGATTGTCAAACAACTGGTCGACTTAATGCATGGCACGATTGCGGTTAAAAGTAAACTTGGGAAAGGCACCAAATTTCATATTAAACACCCAATTAAACTTGTTTAATTAATGGTAAATAAACAGGTAAATGTATTGTTAGTTGAAGATAATAAAGACCACCAACGATTATTACAAGTTTATTTGGAAAATACCAATATCAATTTAGATGTCGCTAATAATGCTCGCGAATTGATGGCGAAACTTAAAGGCCCGGTGAAATATAAAATAATTTTACTTGATATTCAATTACCCAGAATTGATGGTTATACGCTTGCCTCAAAAATCAGGAAAAAGAATAAGGATATCATCATTATTGGCTTAAGCGCCTTTGCAATGAAAAGCGATAGAACAAAAGCCCAAGCAGTCGGAATGAATGATTATCTAACCAAGCCACTTGATAAAAAGTTGTTCTTAGCCGTGCTAAATAAATACCTAAAGTAAGTTTAAAAGTAATACAAACAGCGATGTTCAATATTGGTAAAAGGGCATATTATAATATCATTTTAGCCGAAGATAATCCAGAACATCAAAGATTGATTAAAGAGATATTTAAAAAATTAAATGTGCATTTGGATATCGTCAATAATGGCAAAGAATTATTAGAAATATTACGATTAAAAAATTATGATTTAGTACTAATGGATATTCAAATGCCGTTGATTGATGGTTATACCGCTACAGAAAAAATCCGACAAGACCCCAAATATCGGGACTTAATTATTATTGGGTTAACTGCGTTTGGTTTGCCGGGCGATGCCCAAGTTGCTCTCAAGAAAGGCATGAATGATTATATTACTAAACCAATTGATAAAGAAGAAATATTAACAACGATTAGGCGCTATCTTTATATCAAGTAAAAGCTTTCAGCAAAAGACTAAAATGACGATGCCGAAAAAAAGTCAACTGCAAACGCCGACACTCATCAGTTTGTGTTTAATTGCAGGTATTTGGGGAATTTGTTTTTAAACGCCTTAATATACTATTACCCCAAATAGATACAAAGACAAAGGTTATATTGCAAAGATAAAGGTCATTTGAAAGGCTACTTAATATTTAAGATGAACTTTTGAAATTGAGTAATCATTAGTCATATAATAAATCCATATGTTATTATATATGGTATTGTTGACTGATGTGTTTGGTTAGCAATTTTTATCGTGAGTAATTGCACTATTGACAAAATTAAAAAAATTTGTAAAGTTAAGAATATAGATGAATAGCAATGTGGAGGCACTATGGCATTAACGAAAGAGTTGAAGAAGAAGTTAATCAGTGATTTTCGATTACATGAAAGGGATACCGGCTCGCCGGAAGTGCAGATTGTGATATTAACCGAAAGGATTAAATTATTAACCGAGCACTTAAAGATACACAAAAAAGACCGACATTCGCGTCGGGGCTTAATTAAGATGGTTAATGAACGTCGCCGACACCTTAATTATCTTTATGAACACCACCGAGACCGATACAACAAGATTGTCGAGAAGTTAGGTCTGCGTGGAATATGAAGAAAGTCGAACTGGAGATTAACCAACGACGGCTGTCGCTTGAGACCGGACTTTATGCTCGACAGGCATCGGGCAGTGTTTTGGTTCGGTATGGCGATACCGTTGTGTTAGTTAGTGTTGTTTATAATAAACAGTTACAACCGAGCCAGGATTTTTTACCGCTAACAGTTGATTATCGCGAACCGACTTATGCCGCTGGTAAGATTCCTGGTGGTTTTTTTAAACGCGAGGGCAAGCCTCGCGACAAAGAGATTTTGGTTTCAAGATTGATGGACCGGCCATTACGGCCATTATTTCCCAAACAATACCGATATGAAACGCAGATTGTAGGTTCGTTACTTTCGAGTGATTTAGAAAACGAAGGTGACTTTTTGGGCATTATTGGTGCATCATCGGCGTTGTTAATTTCAGAAATCCCATTTAGCATGCCGATTGGTGCGGTTCGGGTTGCAAAGATTGATAATAATTTTGTTATTAATCCGTTATTATCGGAACAAGATAAAGCGACATTAAACATGATTGTCTGTGGTACCAAGGATTCAATTGTGATGCTGGAAGGCGGTGCCAAAGAAGTGAGCAACGAGGATTTTATTGCGGCAATCGAATTCGCCCAAAGTGAAATCGTCAAGATAATTGAATTACAAGAACAACTCGCAGCAGTTGCTGGGAAACCAAAATTACAATTAGATGAATTAATTTCTCCAGAACAAGAAAATAAAGAAAAGGAAATCGCAAAAGTTGTTACCGAAAAAGCACATGATTTGATTGTCGATGCCAACAATATCAAGGATAAGCAAGAACGCAATGAAACCATTAATGAGATCATTAATCAAGTAGTTAACGAATTAAAACCAAACTATCCTGATTGTGAGAGTATCGTGATGGGTATAATTGACGAGTTGATTCGTGCCGATATGCGAAGACGGATAATTGAGACTAATACTCGATTGGATGGTCGAACACCAAATGAAATTCGCCCAATTAGTTGTGCAATTGGGATATTGCCCAGAACCCATGGGTCAGCGATCTTTACTCGAGGTCAAACTCAATGTTTAGCGGTTACAACTTTGGGTACTAAATCTGATGAACAAATCGTTGAAGATATCGAACGCCAAGAGACTAAGTCGTTTATGCTCCATTATAACTTTCCGGGTTTTGCAACTGGTGAAGTGAAACCGATGCGTGGACCAAGCCGAAGAGAAATTGGACACGGCGCATTGGCTGAAAGAGCATTAGAAGCAGTAATACCAAAAGAGGAAAGTTTTCCTTATACTATCAGAGTAGTTGCCGATGTTTTGGAATCAAATGGTTCGTCATCGATGGCGACAGTATGTAGTGCGTCATTATCATTAATGGATGCGGGCGTACCAATTAAAAATGCGGTTGCTGGCATTGCCATGGGACTTATTAAAGAAAATGACCGCTATGTTTTACTCTCGGATATTATCGGTGCCGAAGACCATTATGGTGATATGGATTTTAAGATTGCCGGTACCAAAAATGGTATTACCGCGGTTCAATTAGACCTAAAAATAACCGGGGTGCCAATCGCAATATTAAAACAAGCAGTACAACAGGCAAATGAAATTAGGCAAGAAATTCTTGGCATCATGGCCAAGACAATTGAATCGCCGCGTTCTAGCATTTCCCAATATGCGCCGAAAATCGTTGCCTTTAAGATAAAAAAAGATAAGATTGGCGATTTAATCGGACCCGGGGGCAAAGTTATCAGAAGAATTTTAGAAGAGACCGGGGCTGAAATTGATATTGATGACGATGGCGAAGTGACAATTTCGGCACCAACTGATGAGCAATTAGCCAAAGCCAGAGCACGAGTGCTTGAGATTACTGAAGAAGTTGAGGTCGGCAAAATTTATACGGGTGTAGTTAAAAGAATTAGTAATTTTGGTGCATTTGTCGAGATTTTGCCCGGGAAAGAAGGTCTTGTTCACATTTCTCAATTGGCAAAACACCGAGTCAGAAATGTTTCAGATGTTGTCAAAGTCGGCGATAAAATAAGAGTAAAAGTGACCGAAATTGATGATATGGGTCGAATTAATCTCTCAAAGCGCAAAGCGGAGACAAATAGCAGTTCTACTTAATGAACCGTCAAATCAGCAATTACTGCAATTTTTTAAATTAGGGCTTTTCGTGAAGTAATCATGGCAAATATTCAGGTAATTAAAATTAACCCATTTTTTACTGTCGTTACCGAAGAGATGGGCTATCTTTCATCGGCATCATTTGGCATTTTCTTTGCGCATGGCAGTCGATATGAAGATAAAGAAAACCAAGGTATTTGTCATTTAATCGAACACATGCTATTTAAAGGGACAAAGAGTAAAACTGCTCAACAAATTGCTGAAACTGCCGAATCACTTGGAGCACTGCTGGATGGCTTTACATCGAAAGAATTTTGCGGCATATATTGTCGTTATCTTGCTGATAATTTTGATAAAATTTTAGATTTGATTGGTGAGATAATCTCTTCACCACGTTTTGATGAATCTGACCTTGAAAAAGAGAAGAATGTAATTGAACAAGAAATTACTGAAACACTCGAAGACCCGAGGGAACATGTTTTTACTTTGTTATATGAAGCATTATTTCCTAATCATCCATTATCTTTTCCGGTTGCCGGCACAGTCGAAACGGTCCGGGCAATAACCAAAGAGCAACTGGTTGATTATTGGCATAATCGATTATTACCGTCAAAGTTATGTGTTTCGGCCGCTGGGAAAATTAATCATGGTAAGCTAATTGAACGATTAATGAGTAATACTCATTTAAAATTTCCCAATAAACCGCAAGATTACCTAAAAGCGACAATTCAAAATGAACGAACATATATTTTACAAAATCGGCAAGATTTATCTCAAATTCATGTTGCCGCTGCTGGTCTTACCTTTTCATATTATGATGAACGACGGTATGCACTATCGGTTTTAGATAATATTCTTGGTGGTTCAATGAGTTCAAGATTTTTTCAGCGCTTACGAGAAAAAGAAGGATTAGTTTATACAATTTCAACATTTTATAACCTATATTCTGATGTCGGCCTTTTTGGTGATTATTATATTACCGATGCCCGAAATTATTCCAAAGTAGTAAAGTTTGGTATTGAAGAAGTGTTGAAATTAAAAGAACGTGGAATTACTAAAGATGAGTTGCAAAGAGCAGTAAATTTTTGTAAAGGGATGTTAGCATTAGAATTAGAAAATCCAATGTCCAGAATGATGCGTAATGCCCGTAATTGTCTGCTATTAGATAAAATAATTTCGATTGAAGAAGTAATGTCAGCTTACGACCGATTAACTGTTGAAGATATTAATAATATCACTAACATTTTAGACCCGAACGTCTATTCGATCGCTTTAATTGGACAACAAGTTGAAAATTTAAAAGATATCAAAGAAAGAATTGGAAAGCCAATTAAAGTAATTATAAAGGATTGAAATCCATGACACTGCAGAATTTTATATTGACTTTGAGTATATTACCGGCAGGATATTTTTTTTAAAATCAAATTAAGGAGGAAAAATGAAAACTTTATTACTCAATGAAACTGATGTTAGAAAACTACTGACGATGGAAGATACTTTGAAAGCAGTCGAGCAGGCTTTTTTAGCTAAGGGTCGTCATAAAGCTGATATGCCACCAAAAATGTATCTTTTTTATAAGAAATATAATGGGGATATTCGGGTGATGCCGTCTTACCTACCAGAATTGGATATTTCTGGCGTGAAGGTTGTTAATGTCCATCCGAATAATCCTAAAAAGTATAATCTGCCAAGTGTAATGGCAACAATTTTATTAATTGAGCCTAAAAATGGTTATCCGATCGCTGTATTTGATGGAACTTGGATTACAACTATGAGAACCGGTGCCGCTGGTGGTATTGCGACAAAATATTTATCACGGAAAAATTCAAAAGTTTTGGCATTAATTGGTGCTGGCGTTCAAGCTGATACCCAACTGGCAGCAATTATTCGAGTACGAAAAATTAAAAAAGTAAACGTGTATGATATCCAAGAAAAAACTGCAGTAGACTTTGTAAAAAAACACAAAAAACTTTATCCAATAGAATATATTGTATCAAAATCAATCAAAGAGTGTGTAGCCGATGCTGACATTATTTCTACCCAAACGCCGGTTAGAGAACCAATTATAAAAAACGAATGGATCAAACCAGGGACGCATATAAATGCAATGGGCGCTGATGCACCTGGAAAACAGGAGTTAGATCCAGAATTACTAAAACGAAGCAAAATTGTGATTGATGATTGGGAACAAGCAAGCCATTCTGGCGAAATAAATGTACCGTTGAGTCAGGGAGTTATTAACAAAGAGCATATTTATTGTGAAATTGGGGATATTGTTGCTGGTACAAAAAAAGGTCGCATTGATGACAAAGAAATAACTATTTTTGATTCAACCGGCCTTGGAATTCAAGACTTGACTACCGCGGCAAAGGTATACAAGATTGCTAAAACGAAAAAAGTCGGCATTTGGCTCCAAATGATATAGATTTAGTGGATTATCGTTCTGTTTAATGACTGACTCGTTTCGCCCAACGAGAAATAAGAAACTAAAAATCTGTATGGTTTCTGATACTTATTATCCTTACATTGGGGGAATTCCTGAGCACATCTTTAATCTTTCGGTTAATTTACGGGCTCGCGGTCATTATGTAAAAATATTGACGACTAATTTCCCAACCAAAATGTTAAAAACGCTTCCGGAAATGCCCGATGAACAATGGACTTATCGTATTGGCAACGGTCTGGTAATCCGTGCGAATAAGTCATTAGCAATTATACCGATTGGTTGGCGGTTATCGGATAAAGTTGAAAGATTTTTTTTAACAGAAAGGTTTGATATTGTTCATATTCACGGTTCATTAGCACCAATGTTGCCAGTGTTAGCAATTAGACACTCTCACGCAATCAATATTATCACTTTTCATGCATCGCATCCTAAAGACAAAAAATATCTACTCTTTTTCCCATTAATTGAACCATATAACAAGCACTTGCATGGTCGAATTGCGGTTTCTCAATCCGCATATGAGTCCAATATGCACTATTTTCCTGGTGAATGTCAAGTTATTCCGAATGCGATTGATATAAAATTATTCAATCCAAATGTACCCCCCCTTCCTCAATTTAATAATAGTCGCCCGAAAATACTTTTTTTGGGACGATTTGAACCGCGAAAGGGATTAAAATACTTATTGGGTGCATTGCCAATTATAAAACAACAAATTCCTGATGTTTTGCTAATTATTTGCGGGGCAGGATTATTAGGGTATGCTTATCAAGAGTACATTTCTAAAGAAATTAAAGATAATATTTATTTGGCTGGGTTAATTCGTGGAGAAGAACGACCGCATTATTATGCAAGTTGCGATGTTTTTTGTGCGCCGTCGATTGGACACGAAAGTTTTGGTATTGTATTACTTGAAGCAATGGCGTGTGGTAAACCGGTAGTCGCTTCTGATATTTCCGGTTATCGCACAATTTTGGAAGACGGGGTTCAAGGTTATCTAACAAAAGTTCGTTCATCTGAAGATATTGCCAATAAAATTATTAAAATTTTAACCAATCCTTCATTAAGAAAAAAAATGGGTGAACAAGGTAGAAAGAAAGCCGAAGTGTATTCTTGGGAAAAGATTACCGATAAAATTGAAAATTATTACTATCAATTAATAAATACTTATCCACCATATGCCAGACGATATATAAAAACTTAAAAGGTTTAATGGTAAAAGAACAAAATAACAATAGTGCAACGCCTGATATAGGACAATTGATTTCTGATAAAGGAAACAATTCACAAGGCAATTCATTAACAATTCGAGAAAGCTCAATCAGTGTCACGCCCGTCATTCCTAAGGAGCGTGGGCAATTTTTATCAATACTAAAAATCAGAAATTTCATGCTATTTTCGTTATCTCAGGCGGTTTCGTTGTTTGGGGATAAACTTGACTATATGGCACTGTTGGCGATGATTGCTTACTTTGCAGATAAACTTGGGTGGCAGAGTGCACGAGCGATATCTTATCTTTCGGTCGTTATTACATTACCAACTATTCTTTTTGGTCCTTTGGCTGGTGTTTTGGTCGACCGGTGGAATCGGCTTAAAGTTCTAATATTTTGTGATAGCAGTCGGGCGGTGTTAGTGGCAATTATACCATTAATTATTATTCAATCAAAAAGTTTATATCTTGTTTATTTTATCGTTTTTATCGTATTTATTTTTGGGTTATTTTTTAATACCGCGCGCTTGGCAATAATTCCCAATTTAGTAGCAAAACGTCGATTATTAGCCGCAAATTCATTTATGAATTTTATTGGTCGGGTCGCGACCTTTCTCGGAATGTTTTTTGGTGGATTAATTGTTGATTGGCAATTTTGGCAGAAAATAGGTATAACTCATACTTGGAGTGCCGGTTTCTATATTGATGCTTTAACCTATTTGGTTTCTGTTACAGTACTATTGATCATTGCGATCAAAACAAATGTGTTTCATCAAAAAGACATTGGACATAGTCCATTGAAGTCGATTATAATTCAAGCATCAACAAAAGAGAAAAATACTATAAATGAAATTAAACTCGCAATAAAATACATAAGTAAAACTCCGCCAATTTTATTTGTATTTACCAGTATTATTTTAACGGTCATAATTGGTGCCTCAGTATTTATTCTATTGGTGCCAATAATTCAATTGCCCGCTGCTAAGATGGGATTTGGTGTTGGGACTAAAGGCGTTGGTTTTGTGGCAGCAATTGGTGCAGTTGGATTGGTATTGAGTTCAATGGGATTTGGAATTATCGGGCACAAAATAAATAAACAATATATGTTATTGATTAGCTTTATTGTATTGGGGATTATTGCAATCATAATTTCACTTTTAAACTCTTTTGTTGCCTTGATACCGATGGCATTTATTGCGGGATTATTTATATCGCCAATTTTTATAATTCAAGACACAATGCTTCACGAAATTTTGCCGGAAGCAATGCGTGGGAGGATTTTTTCTACAAGGGAATGGATACTTCATTTATCATTTGCGCTTGCTTGTTTGACGGTCGGCGAGCTCACCAATTTCTTTACCCCAAGGCATTTACTTAGCACAGCCGGCATAGTTGTGATAATAACAAGTATTATTTTTATAATTTTGTTTAACAAAAGGTATCACCAATAAAAACTATGTATTACACGATAGAACTTACAACAAAGCAAAGAACAGAATTGGTGGATATCACAAAAAAAATAGAAGAAATTATTAGGAAATCTAACACTAAATCAGGGATAGCAATTATTTATGTTCCGCATACAACAGCGGCAGTGACGATTAATGAAAATTATGACCCGAGTGTAATCGCAGATATAAATGAAACATTAAATCGACTTGTTCCACATCATTTCCATTACAATCACACCGAAGGTAATGCTGATGCTCATATTAAAGCCGCAATTATTGGCTCAAGTCGCATTGTTTTTTACGAACACAATCAGATTCAATTTGGGACCTGGCAGGGGATTTTTTTCTGTGAGTTTGATGGTCCAAGAAAAAGAAAGGTCTTCGTGAAAATTTTACCAGACCCGGAAGAGAATAAATAAATAAAGTCATCTGTAGATTAACTTGATTAGATATAGTGCCTAAGGTTTTAATAATTTCATATTATACGCCACCGATTGGCATGAGTGGCGTTATGCGGATAACAAAACTCGCCAAATATCTAAAAAAATTTGGTTGGCAACCATCAATTTTGACTACCAAACAAATTGCCTATTATCATTATGACTATGAATTATTAAACGATTTGAGAGAAATACCAATATACCGTAGCGAAAATCTGGATTTTGCCCGATTGTTATATTTAATTAAAATACCACAAAAGTTGATTAATCATGGAACTGGTAAAATTAGTCTTTTTAGTAATTTCTTTTTTTTCCCAGATGCCAAGGTTTTTTGGATAAGATTTGCCTATAAACTCGGCTGTAAAATTGTTTCGAATTTCAAACCCGATGTTATTTTAGCGTCGGCACCGCCATTTAGTTCGTTAATAGTTGCACGTTGGTTAAAAGAAAAATTTCAAATTCCATTTATTGCTGATTTCCGTGATCCCTGGCCCACCGGCACATTTCCGCCACCGAAATCATATCAAAAGAAACTACGGGAATTGAGAAATATGATTACTAATAACGCTGACGCTGTTACTGTTGTCAATCGGATGACGGCATTACAAATAGATTTTCCTAATGCTTACATAATTGAGAATGGGTATGACCCTGATGATTTTAAATTACCGGCATATGATTTTTCTAAATTTAGTATTGTTTATACTGGAAACATTTCTAATTATATTAATGAATTATGTTTGACAGCAGAAGCAGTTGCAAGTTTGCCGGATATTAAGATTTTTTTAGCAGGGAAAAGCAGCGCCAAAGATTTAGCCAAACTTGCACAATATGGAAATGTTGAGTATCTTGGTATGCTTCCCCACTCCAAAACAGTATCACTGATGAAAGGCGCATCTTTATTATTATATATTTCGAAACCTAACCAAATTGTCGGAATAAAACTTTATGAATATTTTGGTGCCCAAAAACCAATTTTAGGTGTTTGCAATAAATGCAATGAAGCCATGCGTCTAATTGAATATCATAATGTCGGAATTTCGGTCGGTTGTCGTAAAGATGAGATTAGAAATGCCATTTTGCAACTTAAAGACAATTTAACTTCGTTCCAACCAAAAGATATTGACCGCTATAATCGAATAAATCAAGCAGCATTGCTTTGTTCATTAATGAATCGAATTATTGGGAAATGAATCTCCCAAATTTTATTTTGCGTAACCGCGACGGTAATAAGCTAAGATATCAGACAATGTCTTAGTAAATTCAATTTCTGGCTTCCAGCCAGTTTGTTTAATAAACTTATCGGCACTGCCACTTAATCGTAGAATATCTTTATTTCTAATAAAACTTTTATCCACTAAAACTTTTATTTTTTTACTACTTAAACTCAAAAGATATTCAACGCCAAATCTTATGGTATAAGATTTACTACTGGTAATATTATATACTTTACCTGTTGAACACTTTTCTAATGCAAGTTGATAAGCTTTGACAATATCACGAACATCGCAATAATCGCGTTTGACATCAAGGTTGCCGACCTTGATGTTGGGTTCTTTTTTCCCAATTTCAATTTCCACTATTTCTTTGGCAATTCTCGGGAAGACAAAATGTTCATTTTGTCCGGGACCGGTATGACTAAAAGGCCGTAAGATAATAATATCAAAGTCTAAATTGTTGATATAATAAAAACATAATTTTTCGGCACAATATTTGCTAAACGCATAAAAATTCATCGGCTTTGGTAACGATTTCTCAGTTAGTTTTGTCTTTTGTCGGGCGGAAGAACCGTAGACTTCTGCCGACGATATGTAGATAACCCTCGGGTAAATTTTTGTTTGCCTAATTGATTCTAAGACATTTAAAAAACCGAGCACGTTAATTTCAAATGTTTCAATTGGTTTGGCTTCACCGACTGAAACTGAGCTCTGAGCAGCAAGATGGAAGATAGCATCTGGTGATACCTTGTTAATAATTTTAAATAATTGTTCGAAATTACGAATGTCACATTGATACAGTCGATATTTATTTTTTTCACAAGTTTTATTAGCATTTTCAATTGTATAACCAATTTCTTGGAAAGGCTGGTAATAAATGCCCGATATTTTATAATTTAAGGAATAAAGATGTTGGGCTAAATACCTTCCGACAAATCCTTCGATACCTATAATTAAGATGTGATTGTATTTAAGGTGCATTTATAATAAAAATAGATAATTGTTTGATATTTTTCATCAGAGATTATTGTAAATATTTCGTTAGATTAGCTGATTTTTTGACGCCAGAAATTAAGTAAATCACTAAGTGTTTGTTTAAATGGGATTTCGGGACGCCAACCGATTTCTTTGGATATTTTAGTATTATCGCCAATTAGCAATTCAACATCTGATGGTCTTAATCTCTTGGGGTCTTGTTTTATATCAATATCGACTTTTGCAAGCGAAAGTAAAATATTGAGCATTTCTTTTATTTTATAGCCTTTACCGCTACAAACATTGTAAACTTCACCCGGTTTCCCTTTGGCCAAGGTTAGATAATAGGCGCGAACAACATCGCGGACATCGGTAAAATCACGAACTGCATCTAAATTGCCAACATATATTATCGGTTTTCTTATGCCCTTTTCAATCTCGACAATTTGTTTGGAAAAGTTTGAGGTAACAAAAACTTCTCCTCGTCTCGGACCAGTATGGTTAAATGCTCTGGTTCTAATAATCTTTAGGTTATAACTCATGAAATATTGATAACCCATAAGGTCTTGGGCCACTTTGCTGACACCATACGGACTTAAAGGTCTTAAAGGGTTGGTTTCTTTGATTGGTGTTTCTTTTGGGTAAACCATTCCGTATTCCTCACTAGAACCAGCGATGTGAATTAAACAGTCTGTGAGCTTTAGATTGCGAACTGCCTCAAAAATATTAACTTCGGACAGAATATTTGTAGTAAGTGTTTCTGCTGGGGCAACCCAGGACATTGGGACATAGCTTTGTGCTGCCAGATGAAATATCATATCGGGTTTAATTTTTTTTATAATATCAAAGGTTGCGGTCATGTCTTTTAAGTCGCATTCATAAAGTATAAGTTGGTTCTTAATGTGTTCAATGTTTTCCATTCGCGAACGCCAGCGAAATGTGCCGAAGACTTTGTGTTTTTTTTCTTTGAGTAAAAATTCAGCTAAATGACTACCAGCAAAACCAGTAATTCCGGTTATTAATATATTCATATTCACCCCTTTTATAAAAATATCAAGCTTTTTCTACTTTACCGGAGCGTATGCAGCGGGTGCATACCCAAATTTTTTTAACTTCGCCGGCCACTTTTGCTTTTACTCGCTGTAAGTTAGGTTCCCAACGGCGTTTAGTCACATTATGAGCATGACTAATATTTGACCCGACCACACCAACTTTACCACAAATCTCGCAATGTTTTGCCATATTGCCTCCACAAATTAATTTAATCTCATATGCAAATCACTATAAAATAATAAATATTTTGATAATGTCAACATATTGCCTTGCGCTTCTTTTTGTTACCAATTATCGATGCCGAGGAGGGGAGTTGAACCCCTACGGTTTTTCACCACTAAGTCCTGAGCCTAGCGCGTCTGCCAATTCCGCCACCTCGGCAACTTTTAATTTATTTCATTTTACTGTCTTTAATTATCCTGTCAACGTTTATTTGCAATGCATAATGATTATCTTATTAAAAAATACAGCTGATAAATTGATTGACATCTGATATTTTTAATTTACAATTTAATCATGAATAAAAGATATCCGGTTATTTTTTTCTGGATTTTTACTGTTTTAATATTGAATACCTGTCAGCAGAATATCAATAAAATAGAACTTAGGGAAATTGGTTTTATAATGCCATTACCAACTGGTTGGCAAGTTGATAGTAAAGATAAGACATTATTTTATCAGCAATTAAAAAAAGATGAGAATTTTGGCTGGATAGATATTTATGAGTTAGCCCCAGGTGAATCGTTAGTCGATTTAGTCGACTCATTAATTGTCGATTTGCAAAATTTCCTGCTTGAAGAAAAAGCATCTCTAAGTGAATATGATACACTTGATTTAGTATTTGATTTCAAGGTTTTACAGAAAAAGATAACAACAATCAGCAATCGTCCGGCTATCGAATTAATTAGTGAATTTGATGGTATGCTTTACGAAGTTTACATACTCAATGATGATTTGGTAGTTCAAGTCTCATTTAGGATTTCAAAGGATGATTTTAAGAGTTATGAATCAACTTTACAAAATGTCATCAATAGTATCCAATTTCGGGAATAAACAATTATTTTAAATTAATCGTTTATGGAGTATCTGAGTAAAATAAGAAATATTGGTATTGCTGCCCATATCGATGCTGGCAAAACAACCACTACCGAAAGGATTTTATATTATACCGGTAAAATTTATCGCATTGGTGAAGTTGACGAAGGATCAGCGACTATGGATTGGATGGAGCAAGAAAAAGAACGGGGCATTACCATTACCGCAGCAGCAACGACCTGTTTTTGGCGAAATCACCGGATAAATATTATTGATACGCCGGGGCATGTTGATTTTACAATTGAAGTAGAAAGGTCATTAAAGGTATTGGACGGCGCAATTGTTGTTTTTTGTGGTGTCGGTGGTGTTGAACCTCAGTCAGAAACAGTCTGGCGACAAGCGGATAAATACCGAGTGCCGAGAATCGCCTTTGTTAATAAACTGGATAGAATTGGCGCTGACTTTTTTCGGGTTGTTAAAATGATGGAGGAAAAGTTATCATTAGTGCCTTTACCCATTCAATTACCATTGGGTATCGAAGATAAATTCGTTGGCGTAATTGATTTGATTTTGGAAAAGGCAATTACTTGGCGAGATGAGACATTAGGAGCTGAATATGAAGTATTTGATATCCCAGCTGACTACATAGAATTGGCAAAAGAATATCGTGACAAAATGATTGATACTTTGGCACATTATGATGAGAAAATTTTAGAGAAGTTTCTCGCTGGCGAGATAATTACTAGTCAAGATATTTTAACAGCAATTCGTCAAGCAACCTTAGCATTAAAAATTGTGCCGGTATTGTGTGGTAGTGCTTTTAAGAATAAAGGTATTCAGAAGCTTTTAGATGCAATTGTTGATTTTTTGCCATCACCAACTGAAGTGCCGCCAATTAAAGGGCTTAACCCCAAAACTAACCAAGAAGAAGTAAGATTAGCAGACCCAAAATTACCATTTTCCGCATTAGTGTTTAAGATCGCTAATGATATCCATCAGGGTTTTCTATCTTATATTAGAGTTTATTCTGGCAAGGTGGAAAAAGGTAATACGGTTTTGGTTGTGCCAACAATGGAAAAGGTCAGAATAATGAAATTATTATTAATGCATGCGAACCAGAAAGAAGAAGTTGAACGATTACAAGCCGGTGAAATTGGCGTAGTTGTTGGTTTGAAAAATATTAAAACTGGTTATACGCTTACTAATTTAATTCATCCGATTGCCTTTGAACCTATTGAGTTTCCTGACCCGGTCGTTTTTATGTCGGTGGAACCGAAAACTAAAGCCGACGAGACAAAGTTGACATCGGCATTAAAAGCATTAGCGATTGAAGACCCAACATTTCGCGTGAAACAAAATCAAGAGACTGGCGAGACAATTATTTCAGGGATGGGCGAATTGCATCTTGACATTATTGTTGAGCGATTACGAAGAGAGTTTGGTGTCGAATCGCATGTTGGCAAACCGCAAGTATCATACCGCGAGACAATTACTAAAGAAATGACGGCTGAAGGTCGATTCATTCGTCAAACCGGTGGCCGAGGTCAATATGGCGTGGTTACTTTAAAGCTACAACCAACAAAATCAGGAGTAAATATTGTTAATGTTATTAAGGAAGGACGAGTACCCAAGGAATTTTTCCCAGCGATTGAACAGGGCATCAAAGAAAGTGTTGAAACCGGTGTTTTAGCTGGTTATCCAATTACCAATATTGCTGTCGAAATACTTGATGGTAATTATCACGAAGTTGATTCGTCAGAGCTTGCTTTTAAAATTGCGGCAACAATGGCATTTCGCGAAGCGTTTTTGAAAGCAAATCCAACCTTTTTAGAACCGATTATGGATTTAGAAATTGTTACACCTGATATGTATGTGGGCAATATTATTGCCGACCTAAGTGCCCGTCGTGGCAAAATTGTTAATTTGGAGTCGATTAAGGGACATAAAATAATTCACGGTTTGGTTCCATTGTCCGAGACTTTTGGTTATGCTTCTACTTTACGCTCATTAACTCAAGGACGGGCATCGCATTCGATGCAATTCTCTCATTATGAGCAAATCCCGGAAGAACTAAAAACCAAACTCTTTCCTTATCTGGCGCAAATTTTAAATCCAACTTAAAATTTATTTTATTTAACTAACAGGGGTTAATCTTCAAACGGTGTTTTGCAACTAAATGTTCGATATTTTAGTACCCAACGACTTAAATACATAAAGGGCGTATCAGCAACCCCGACAATCCATTTTAAGACAATTTGACCAGTAATTAAAGGTATGATAGGCATTTTGCCAACATAGGCAATGGTCACAAAGATAAGACTATCAATGGCTAAACTTGGGACGTCGCTAAAAATATTTCTAAGCCAGAGATATCGATTTTTCGTAATTTTTCTTAAATAGGCATAGATGAGCGCATCAAGGTTTTCTGAAACTAAAAATGCAATCCAACTGGCAAAGGTGATTCTCGGCACTAACGAGATAATATTTTGCCAGGATTTTTGAAAATGCCAAAATTGTGCCGAAGGAATGATTGTCCCTAACCATAAGAAAAAAGTCATAAACAGCTGGGTAATGAACGCAATAATTATCATCCGATGAACTTCGATTCGTCCAAAGGCTTCATTGACAATGTCAGTTATTTGAAATGTAAAAGGGAAAATCAGAACCGCTGCTGGCGCTGAAAAGGTAATAAATAGTAAATTAAACTCAGCGATTTTACTGGCAACTATCTGTGATAATGCTAAATAGATGACATACATTGCAATTGGAAAGTCTGCTCGTCGGTAGCGTCTGATGTACCAAGGAATAGCAACGCTGGCAAAAGTTAAAGTTCCTAGCCAAATTAAAATAATTGCCATATATTGCAAGTTTCAGATTTTAATTAAATTATCTTGAATGTCAATTCAAAAGTTCTTAGTTGTTGATTTTGATAAATAATTGATAAGGTCGTGGATGGTCCCTGGAAAAGTGACAGTTTTTTGGCTATCAACAATTGTAATTGTATTATCTTTTAAAGAAATCTTTAAAAGATTTAGTTCAATTGCCTTTAGTCGAATTAAGGCGATTGTCAATAAATTTTCAACAACAGTTGGATATTTTCCAAAACGGTCAATTAATTCTGCTTTGATTGCGGTTAATTCTTGAAGTGATTCTAAAGAGAGCAATCGTTTATATATGGCGACGCGTTCATAAGAATTGGCAATATATTCAGAAGGAATATATGCTGGGATATTAATTACCAATGTCGGTTCGATTGGTGTTTTTTCGCCGCGGAGTTTGGCGATCGCTTGTTTTAATAAATTTTGATAGAGATTAAGACCGACCTGATTGATGTAGCCGTGTTGTTCAGTGCCTAAGATATTGCCAACACCACGTAGTTCCATATCGCGGATTGCTAATCGAAAGCCGACACCTAATTGGGAATAGGCAAGAATCGTTGACATTCGTTTTTCAAACTTTTGTTTGTCATTTGGTTCCTTGAACTTAGTGCTGTCGGGTAAAATAAATATCGCATATGCCTGTTTGTCCGAATGACCAACGCGACCGCGCAATTGATGCAAGTCTGACAATCCGAACCAATCGGCACGATTAATAATTATCGTGTTGACATTGGGCAAATCTAATCCAGATTCAACAATTGCGGTTGAGACTAAGATGTCAAACTTTTTGGCAACAAAGTCAGCGTAAATTTGGGCCAAATATTTTTCGGGCAGTTTGCTATGGGCAACAGCAATTCGCCAATCGGGATTTAATTGCTGAATTTTTCTGGCAATTGTTTTTATTGAATTAATACGATTGTGAATAAACAATACTTGACCACCTCTTTTCAGTTCATCAGTAATACTTTGATAAATTGTTTCATTATCCCAATAAATGACTTTAGTAATGATATCACGACGACCGGCCGGTGGGGTGTGAATTGGCGAGATATCTGAGATCCCAACTAAAGCACGATAAAGTGTTCTAGGAATTGGCGTTGCGGTTAAAGTCAAGACATCGATACTGGCTTTTAATTTTTTTATCTTCTCTTTCTGTTTTACACCAAACTTGTGTTCTTCGTCAATTATTAATAGTCCTAAATTTTTAAATTCAATCTGGGAACTTAATAAAGCATGGGTGCCGATAATGATATCAATTTTACCATTTTTAAGTTCTTTGATTATTATCGGTCTTAGTCGTTTTGGCGTGAAACGGGACAGCATCGCAATTTTTACTGGAAAATTTTCAAAGCGTTTTTGGAATGTTTGATAATGTTGGTAACATAAAATTGTCGTTGGCACTAAGACTGCGACTTGTTTTAAATTCATCACCGTCTTGAACGCCGCCCGCAGGGCAATCTCGGTTTTGCCAAAACCGGTATCACCACAAATCAGTCGGTCCATTGGCTTTGGACTTTCTAAATCTTGTTTGACATCGGCTAAGGCTTTTAATTGGTCAGGTGTTTCTTCGTAACCAAAACTCGCCTCAAATTCTTTTTGCCACTCGGTGTCTTTGTTCAAGGGTTCTTTGCGAGCAATGCTGCGTTTGGCATATAACTCAAGCAATTCTTGGGCATAGGCTTCGGTTGCCCGAGCAACCTTTAATTTGGTCAAGAGCCAGCGATTAGTGCCAAGAGTACTTAATGACGGTGGTTGCTCATCGCTGCCAACATATCTTTCAACCAGACTTAAATTTTCCACTGGTAGGTATAACTTTTGTTCGTTGGCATATTTTATTAAAAGAAAATCCTTTTCAACATTATCAATTTTTAGTCGAACAACATTTTCAAATTGACCGATACCGTAATCAATATGGACAACATAATCACCTTTATTTAATGCCAATAAATCGTCTAATGGTTGACCTTTGAACTTTCTTTTTGGTTGGCGCGGGAGTGGCGCACCGTAGAGTTCTCGTTCAGTGATAATACAAAAATTATCATTAGGTGCATAGATACCAGAAGAAAGATGACCAATAATAAAATTTGGTTTATTACCAAAGATATTGGTTAATCGTTGGTATTGATATTGGTGAGGAATGACAAAAAAATATTGGCTTGATGACGATTCGATTTCTGACTTTAATAGGTCAAATCGTCCCAAATAAATTGGTGGCGCAAAGAAATTAAATTTGAATTCGGGATTATTGTCGTCAATTAAGATTATCTTATTAAAATCATTAGTCGGCAATTCTGATAAAACTAAAGTATCTTTGGGTAGCAGTTCAATCAACGTTTTCTTTTCAGTATCTGAGCGGTTTTGAGCAATAAGTTCGACGCCAGAAATATGGCTAATTGACCGTTGGGTAATAGTATCAAACGTGCGCATTGAGACAATTTCGTTGCCATAAAATTCAATTCGAATCGGATTTTCGTATTTTGGTGGAAAGATGTCGACGATACCGCCACGCACGGCATATTCTAACGGCTCAGTAACTAAATCGGTTCGTTCGTATTGGCTAGCATCTAACCAAACAATCAGGTCAGACATTGTTAATGGTTTACCCTTATTTAAATTTAGGTGATATTTATGCCATTCAGTGATTGTTGGTAGTTGGAGTTGAAAATCTTCAAGTTGAAGCAGAACAATGAATTTATTTGACTTGTTGGTCGTAGAAATAAAAAAACGATAAAATTCAAGTTCGGCAGAATTAATATCATTACAGCAAATAATATTTTCTTCTGGTAAAAAAGATGATAAGTCAGCAAACAATTTTTGTTTTGTTTCGTTATCTTTTATTAGAATGATAAGATTTTCCTTAAATACCCGGTAGAGAATAGTCGCAAGAATTGGCAAGGCGCCATTGAGTCTATTGATTGTTATTAATGGTTTTGGTGGAGTTGATAATTGTTGGCGTTTTTTGACAACTGCTAAGAATTCTTTAATTTTGGCAAGTTTAAGGAAATGATACAAAAGAGTTTCCATAAATAATATAATATTATAAACTACAAAAAATTAAAAGTCATTAGGCGTTTTAGTGTTTAGGTAAAAAATTGGGGGACATTTCAGTCCCCCGGTTATTACTTCTTTTTAGCCTTTTTGGCGGTCTTTTTTGCCGCTGGCTTTGCGCGTTTCATACACGGCATAGCGCCTCCTTTTTTAACGATTTAGTTTATCGCAAAAAAGTTTTTTGTCAAGCATTTATTTTAATTTAGTAAGAGCGTATGCGTCTTGCTTTAAAATATAAAATTTGGTGCCAATTAGTTTACTGCACCTTTTTATTAAAAAGCGAGTCTAAATAAACAGAGAGACATTAAGTCTTTTATGATACGGTAGAAGTCATGCCCCTAATGCATTCGGGGAGTCAAAGTTGGGGGTTGGTTAGATCGGTGAATTAAAAAGAAGTTTGATTTTTGAAGACATCGATAATTTGCTCAAAGTCAAAGAGTATCAATCTTTATCAGGGTAATTGTCAAAATTAAAAGCGGAACTACACTCAGCATCGAAGTTGGAATATGGCTCAGACAGCGATTCGGCATTGAGTTATGGATTGGATAAAAGATAAGGACAAGGTTTTGCGTCAAAAAACAAACATCTTGACAATAATTAATAAAAGCTTAAAATAATTTTATCGAGGAAAATATGCTGTCAATAATTTTTACGTCATTTTTTTTATTAGCGACCGTCAATAAAAAAGTAAACCAAAATATTATGCCAAACTAAAAGGAGGGAACAATGAAAAAAATAATCGTGTTATTGATAACAATATTTTTAATGGTCAATGCTCAAAGTATTGGTCGAACAATTACTGCTGGTTGGACAACCGTTGACTGGCAATTTAGCGGTCCGGTTTACACCCGATGCCGAGTAAATTCGTTGATAAATGGTATTCATATTTGTTGGGTTGGAGATAATGGTCCAAAATATAACTATTATTCATTTCTAACAAATACATGGAATTGGCCAAATGGAATGAACCCGATTTCGGTCAATGCCAATCTCGGCGGTCTGGATTATGACCCGATTAACGGTTCTGCTGAAATTAGTCTGTTAACAGCAAGCGGACCTTGTATTGCCAAAGACCAACAGGCTGGTGCTGGTGTTTTTGAATATTGTTATGGTCCAGCTGGTTATGGTATCGGTCCGATTGGCACAACAAATAATCAGGCAATTCATATTGCAATGAATGGTTATTATAGCCGTATTCAACCTTGGTGTAATTGGATGCCACCGATTGTTATTATAACTGGCGACTACACTGGATATAATATCGCAACCTCAAAAATGTCGAATAAAGTATTGATACTATGGATTTCTCCTACGGTTTCCGGTCAGGACCAATTGTTCTTTAGTATATCAAATGATAATGGCAACACTTGGGGCGCAGCACAATTGCCATTTCCGCCTTCGGTTTATTTGGTTCCATCTTATGCATCACTGTTTGCAATGTTTGATAATCAGGACAATTTACATATCGTCGCTTCAGTTTCTGATACAGCTTACGCAATACCTTGTGAAATCTGGCATTATTGCCCACTAAATAATCCACAATGGACTTTGGTTCATTATTATAATGCACAAACGTTAAATGCACCGGTTGGATATAATGCGGTCTTTGCAACTCGACCATCTATTATTCAGGACCCAACAACCGGTTATTTTTATGTTGCTTGGGAACAATTTGATTCCTTGAATTATGAATCGAGTACTAATTTGGCTCGTGCTGACATATGGGTAGCTGAGTTAAGAAACAATGGACAAACCGTCTATGCCAAAAGAAAGATCACTGAGCCCAATACGACTTCTAAACGATTTCCAATTGTTGGTGGCGTTTTTGCAGATACATTAGTTGTTAATTATTTAATTGATTCTATTGCTGGATTTTCAATGTATTCACAAGGACGAATAACTAATAATCCGGTTATTTGTCATTTTGTGCCGATTCCGTTTCAGGCAGCGATTGATGAACAGAAAGATTGTGATCTAACTCAATTATTATTTGATATCGTACCCAATCCGTTTACTTCGCAATCGATAGTTAACTTTTCAATACCAATTGCTACTGATATTTCAATTCAAATTTATGATGAGTCAGGTAGAATTATTGAGACTTTAGTTAGCGAGCATAAACAACCCGGAGTTTATTCTTATACTCTTAACTCATCATCGTTTGCTTCGGGTATCTATTTTTGTGCGCTAAAAGTAAAGGACAAGTTTATCACTAAGAAAATTATTAAAGCCAATTAACATAAATTTTACAAATAGATTATTTAAGGAGATTACTTAACCAATACCGCCGCTAACAATTTAATCTTGATTTTAATATTTATTAACCTAAAATCATCACAGTGTTAACAATCATTCTAATAACATTATTGAATTTCAATCAAGACTCAATTTTGATGCGCGCTGGGAGTAACGCACCCGAAATCAAAAAATTTATTGGCGAAGCCAAAGAGAATGGTTTTCAGGATTGGGCAGAATTTTTGCTTTCGGCAATGCCGGATGTTGATTTAGTTAACCTAAAGTCAGCCGATTTTATCAATTACTTTCATGCCCTTAAGAAAAATTATGAAAGAGCCCCTTGGCGAAACAGGATTGATGATAACCTTTTTTACTATTATATCCTACCTTATCGAGTCAGTCAGGAGCCATTAGAAAACTTTACTGCTTATTATGCCGACACCCTTTATCATCTTGTAAGAAAATCAAAGAATATGCGCGAGGCGGTTTT
Source organism: Caldifarciminota bacterium (assembly GCA_039801485.1). Classification (GTDB taxonomy): domain Bacteria; phylum Hydrothermota; class Tepidihabitantia; order Tepidihabitantales; family CAIPLT01; genus JBDRUR01. The sequence continues at coordinate 28,013 of JBDRUR010000003.1, forward strand.
GCGGATAAATGAGTGGGTTTTTACCAAAATGAAATATGAACCAACTGAACAATGGGACCAAAATGCCATAACAACAATCAAACGCGGTATCGGCAGATGTGAAGAGATGTCAATTTTATTTATCAAGGCATTGCGGACTGTTTGTATTCCCTGTCGTCATACTTACACACCTTGGTGGCCCTTTACTAATTCGAATCATGCTTGGGTTGAAGTGTGGGCTGATGGTAAATGGCATTCGCTCGGCGGCGGTGAATTGACCGATTTAGACAATGCCTGGTTCCGAATTCCAGCACAACGAGCGGCAATTATTAAAAGCATTGTATATGGAGAAATAGCTGATAAGAAAGAAATGATTGATAGAAAAGACAAGAAATTTACGGTTATCAATTCCACTCCGAATTATGGCGAAGTTGTCAAACTCAATGTTCAAGTCAGAAAAAATAATATACCAGTTGAAAGTGCCCAAGTCTCAATCAATGTTTATAACTATTCTTCATTAGTACCAGTCGGCAGTAAAAAGACTGATTGCAATGGTTATGTTTATTGGGTGGTTGGTAAGACTGATCTGTTTATTTATGCTTATAAGGATACAATGCTTGGCTATTATATTTGGCGACCAGCAAAGACAATTAACGATACTGTTGTTATTAATGTAACAAAAAGAGAGATACCTGATACATCGTTCTGGCTCTACACAAGAAAAATAAGCAGCAAAAATCCCAAGTCAAAATACAAACCCGATGTGGATAGGCTAAAAGAATTACAAAACCTTCATTTTAATTTTATAAACATTGATAGTTTACTATTACAAGGAATTTCCGATACCGTGCTTAAGAGAATATTTAAAGATGCTAAAGCCAATGCGAGACCACTGATACAATTCTATTTTAGTCTACCTGATACTTTTAAAGATTTTTTTATTCATTATTTCAAAGTGCTTGTCTCAAAAGATATTGTTGCACTTGATACCACTGGGCTGTGTCAAGAACTCTATGCAGTTAAAAAATCAATATTGATGGCTGATAAGCAGACACCGGACTCTATTATAAAAAATTATGTAATTCCCTCTCGTATTCTCTATGAACACCTTGATAAATGGCGTAATTATATTCAGCAGATAATTAATGATAATCTTCCTTTCGTTCAATCTTTGAATCTTTCAATCACTGAGAGAGTTGACAGCTTATTTTCTTGGGTTGAAAATAACATTGAAAAGAAAAAAACGGGTGATGCCTTTGGGCCGATGATGAATCCTTTAGATGTCGATAAAGCAAAAAGAGCAACTGATATTGAACGATATGTTTTTATTGTAGGTGTTTTAAGAAGTCAAGGCATCCCAGCAAGAATCAAATGGAGTTTCGACGCAGTTGAGTATTGGGACAATGGCTGGCAAGAAAAAAGATTTGAGCAGAAACAAGAAAAGAAAAATGTTTGGGTAGGAATAAAATTCAAACAGGATACAATAGATTTGACTTCCAATGCAAACTATTATCAAGATTATAGCATTACCCGATTTAAAGAAACTACCGACCGGCTTGAACCAATAATTGATTCTCTAAACGGTTATCAAATCGTAACACTTGATTCGCAACCTTCATACATTATTTCTGGTTGGCGAAATGGATTTGGTGATACCTATGTAAGGCTCAAGAAATTCATTCCCGCCTCAGATACAACAAGAATCATAATAAATACTGATATCCCAGAAGATATAAAACCCGGTGATCTAATTGTTCGCGAATATCGTGGTCTAATTGGCATAAACAAGTTGGGCATTAAAAATAAGGATTTAGCATCCGGCAATGTTTTAATTGTTATCTTTGATACTGAATCCGAAGCAGCAAAATCAACTTTGCGAAATGCTTGGCAAGATATAAATTTATTCAAAGGCAAGGTTTATCTATTGGCAGTCACTAATGATAAGGAAAGGGCCCAAGTATTCCTGAAAGCAAATGATATCTATAAAGGCGGTCTTTATCTGATTACTGATGCAATTTATAAGAATTGGGGTATTAGAGATTTGCCGTCGATTTTACTACTGAAAAACAATAAAGCAGTATTCTGGATTGAAGGCTTAAATCTACATCTGTCAAGTTTACTCCAGCATTTCCAAGAATAATATACTAAAACTGAAATTATTCTTATCCTTCATCATTACTAATTATGATATTTAATAAAAATAAATTAGATAGATAAAACTGGCAAAACGATTCAAACTTTTATTGAAATGGCAGGAATGATTCTTGAAGAAAATAAAAAAATGTGAAACCAAAGAGCCTTAAAAATCGTCTATATATAATATACTTAAAGAGCGGAAATTTATTAATTGGGGTCTAAAAACAACCATCCACTTTAATCATAAATCATATGAAGATACTGCTCTGGGCATACCCCGAATGCATTCTGGGAATGGGGTTCAGGCTCAGTTAAAATTTTAGTTTTAGACGCAGAACCCATTTCAGAATCGTGCTATAAGTCACACATAGCCAAAGACTAAGAATATTGGTCAGTATGATTGTTAGCCAGTGGGGGAGTAAGGTTTTCGGCAAGGTAACCAGCAAGGTGTTTAGCAAGGTGGTGGGCATTGAACAGAGTATCAGACTAAGGAAGGGGGTTAGGATGGGATTTGGCAAAAAATGCGTGATTAACAAGTTGCGCCCGCTTTTACTTATTCTCAATTTCCATCGCCAAATAACATTTTGTTAATAACTTAACGACAGAAATTATGTAATCTGATTGATAATCATAAAGCCGGAGTTTAGCAATATTGACGACATCTCGCTTTTTAATTATTATATTGATTGTGAATATTTTGGCAATTAATTGGCGATGTATAAAAAATCCTTTGGCCGGCGGTGCTGAGATATATTTTCAGGAAATATTCAAACGGATTGTTAAGATGGGACATTCGGTTACACAACTGGCGGTGATGTTTGACGGTGCTTTAGAAAAAGAGATAATTGATGGCATTGAGATTGTAAGACTCGGTGCGAAAAATACTTTTAATTTTACAGTTTATCGTGAGCTTCCGCATTTTTTAGAAGAGCATAATTATGATATTATCATTGATGATTTGAATAAAATACCATTTTATAGCCCATGGCTTACTAAAAAGCCGGTCTTGGCATTAATGATGCATCTCTTTAGAAAAAGTATCTTTTCCGAAGTCTCGTTTCCATTTGCCAGTTATGTCTATTTAATGGAAAGTTTAATTCCATTATGTTATAAAAATAATAATTTTGCGGCACTATCTGAAAGTTCAAAACAAGATTTGGTTCACTTGGGTATTAAACCCGAGAAAATCACCGTGATACCGCCGGGCATTGATTTAACTCAATATCAACCCAATTTTGCAATTAAAGAAAAAAACTTGATTATTCATACCGGCCGAATTAAAAGATATAAATCAATTGACCATTTACTTTATGCAACTGAAAAACTTAGTCAGAAACGAAAAGATTTTAAGGTCGTCATTATTGGTGACGGCGATGATTTGCCAAGGCTAAAGAACATTGTTCAAAAACTTAAAATTGGCAATCTGATAACTTTTACTGGTTATATTTCAGAACAAGAAAAATTGAGTTATTATCAAAAAGCAACCGTGCTGGTCGAAAATTCGATAAAGGAAGGCTGGGGAATGATTGTGATTGAAGCTAATGCCTGCGGAACACCAGTGGTTGCGGCGCGTTCTCCAGGCTTAAAAGATGCAGTGCTTGACCAAAAGACAGGGTTTTTATATGATTATGGCAATATTGATGACTTGACAGGCAAAATTGAACTACTATTAGATGACATCAAATTAAATCGTCAAATGGCTGAAGCCGGTATTGAATGGGCAAAGAATTTTAGTTGGGATAAATGTGCCAATGAAATGACGGATGTTATCGAAAAAACTGTAACTGGCAGGTGATAATAAATAAAGTATGAATGCAATTGAAGTTAAAGATGTTGTCAAGAAGTTTAAACGGGGTAAAGGCTTAAAGAAACGAGAGATATTCGCGGTTGACAAAGCGAATTTTACAATATCGGACGGCGAACTATTTGGTCTTTTAGGTCCGAATGGCGCAGGTAAAACAACTTTGGTGCGCTGTATTGCCACGCTTTTAATTCCCGATGAAGGGTCAATAAAAATTTACGGCAAAGATATTTTAGCTCATTCATTGCTTTGTCGTCAGCAAATTGGACTTGTAACTTCTGGTGAACGGTCACTTTACTGGAAACTTTCTGCCCGAGACAATCTGAAATTCTTCGCGGCTTTATATGGCTTAGATAATAAAGAACGGGACAAACGAATTGATTATTTAATGGAATTACTTGAGTTAAAAGATGTTCAATATGAACGAGTTGAAAAGTATTCTTCGGGTATGAAACAAAAGATATCTTTGGCACGGGCATTAATTCATGACCCGCAAATACTATTATTGGACGAACCAACGCTTGGTCTCGATCCGCAGTTTTCTCGTTTTATTCGGAATTTTATTAAGAATACCCTTAATAAAGAACAGAAGAAAACTGTGCTATTAACAACCCATTATATGGACGAAGCCGACGAATTGTGCGAACGGATCGCTTTTATCAATTACGGTAAAATTATTGATATTAAAACACCTTATGAATATAAACGAGATTTGCCGCATACTGAAGTTTTAGATGTGCGTTGCACGAATATTGAAAATACCGATGAATTAACTAAACACTTACAGTCAATACCATCGGTTGAGAAAGTAACGGTGAGTAATCAAAATGGCATAACAAATATCAAGTTGATATTACCCCGTGCTGAATTAGTTTTAGCCGATCTAATTGAATTAGTTAGACAAAAGGGGCGTATTTTGGCAATCGATGTGAAACAGCCGACTTTGGAAGATGTTTTTATATATGTTACCGGCACACGACTTACTGATGATACTAGCAAATTCAAACCAGAATCAAATGAGGATTAGATTCTCTTCTAATGAGTTCTAAAAAAAATTTAAGAATTATCTTTGCTGAGTTTAGAAAGACCGTGAAGATTTGGTTTTCGTATCCGATTATAATTGTCTTTTGGTTTATTGCACCATTGTTATGGTTAATGCCTTATGTATTTCAAGGCAAAGCGTTGGTTGGCGGGATGTCCAGTGAAGCATTTAGAAATCTTACCGGTTCACCTAATTTTTTGCCGTTTATTCTCATTGGCACAATGGTTTCAACTTATATTTTTTCTGGACTTTGGGGGGTTGGCAATTCCTTGCGGGAAGAGACCTACTGGGGCACTTTGGAATATATTATTGCTTCGCCGACCAATCCAATTGTGGTATTATTAGGTAAAACTCTGGCAGAGTTTGTTTATGCAACAATTAATGTTGTTTTACAAGGAGTGGTTGCCACAATATTTTTAGGGTTAAGTTTAACCGTTGCCAAAATTCTGCCGGTGCTGCTAATTGTGCTTTTATTGGTAGTTGGTTTTTATGGATTTGCTATTGCATTTGCGGGTTTTACTTTATTAATTAAAGAAGTTCATGGTTGGGTGCATACCTTGGAATGGGTCTTTTATCTTTTTTCACCAATTCGTTACCCGGTAGAAGTCAGCCCAATTACAAAAACATTGTCAGCATTTATTCCATTGACTTACGCGTTGGTAGCGATACGGGCAATTATCTTGTTGAACAAGCATATTTTGAATCTTTGGCAAACAGTAGTGATATTAATAATTATGGATGGTTTGTTGATAACCGTGGGCTACTTGACCTTTCGCTATTTAGAAAAGAAGACAAAACAGCAAGGAACAATTTCTCAATATTAATTTAAATGGACCAGTATATTAAGAAAATTAAACATTATTTACGGGCTATTTGGCAAGAGAATTTAAAAGAGTGGAAAATTGAGTTGACTTACAAACCGGATTTTATCCGTGGGATGATTGACCCGTTAGTTTACGCCTTACCTTATCTGTTATATGGCGTAGCATTAGTTGGTGGTAAAACTTCTGAGTCTTTACAAAAATTAACCGGCACTAACGATTTGATCACCTTTGTTACCCTTGGTTATATTTTTATTGGATTTTTAAATATGGCTTTATGGGCGATGGGGTTTTCGTTGAGAAAAGAACAATACTGGGGCACTTTAGAATCAGTTTTTGCCGCACCGGTGCCGAGATGGGTGTTTGCGTTAGGAATGGCGTTACATTCAACATTACATCAAGGATTAATGATTTTTTTTCAATTATTAGTTATCAATCTAATATTTAAATTAACCATAAATTCGTCAGGCATTTTACCATCGCTGGTTATTGTTGCATTAATGTTAATTGCCTTATATGGATTTGGGATGATGATTGCGAGTTTGACTTTGATTCTAAAACAAGGCTGGTTGGTCTCAGAGGCACTTTCGGGCATAATGATGGTAATCACACCGATTGCTTATCCATTAGCGGTTTTGCCGGTTTTTATGCAAAAAGCAGCATTGTTTTTGCCAACAACCTATGGCGTTATGACCGTGCGTCATTTTTTAATTGGTGAAAATATGCAATTTTCAGTCGCTGCTTCTTTTTTACGACTTATTATCTTAGGGGTGATTTGGGTTAGTTTCGGAATTCTTGTTTTTGAAATTATTGATCGGCGGACAAGACGTTCAGGAACAATCGGGCACTACTAACTAAATGCAAAAAATCCTTGTAGAAAACCTATGATTGGAATAACTATCGGCGACCCCTCAGGTATCGGACCGGAAATTGTCCTTAAGGCATTAGCTAAGTTAAAGACATTTAGCAAATTGATAATTATCGGTAATAAACGATTACTATATGACTTAAAAGAAAAATTTGATATGTACCCAATTAATTTTGAAAAGTTGAAAATTATCGACGCTTTTAATTATTTCAAATATAGTTACGGCAAACCACAAATAAAGTGCGGGGTTGCAGTAGCACAACAACTTCATACTGCGTCATATTTATTAAAAATTGGAAAAATCAAAGGCATTGTAACTGCCCCGGTTTCGAAAACTGCGCTCACAATGGCGGGCTTTCCATTTTCAGGCCAAACCGAATATTTTGCAACCGAGTTTGGTGTTAAAAATTTTGGAATGCTTGTCTGGTCGAGATATTTAAAGATAGTTCTTGTGACAATTCACCAACCATTAAAAGATGTTGCCCGATTTATTACAAAACAAAATGTCTTAGAAAAGATAAAATTATTAAACAATTATCTAATGTGCTATGAAAAGATACCAAAGCCTAAAATTGGTGTTTTGGGACTAAATCCTCATACGTTTGAATTTACTTGTGGTGCTGAATATGAGATTCTGAAAGCAGTAAAATATGCCCGAAGACTTGGAATGGATGCCGAAGGACCAATACCCGCTGATTCAGCATTTTCTTACTGGCATTACAATACTCTAAAGACAATACACGATGGTTTTGTTGCAATGTATCATGACCAGGGTATTTTACCAGTTAAATTATTGGCTAACTATAGTGGGGTAAATATGACTTTGGGGTTACCGTTTATTCGAACTTCGCCCTTACATGGCGTAGCATTCGATATTGCTCATAAACACATTGCTAATGCCGAAGGAATGTATAACGCGATTTTACTTTGTAAAAAATTAACTCGAGTTAAATGTTATTGACAATGTGGATAATTTCAGTAAAATACAACATATCGTTCTATTTGAATTTTTAGATAACAAATGACTGCTTGTATTTTAATTCTTTATTTTATTTTTATATTAATTTTGAGTTTTTACTCAAGCCATTCCTATTTGATGATTTATTATTACCTAAAACAGAAGAAACAAGAAAAATCTGGTGCTGTGCCTGTTCGTCGGCGGTTAAAAAGTTTGAAAAATGCGCCGATGGTAACAATTCAATTGCCAATCTACAATGAAAAATATGTAGTTGAGCGATTAATTAATTCTGTCTGTGAGATTGATTACCCCAAAGAGCGTTTAGAAATCCAGGTGCTTGATGATTCAAACGATGAAACCACTTTTATAGTAAACCGCTTGGTTAATAAATATTCGGAACAGGGATTTGATATCAAAGTTATTCACCGCAGTAATCGCAAGGGCTATAAGGCCGGCGCACTTCAAGAAGGATTAGCATCGGCTAAAGGTGAATTTATTGCGATTTTTGACGCCGACTTTATTGTGCCCAGAAGGTTTTTAAGGGTCACGCTTCCTTATTTTAAAAGTAAAGAAAAGGTTGCGGCGGTCCAGACTCGATGGGGACATATTAATAAAGACTACTCAATTTTAACTTTAGGACAAGCAGTTGCTTTAGACGGTCATTTTTGCATTGAGCAAAAACTGCGTGCCGATAATGGCTATTTTATAAATTTTAACGGTACCTGCGGAATATGGCGAAAACAAGCAATAATCGATGCTGGTGGCTGGCAAAGTGATACTTTGACTGAAGATTTGGATTTGTCTTATCGGGCACAACTTAAAGGATGGAAGATTGTTTTTATAAAAGAGATGATTGTGCCCGGCGAGGTGCCGGTCGACTTTAACGGATTTCGTTCCCAACAATATCGTTGGACAAAGGGCGCGTTCGAAACCGCCAGAAAATTATTAATCCCAGTAATGAAATCAAAGTTACCTTTCCGGGTAAAATATGAAGCATTTATTCATCTAACTAACAATATGGTCTTTATTATCCTTTTAGGCCTGATAATATTATCTTTTCCGGTTTTAGTTATTAAAGTTAAGTATCCCGATACTTTGCGTTGGTATTTTTTGCTTTTGTCAATGTTTACAATTGCAATATTCCCGTATCCAATTATCTATGCAATTACACAAAAAAATATCTATAAAACTAAGAAAAAAAGACGACCGTTAGTTATCAAATTGCTCTATTCGTTGGTGCCGGTCTTGTTGATTGGTGGGTTTATGTCACTCAGTGTCTCTAATAGCTGGGCAATTATTAAGGCAATGTTTAAAAAACCGACAGAGTTTACCCGAACACCTAAATTTCGAATTGTGTCCAAAAAAGATGAAATTCTTTCAAAAAAATATGTTGAAAAGATATCACCAATTTGTTTTGTTGAATTATTCTTTACTTTGTATCTAATAATAACTACTACCTATGCTGCATTAGAATCTCAATTTACACTACTGCCATTTCTCATTTTATATACTTTGGGATTTGGCTATTTATCAATTGCTTCAATTTACCAGACCGCGATTAGTAGATTTGGTTTTGTTTATCAGATAGAAGAAGTCAAAAATTAAACTACAACCTATATTTGTTGACCAAATATCTAATCTAATGTATAATTATTGTATAATTATATATACAAAACCAATTAAAAATAATTTTTATAAGTTTTAATTGGAGGCAAAATTATAATGAGTAATATAAAAATGCATAGAAAAAGCAAAATCAGGTATCAATGGGTAGTAAAAGAAAAACTAAATAAGAAAACAATTAAACTTTTTACGAATATATTCATTTTTTTGTTTTTACTAAATACTGCATCGGCCGGTCAGTATCCCGGGGCAGTATTTTTAATGATTTGGCCCGGTTCTCGACCAACCGGTTTAGCCGGTGCCTTTTCTGCGATTGCTGATGATGCCAGTGCCACTTATTATAATCCTGGTGGTTTAGGGTTATTAAATAATTCTTATGCAACAATTATGCATTCACCGTGGTTACCCGGTCTTTATGCCGGTATGTCATATGATTTTTTAGCATTTGCCTACCGTTTGAAAAATCAAGGGACGGTCGCGGGCAATATCATCTACATAAATACTGGCGAAACTCAGGTTGTGAATGAACAGGGTCAAGAACTCGGCGAATATACCACTTTTGATTTTGCCATTTCCGGCAGTTATGGTTTTAAGGCAACGCAAAATGTTGGTATCGGTTTTTCTGCCAAATTTATTTATTCGTTCTTAGTACCGGATTGGGTTTGGCAGGCAATGCCGGAATTACAAATCACTACTGGTGGTACCGGAGTAAGTTGGGCATTTGATGCTGGTGTCTTATATAAACCGTGGCATTATTTAAGTGTCGGCACGTCAATCTCTAATATCGGACCGGGAATTTCTTATACTTCTACTGGTGAACCTGACCCATTACCAAGGATGCTTCGCATTGGCATAAAATATACACCGCTTCACACTCAAACGGTTAATTTAAATATTACCCCGGAGATTACTAAAGTTTTAGTAGGAATGTTCTACGACGAAACCGGCACAAAGAGTTTCTGGCAGAAACTTAATTATGAAATTTGGGAAGCCTGGAAAAGCTTCGGTATTGAAGCAGAATTCTATAATCTAGTTATGTTAAGACTTGGTTATTTTGAAGATATGTCCGGACAACGTGGCGGTATTTTAGTTAACCGGGGGAACACAACTGAACATATCACTTTGACCGATTATTTGTTTAGTAAAGACCGAGGAAAATTTGCTGGTAAAGTCGGATTAACATTTGGCATCGGCATTCAATTCAAGGGTTTCCAATTTGATGTTTCTAATGACCAACTGATTTATGATTTTGAAACAAAAAATTACAAATTCTCGCTAAGTTATCGATTCTAATGATAACTATTCTTTTTTAATTTTCAACGAACACTAAACTTATGCCAAGTTTAGCAATAATTGGATTGCAATGGGGTGACGAAGGCAAAGGTAAAATAATTGACTTCCTTTCACAAAAATTTGATATAATCGTTCGCTATCAGGGCGGACCGAACGCTGGTCATACGGTTTATTGGAATAAGTATCATTTTGTTTTTCATCAAGTCCCATCAGGGATAATAAATGAAAAAGCAGTTTGCGTCATTGGTCGCGGTTGCGTTGTTGACTTAAGTGTGCTTAAACAAGAGCTAAACCAACTACAGCAAGCTAATATAAACTTTCAAAAGCGACTTTTCATTGATGCTAAAGCACATTTAATTTTACCTTATCATAAAGCGATTGATAGGTATCGGGAAGAAACCCTTGGTGGTAAAAAAATCGGAACGACGATTCGTGGTATTGGACCATGTTATGAAGATAAATACGCACGAATTGGTATAAGATTTGGGGAATTGAATAATGAAGAAGTTTTTCGGGAAAAACTCAAGCGAAATCTCGCTCAAAAAAATTTTTTATTGATGGAACTATATAAAGCTGAGCCATTATCAGAAAAAGAAATTGTCGATGAATATCATGAGTTATCACTATTTTTCAAAGATATGATAATTGATTGTTCCGAATATCTAAATGAATCTTATGAAAAGGGTAAAAAAATATTATTTGAAGGTGCTCAGGGTACTTTGTTAGATATTGACCATGGTACTTATCCTTTTGTAACATCTTCGTCGCCATCGGCCGGAGGCATTTGTACTGGCACCGGTATCAGTCCGAAACGCATTGACGAAATAATCGGCGTTGCCAAAGCCTATACTACCAGAGTAGGAATGGGGCCTTTTCCTACCGAACTATTTGATGATATTGGTAAGATACTTCAGAATCGAGGTGGAGAATTTGGTGCTACAACTGGGCGTCCACGACGATGTGGTTGGTTTGATGCGCCGTTGGTTAAATATACCGCCAAAATAAATGGTGTTAAGCAGATCGCTTTAACGAAATTAGATGTATTAGATGAATTAGATGAAATATTGATAAATGTTAGCTATATTTATAAAAATAAAAGAACGACAAATTTTGACCCTGATCTATGTTCCGAGCTTCAGCCAGTATTTTTAAAAATGTCGGGATGGAAGCAATCGACAAAATCTGTTCGTCATTTTGATGAATTACCCAAACAAGCCAAGAAATATTTGGCAAAAATTGAAGAATTGACCGGTTGTCAGGTCACAATTTTATCTATCGGAGAAAAAAGAGAAGAGACAATTGTCTCTTCAGAATTTAATTGGTAAATAAGTATGCGCATCAAAATGTTAAATAAAGTTTTAGCGTCAAATGATGCTTTAGCTGAAGAATATCGAAAAAAATTTGACAAGGAAAAAGTCACGGCAATTAATATTATGTCAGCACCGGGTTCAGGAAAGACGGCATTAATTGAAAAAACGGTTGCTTATTTTAAAAATAAAATAAAAATCTTTGTCGTCGAAGGCGATATTAAAGGTGATTTAGACGCGAAGCGGGTATTAAAAGCCGGGGGCAAAGTATTTCAAATAAATACTAACGGCGCTTGTCATCTTGACGCGTTTATGTTATCCCAGGTTTTTAATAAGTTGGATTTTAAAATGATTGATTTGCTGATTATTGAGAATGTTGGTAATCTAGTCTGTCCGGCAGAATTTAATCTAGGCGTTCATTATAATATAATGCTACTTTCGACTCCCGAAGGCGTTGATAAACCAATCAAATATCCCTTAATGTTTTCTAAAGCTGACTTGTTAATAATTAATAAAATTGATTTAATACCCTATGTCGATTTTGATTATCAAAAATTAGAAAAATCCCTAAAAATAATTAGACCGAAATTAGATATCATAAAAATTTCTTGTAAGACGGGCGAAGGGTTATTAGATTGGTATCAATGGTTAATTAATCACATCAATCATATCCCCTTATCTGCTAACCGTATTCACTTAAAAAAACGAAAAACAAACAGTGATTCCGCTTAGTGTCATTCAGTTTTTTGCCAATTTAGCACCGACTTTAGTTTTAATTTATATTCCGTTAATTGCTCAAAGTTTAAGCGCCAAATCATTTAAAGTCGGTTTAGTAGTCTCAATATATAATACGATGATTTTTCTGGCAGGGGCGATTTTTGGTAGATTATCAGATTTAAAAGGAAGAAAACGCTTTATCGTTTTAGGATTAGGTTTGTCGGCATTGGCTTTTTGGAGTCATCTGTTGATTAAAAATTTAACCAGTTTATTTATTATTCGAGCATTTACTGGATTTTCTTTGGGTATTTTCCCAGCTGCGTTACTTACTTATGCATATGAGAAAAATAATATGCTCGGTAAGTTTACTTCAATAGGTTCATTAGGATGGGGGATAGGCTCAATCATTGCGGGCATCATTGCGGTCTATTATAAATTGTATCTGATTGCCGGTGCGCTTTTTTTTATTACCTTTCTGATTGCAATCATTGCATTAGAAAAAACAACACCTCAGATAAGACAAATGTTTTTTAATTTGACGGTTGTTAAACGCAACTGGCGAGTTTATTTGACATTTCTTATGCGCCACGCCGGTGCTTTTGGGATTTGGGCAATTTATCCGTTATATTTAGCAAATCTTGGTGCTAATAAATTCTGGATTGGCGTTATCTACAGTATTAATGCCTTCGGTCAATTTCTATTTATGCCTTACCTTGACCGATATAAGAGCAGTAGACTAATCATTGTTGGACTTTATTTGTCAGCGCTGACGTTTATAATATTTGCTTTGTGTCGAAATTTCAAACAAATCCTGCCTTTTCAAATTTTACTTGCTTTATCTTGGTCGTGTTTATATTTAGGGACACTGAAATACTTAGTTGAGCATAATGAAGAGCGAGCCACAGCAGTTGGAATTTTTAATTCAATAATGAGTTTTTCAGGAATCGTTGGACCATTATTTGGTGGCGTCATCGGTTCTTTGGGTTATCGGTCAGTAATGATTTCAGCCGCCGGATTAACGCTTTTAAGTATCTTTGTATTTCGCGGTAGATAATTAATTATTAAAGTTAATATATTAACTTTTTAGTATTTGTAAGGCAGTATTTATAGCTCCGTCAATGGGGAATTTATTAAATCCCCTTTCCGCCATTTTTGCTAACTTACCGGTTTCGCAAAGTTGTTGGATTATGCTGGCAAAATTTTTAGCGTCGTCATCTGTTTTGATTGGATAAGTAACGCCCAATTCGTTCGCGAATTTGTAATTTTCGCTGGCATAGCTTCCGATCATCGGAAACAGACTAAACATCGGCATCCCCAAGCCAATTGCCCAATTAGTATGCTCGTGACTGGGAGCGACAAAGAAATCTAATACCGGCAATAATCGGTGAATTCGGTTTTGATATTCTTGTCGATTTTTCCCTTGAATAAATAAAATTGATGTTAGTAAAGTAGTGTTTCTTATTCGATTAAGTTTGGCAATAATTCTTTTGCCTTTTTGGGAATCGATTCCTAAAAAAACGATTGCGCGATGACCTTTATTAGTTATTGAAATAACACCGAGAATTAGTTTTTGAATGTGAGGTCGGGGATAAGCACCGGATATGAAAAAGCCAACAGTGAAAGTGCTTTTTGATTTAAGTCGGGTTAAGCGTTTTTGGTAATTTATTTCGGCATCGGTAATTAAGTCTGGCGAAAGAATCAAACCGCTCACATAAATTTGTTGGGGGTTAATACCAAAAGCAATAAATTTTTCTTTACTTTCGTTGAGCGGCACAATAATTTTCCCAATATTTTTTAGTTGACACTCTCTGGGTACACCAATTTCACCATGAATGTACCAGACATTATCAAGATTGAGATAACGGGCTAAGAGATGATGAGCAACAACGATTTTATCATATTGGCCAGTTGAGATATTGCACAAAGGGACATTAGGTGTTAAAGGTTTTTGTCTTAATTTATTGTAAAAATCAGTAAATACACCGCCAAAAGCACCGAGATGATAAATTTGCTTAGAAATTTGCCAAAAGAGTTTAGTAATTCCCTTCTCATTAGTCAATGTATCCCAATAGTCAATTTTGATGCTCGGTTGTATTTGTTTTAATGCTTGAAGGACATAATCAAGATAATTAGGATGACCAAGACCGATTTCAACATTTATTGCCAAAAGCTTCATAATATTAGCTGATTTAATTGATTAATGCATATTATGTTATAAGACATATTTAATAGCCTAAATGTTGTTTATATAAATGTCAATTGTAAATTAATTGATTTATGATTGAGGGTAGTATTTGGTGACGGCAATTTAATGATACGTCATCATTTTAAACATCTCACACCATAAACTAATAATAAGGCTAACGTAAACTTAGATAAAAGTTGGTTAAAATTAAACTATTATTTTATTTTTTAATTGCCAATCTTACTTTAGTAGTAACATCTTTTTTGTAGTTTGAAATTCTTTGGTTTCCAATCGATAGAAATAGATTCCATTGGGACAGATATTCTGAGCATTATCATGACCATTCCAGATAACTGAATATAAGCCGGGTTTCTGGAGACAATTGATAAGAACTACAATTTCTTCACCAGTGGCACTAAAAATAGTAACTTTAACCTTGGTAGCAATTGGGATTGAGTATGTAATTTCAGTGATGTTGGAAAATGGATTTGGTCGATTGTGATATAAATAGAATATCGAAGGTGTTTTGATGTTCGTTAACTCTTCGATACCGGTTGTTTGAACTGTGAAACTCCAGACCGTTGACCAATTGCTTTGATTGTTGGCTCTGTCATATGCTTTTACTCGCCAGTAATAGGTGGTATCAGTGAGTTTTCTAAGTAGGGTTGTATCTACAACGGTAGTATCAAAGGCATTGGTGAAATTAGAGTTTTTGGCGATCTGGATTTGGTAATGTTTAATACCACTAACATTGTCAGTTGAGTGGTTCCAGTAAAAGCGGACAAGTGAGTCGTTAAGGATTGCGTTATTTGCTGGCGAGATAAGATTGGGCACACTTGGTGGGGTGTAATCAATACCAAAACTATCAGCACTGGAAAAGGCACCTTGGTTACCAGCCAAATCATATGCTCTGACTCGCCAGAAGTATTTTGCCTGAGTTAAAGTTAAGGTATCATAGAGATAACTGGTGGTATCAGTAATTGGATTGGTGAAGTTGCGGTTGGTGTCAACTTGTAAGATATAGTGGATTGGCGAAGTTAATTCAGATTCAGGTTTATCTTTGTTAGTGATTGAAGTTAACTTGGCTATTAGTGGTAAGATTGCTTTATCGCCTTCGCTTCTCGCAATGACATCAATATTGTTATCACCAAATGTCACTTGTGACCAGTTAAAGATGACATTGGTATTTGTTAACCAGATGCCGTTGATTGGTGATATTAAGACCGGTGCATTAGGTATTCTGGTATCGATTTCAAAACTACGGGTTGTTGACCAATTGCTTTGATTGTTGGCTCTGTCATATGCTTTTACTCGCCAGTAATAGGTGGTATCAGTAAGTTTTCTAAGTAGGGTTGTGTCTACAACGGTAGTATCAAAGGCATTGGTGAAATTAGAGTTTTTGGCGATTTGGATTTGGTAATGCTTGATACCGCTAACATTGTCAGTTGAACGATTCCAGTAAAAACGGACAAACGAGTCATTAAGGATTGCATTATTTGCTGGTAAGACAAGATTAGGCACACTCGGTGGTGTGTAATCAATACCAAAACTATCAGCACTTGAGAATACACCTTGATTACCAGCCAAATCATAAGCACGCACTCGCCAGAAGTATTTTGCCTGAGTTAAAGTTAAAGTGTCGTAAAGATAAGGAGTCGTATCAGTGATTGGATTAGTAAAGTTGCGGTTAGTATCAACTTGTAAGATATAGCGCACTGGCGAAGTAAATTCAGATTCAGGTTTACCTTTGTTAGTGATTGAAGTTAACTTGGCTATCAGTGGTGAGATTGCTTTGTCGCTTACGCTTCTCGCAATGACATCAATATTGTTATCACCAAATGTCACTTGTGACCAGTTAAAGATGACATTGGTATTAGTTAACCAGACACCGTTGATTGGGGAGATTAAAACTGGTGCATTAGGAGCACGGGTATCGATTTCAAAACTCCATACGGATGACCAATTACTCTGATTGCCAGCACTGTCAATTGCTTTTACTCGCCAGTAATAAGTTGTATCGATAAGTCTTGTTGGCACTTGATAAAAAGTATCATTGATATTGATTTGCACAGCGCCAATAAAACTTGGGTTCATTGCATATTGAAGTTGGTAATTAGCAATACCGTCTGATATGTAAAGAGCTATATGACCTTCAGCGCTGAAAATTGAGTTATTATTTTTCATATCAGGTAAGATAATGGTAAGTTGTGGGTTATTTTCTTTGTTGGTATCAGTAGATTTATGCCATCTAAAACAGGGCATACTATCACGAAGATAAGCGTTGTTTGCTGGCGCAATTAAGATTGGAATTGATGGTGCTTCTGAATCAATTGTAAAATCAGCGTCACTGGCATCTTGAGCAACCAGATTACCCAAGTTATCAAATATTGCAAGTTTTATTCGACAAGTTCTCAGATTGAGCATTGGCACTTGCCAATCATAAGTCGAATCAGTTGGTAAAAGATTATTGGCAATCGTGTCAGAATAAGTAGCACCACTATTGGTCGAAAACAATAAGACATATCGGGTGTAAATTTGTGGTGCTCGCCAACGAATTGTTTTGGTAGTTCCACCTGCCCAGATTTCACCACCATTAGGTGAAATGACTGTGGTTGCTGGTATTATCTCTGTTATAACAGACTTTCGGTCATTGGCGGGATTTTGGTCACCCGAAAGATTGGTTCTGATTTTTACAGTGCATTGTTCTGGTATTGTTGGTATCCAAGAGCGAAAACTAACCCGAGTGGTTTCGCCAGCCGAAAGGGATGAAATGCGCAAGGTGTCAACATAACGGATAATATCAGTTAATAGGTTATCTTGAATATTGACTTTGGGATTATCTTTTAAATCATCTAATATCTTGTCACTGCTAATACCCACAATCGAACAGATGACTTGGAAATTAGTTTGAGTAGTACTTCCGTAGTTTTTGACACGAGCAGTAGGAATCATCGGCGTATTTACTGTATGTTGGGTTGAAGGATAGATTATCGCATCAATACCAACATCATTGGTGATTGCTTGACCAGTTAGTCGGACATTATCAATATTGATATTATTACCATAACCAGAATAGCCAACTATGCCAAGCCAAAATGTGCCAGTAAAAGACCCGAGTGCAATTGAATGTTCTGCCCAAGCAGGCGGACCTGGTTGATAGCGGAAGAAGGAATCGACCGGAATAAAGTTGACACCATTAGTTGAATATTCTACTCGGACATAATCATAACAATCGTCATAATCATCATCGTGATACATATTGAATTTTAAAGAACAGGCAATTGGGATTGTCCCAAAGTTAAATCCCGGTGAAATTAACCGCGCATTATCGCCTTCAGAAGCATCATAACTGGGATAACTTGCCATTCCTGAACCTTCATACGGATAACACTCGGGATTTTCATTATAACTTTTTCGTTGCCAGTTGTAATTGCCATTAATAATTACACTCTGCCAGCCTGATGGTGGAAATGTTATGTTATTAAATCCTTCGGATAATAGTAGGAAATGACTGCCGATATTGGTCAGTTGAACTTTTCGGTCATTAGCCGGATATTGGTCATTCGTAAGATTGGTGCGGACAATCAGCGAACATATTTCGGAAATAGTTGGTGTATAAGAGCCGACATTAACTTGAATAGAATCATTGGGTGCTAAGGTTGTTGTAACATAAACGGTATTGGTGTAGCGAACTGCTTTTGCTGAACCAATTACTGAACAGGTAACTGGAAAATTAGTTTGGGGATTACTACCATAGTTTTTTATCCAAACAGTAATCGGCATTAAGGTATTAAGAATATGACAACTGCCGGGCGAAATGATTCGGTTAACACCAACATCATTAGCCAATGGAATTTCTGTATATACTCGGACATAATCAATATTCATATTATTG
>JBDRUR010000004.1:0-40196 GCA_039801485.1 Caldifarciminota bacterium
CATGGATAAACACGCCGACCGAAGGTTATGATATTGTGGAACTGCCATATCTGCCGAATTTTCCAAGTGGTGGATTTGCAGTTACTGGTCGTGGACTTTTTTACATGTGGGATGCATTTATGATGTGCGTTGACCAAATAGGTAATGTCGTTCACCCCTACTGTAAATCGCTAATGGGCACCAATGATGACGAAGGCTATTCAATAATTCTCGATGGCACCGACCTGGTTATCGCGGGTTGGACCAATAGTTATGCACCGCAACCACCACAAGGACCTAATAAGGCTAACATATTTGTTTGGAAAACGAGTCTAATAAATAATTTTGATATTTTCGGCAAAGTCTATGGTTGGGCAGACGATGACGAAAAATTGATGGACGAACAGGGTTTGATTAGAACCATTGATGGTAATTATGCCGTTGCCGGCTGGACTTGTAGTCAAGGTCCAGGAGGAGGGGCAGCACCAACGCCAAACTTTCTAATTATGAAAGTAAGTGCCACGAACGGTGATGTCATCTGGTCACGAGTGCACCCGAGTATTCCCGGGGCAAACTTTGAAGAAGCATATCCTATAATCCAAACAATAAACAGCGGTTATGCAATTGCTGGTTGGACCAATAGTTTTGGCATTGCCCAAAGCGAAGATTTTCATTTCCTTACTTTAGACCAGAACGGCGAGCGTCCGGTTTGCGTGCTTTCATTAATGCCTGACACATTTTGGTTTGGCACTGAGCCGGATTCAGGAGTATTATTTACGGAAGGTTTTAATACAACCCAGATTCCCCTTAAAGATACAAGTGTTATGTATACCGACGTATGTGTAATTACTCAGCAAGGCGATGCAACACCAACGGATGCCGTTCCCGATACTATTGAAGTTTGTCATTCAACCTGGTTCAAAGTCACGATTGCTAATGTTGGAACTGGAACACTAGCTGCCGGTTGGTGGGTTCATCTGCAGATTGAACAGGAACAATATTTTGACTCATTGTACGTTTCGGTTCCAATACCACCACAAACTACATATTTAGATAGTTTCTATGTCCATTTTAACCATAATTGTCTTCATCGGGTAAAAATTATCACTGCCTATCCCAATGACCCGAATAACCAAAATGACACTCTAAATAAATCTGTAATCGGAAGATATACTGACCCATTTGAGATAACTCATCTCTCAATAAGCCCATCTGGTCCGTGGTATGTTAATGACTATGTAGTATTTGATGTGAAGGTCCACAATAACAATAAACATGTGAGCGATTCTATGCTTACCACCTGGGTCTATTTAGACATTGTAAAACCAGACCTCTCAGTGATTCGTGACAGTCAGCAAGTTGTTAACCTTGCACCGTGTGATACCACAACTCTTTGGTTCCCAACCCAAGGTGAATTTCAATTCGATACGGCTGGCTCGTGGTATATTGATGCCTTCCCAGCATTCATCCCTGGTGATTCTCATCCGGATAACAACTTCGCCGACTCAACAATTACTGTGACGATTGGACCGGTCACCGGTCCTTGGGTTCAAGTTGAATCAATGCCGCCTTTGATTGGAGTTGTAAAGTGGCACATCAAGGATGGTGGTGCAATTGTTGGTGTTCCTGGCGACAAACAAGAAATTTCAGCCCTCTATGCCTTCCGTGGCACAAGGACTCCGGACTTCAAGAAATACACAGTTGGTAGTGGCTGGGCAAATGTGGAAACAATTCCATTTGGCTATAAGTATAAGCCAGGCTATCCGATTGACTCCACGAAATTCAACAAGAAATATCCAACCAAGGGCGCAGCACTCTGCTATGACGGTTACAATACCATCTATGCGGTCAAAGGTAATGGTCTCTGGGAGTTCTGGGCTTATGATATTGCCAATGATACCTGGGTCTTAAAACCATGGATTCCTTCATTCAAAGGACCGAAAGCCGGTTCTGGTCTTGCCTATTATGATGGCTATGTCTATCTGTTGGTTGGTTCAATCAAACTTGAGGAAAACTACTTCTTCCGTTACTCTGTTGCTGGTGATTCTTGGGAGGTCTTACCAAAGCCGACCGGCGTAACAAAACCGTGGAAAGCAGGTAGTGCGCTTGCTGCGTACAATGGCAAGATTTATGCGATGAAGGCTGGCGAAAAGCCGAACTGGTTCTTGAACTTTGACCCATCAACTCTTGAATGGGGCACTCCTGAAACCTTAACGACCTTTGATAGCGTTGCTGGCGGTATTAAGAAACTCTATGTCAAAGCTGGTGGTTGTATGGCGACAGCTGACGATGGCATTTATGGCATTAAGGGTGGCGGAACAAATACCTTCTACAAATACACAACAACAGATGGATGGGTACAACTGGTCTCAGATACGATTCCGAGACTTCATCAGAAGTCTGTGCCGAAAGAGGGCGCAGCAATGGGTTATGTTGATGGCAAAATCTACCTATTAAAAGGTAATAAGACACCTGAATTCTGGTGCTATACCCCATACCCCAAAGAAAATGTAAAACCAACAGTTGCAGTTATGAACATACCATCAACAATGGCTAAGAATCTTACTGCGACTTACGAATTCTCATTTGAAGTGATGCCGAATCCATTTAAGAAACTCACCACTATCCATTATACGGTGCCAATTGCTGATAATGTTTCAATTAAACTCTATAATGTTTCGGGAAGACTGATAAAAACATTGGTCAATAAACATCTTAACGCCGGTTCGTATACTACAACCCTTACTAACATTGCCCGTGGCGTTTATTTCTTAAAATACCAAGACAACACGAATACAAAAGAAGTCAAACTTATCGTTCAATAATAAAATCTATTAAACAACATCGGGGGCGATTAATTTCGCCCCCAATTTTTATATTTTCTTATCACAAACCTTGTCTAATTCCACTGCCGATATTAACTGTCAACAAAATAGATTTATTTGCATCTACCAAACTTACAGTTAAAAACTTTATTTAGTGAAACCTTTTTATTAAAAACTTAGTCTATTATTATATAGCATTAAAATAAAAATTACTTTAGTTCAAACTAAAAAGGGCCAGCCTAGGGCATACCCTGAATGCACTCAGGGGGCGGAGTTCTGGCTCGGAATCGTTCTCAGAATAAGAAAAAGATTGGAGTTCAGAATAGGATGATAAATCATAGAGAGTCAAAGATGATGAATACTTGTCAGGTTCGGTGTCAGCCAAGAAGTCAGCAATATGCTCAGGATGGCAAAGAGCAACGGCTTCAGCAACGCATTCAGAAACAGGTTGGGAATGATATTAAAAAGCGGGTTAAGGATTGGTTTTTAGCAAAACACGGATTTTGAAAGAATATCAGTAAATCGATTAAGAAGATAACGATACGGGATCGGGTAAAAAAGTTGTAGGGCCGTTGGAAACAACTGAATAAAACAGAAACACATCATACCCCTGAGTAGGAGAAACCGTTAATTGATAGTATATTAAGCTGAATAAAAAGGGCAGTAGCAAAACTACTGCCCTTTAGTTTAGTAAATTTAGAAAATTATTTTATCCTTATCCCGGCTTTTATTGTGATGAAATTATCACTTGTTGATGTGCCACCACTGCTGATTGATATAAAGTCGAAATTGCCTTCAACAAAAGGACGAAACCGTGCTTCGTTAAACTTAAATTCAACACCCGCGCCTCCTTTTAAGTAGAAATTGGTCCAGCCGCCGCCGGTTGATAAATTTAAGCCAGCTAAAACATACGGATTGAATGTCGTTTGTGGGAAAAACAGCATTAAATCAAGTGGTGACCTTGTGCCGACAGAAATCATCGTTGTCCCAGAATGAAAACTTATACTTGCCAGTTGAGTCCGCAGACAGAAATTATCTGTAATTGGAAAGATTGCGCTACCATTAATAAAAAAGTGATTGTCATTTTCTTGTAAAACATAGCCAAGACCTGCCTCAAAACCAAATGGCAAGGCAAAAGATGCCGATATTAATCCAATTGTTAATATTAACAAATACTTTTTCATTTCTCCCCCTTATTATTTTGGTTTTAAAGTTGTTTGGCATTGTTTTTGAATCCACATCACCACCTTTGCAAAAAATTAAGCCACTGCTCATACACCATTTGGTATTTTAAATAAAAACTATAATATGTCAAGCCTTTTTATTTATATGCTGAAAGTGTCGAAGTCAAATATTATCTTGACACTTATTGTCTTCGGCATTATGATAAATTATGAAATCTACTGGGCTTAAATGTTTGTATTTAAACAAGTCCAGTTTTTGTCTTTTATTTAAGTCCCAAAAAATCAAATTAGAGAAACGGAGGTATAATGTCAGATAGAGTTGCAATTATTGGCATTGGTGCTACTCAGTTCCGTTCGCTCTCGCCCGATGTCTCGTATAAAGAAATGATGTTTGAAGCCGCGGTTAAAGCCTACGAAGATGCTGGCATTGACCCACGTAAGGATGTTGATACATTTGTTACTTGTGCTGAGGACTATATTGAGGGAACGAGCATCTTTGACGAATATGTGCCTGACCAGTTAGGTGCCGCATTAAAACAGATGCATACAATATCCGGTGACGGCTTACACGGTATTGCCTCTGCCTTTTTGCAGATTAAGACCGGACATTTTGATATTGCGGTTGTCGAAGCGCACTGTAAATCATCAAATATGTTAACACCCGATGGTATTGAAGCCTGTGCTCAAGACCCAATTTATAATCGCCCTTTGAAATTAAATACTCATTTTATTGCTGGTTTGGAAATGATGCGTTTCTGTTTTGAAACTAATACTTCATTTGAGCAATGTAATAAAGTCGTTATTAAAAATCGTCAGAATGCCTTGAATAATCCGATTGCCGGCCGTGCCGCAAAACTTACACTTGATGACTTCAAACACTGTGAACCAATTGCCTGCCCTTTAACCGAACTTGATATTGCCCAACCAGTTGATGGCGCGGTGGTAATTGTGTTGGCATCAGAATCAAAAGCAAAGTCATTGAGAAAAAACCCTATCTGGATTTCGGGAATTGGCTGGTGCAATGGTAGTTCTTCGTTAGAATTACGGAATTGGGTACACCCAGAATATGTTACCAAAGCCGCAGAAATGGCATACAAAATGGCAGGTATCTCAGAGCCATTAAAAGACATCTCTTTTGCCGAAGTTGACGACCGCTATTCATATAAGGAACTCCAACATCTAATGGCATTAAAACTGTGTTGCGAATGTGGCGCCGGTCGGTTAATCGAGCAAGGTGTTACTGAAATCAACGGCGAATTTCCGGTAAATCCCTCTGGTGGTGCCTTAGGAATGGGTTATTTAAATGAAGCAACCGGATTGGCAAGATTGTATTGTGCGGTTGAACAACTGCGCGGTAATGCCGGGAAAAATCAGATAAAAAACGCCCGAACGGCATTAGTCCAAAGTTGGCGCGGACATCCAACCGCCAGCACCGCAGTTATAATTCTTGCTAATTAATTAGGAGGTTAAAATGGGAAATAGAGTTGCAATTGTTGGTGCCGGAATGACGAAATTTGTCCGCCGTGCCCAAGAAACCGGTAAAGAACTTTGTTTCGAAGCCGCAAAAATGGCTTTGGAATCCTGCGACATGACTTTAGAACAAATTGACGCTATTGCCTTAGGAACCGCACCAGATACTTTTGATGGCGTTCATATGAAAGGTGAATATCTTGCTGATGGCGCTGGTGCGTTTGGTAAGCCTTTTATGCGAAGTTATGTTGGCGGTGGCACCGGAGTCTTTTCAGTGATTCAAGGTTGGTATCATATTGCCTCAGGCATCATTGACACTTGCCTGGTCATCTGCGAAGAAAAGATGTCGTCTTATCAACCCCATCCGCAAGGTGCATTTTTAACAATCTTTGACCATACGACTGAACGACCATTAAAGCCAAACCTCTTATGGATTTTTGCGTTGGAAATGAACCGCTATATGCATACCTATGGCTTAAGGAAAGAAGATATTGCCCTGGTTGCAGTTAAAAACAAAAATAATGCCCTAAACCATCCTGCGGCACAAATTGCCTCACCAGTAACTGTTGACGATATCTTAAAATCAGAGGTGCTGGCTTGGCCGGTTCAACGACTGGATGTCAGTCCGGTTTCTGATGGCGCAGTTGCGGTGGTCTTAACCAACGAATCAATTGCCCGCCGAGTCACAAATAAACCGGTTTGGATTGAAGGCGTTGGTTGGTGTCTGGATACGACCTATTGGACCAATCGTGATTTGTGCTACCCAAGATATGTTGAAGAAGCAGCAAGAATGGCATATAAAATGGCTGGCATCACTGACCCAAGACACCAAATTCATATTGCTGAACCATACGACCCATTTGATTACAAAGAACTTCATCATATGGAAGGACTAATGCTCTGCGGCCGAGGCGAAGCACCTCAATTGACAGTAGACGGTGTCACCCAGCGAGACGGCGAATTGCCAACCTGTCCGTCGGGCGGACTCTTAGGCGTTGGCAATCCAATCGCGGCTGCGGGATTAATGAAAGTTGCCGAACTATTCTGGCAATTACGTGGCGAAGCCGGAAAAAGACAAGTTGCCCGAAAAGTAAAACGCGGTGTTGCCCAAGCTTGGGGCGACCTAATGCAAGTTGGCACCGTAGTCGTAGTCGGTATCTGATACCAAGGAGGTTAAAATGAAAATGAAAAAGAAAAAAAGCACTAAACTAATCAAAAGTAAAAATACTACCCGAGAACTTGAAAGTCAAGATGTCGAATCAAAACCAAATCCTAAGTTACTTAAAGGCACTGGATTAAGCGCTGATGACTTTAAGAAAGGAAAGGTGCTCACCACCCATTGGATCGGCGACACCAAATATGCCTGGGACCAAGGCGTTGCAATCGGCAAATATTTAGCAGGATTAAAACAAGGCAAGATATTGGGCGTCGAATGCCATAAATGCGGTCGAAAAATGGTGCCACCACGAATGTTCTGTGAATGGTGTTTCAAACCAATCGACAACTGGATTGAATTAAAAGATACCGGCACTGTCAATACCTTTTCACTCTGTTATATCACCTGGGATATGAAACGAGTAAAAGATCCACAGATTCCTGCAGTGATTGAAATTGACGGCGCATCAAAAGGGATGGGTATTATGCATCTGCTGGGCGAAGTTGACCCGAAAAAAGTTTATATCGGAATGAAAGTAAAAGCGGTCTGGAAACCAGAAAAGGAACGTGAAGGTGCAATAACTGATATAAGATACTGGAAACCAATAAAATAGGAGTATATATGGCTATCAAAGAAAGACTAACAAAATTAAATGAAGCCAAAGCCTGGTATGGTGAGATGCCGGTCGAAAGTTTGTATACGGTTGGTATTGCGGGCGAAAAATTCTTCCGAGCAATCAAAGAAGACGGTAAATTCTTAGGAACCAAGTGTCAAAAATGCGATCTGGTCTATGTACCACCAAGAATGTTTTGTGATTACTGTTTTGAAGAATTAAACGACTATGTCGAAGTTGCTGACTGCGGAACTTTGGAATCGTTCACATTGTTGCATATCGGTCTTGATGGTAAAAAATTGGAAAAGCCAGAAATTATCGGTTTAATAAATCTTGATGGCGCAACTACAAATATTATCCATCGGATTGGCGAAGCCGAAATTGAAGAACTCTGGCTTGGCATGCGTGTCTGCGCCGTGTTTAAACCAAAAGCAAAACGCGAAGGCTCAATCAACGATATCCTCTATTTCAAGCCGACAAACAAATAGTTAAGTTTATATGGGCGAGTAGCTTATCTTACTCGCCCATATTTCCCTACCGCTAAATTCTCTATGATTATAAAAGATGTTGATTATGAAAATGTTAATGATTTGGTTAATTTCTGTATTCCGATAAATAAAAGAAATGACCCGTCATTTGCTACCGGTGCTGAAGAGAAGAGAAAATGGGCACTAACAATGCTAAAAAATTATGGCGAAGTGGCAAAGTTAGCATACCTCAATTCAAAACCAGTTGGGATGATTCAATATCAACCGGATTTTCCTAAAAATCTTATTAGGATTAGATGTATCTTTGTGCCTGAGAAAAAATACACAAGAAAAGGCATTGGTAGCGCGCTTTTGAATAGTTTGATAAACGCTATGAAAAAACCAAAAGCATACTTTAATAACCAAGCACCTGCGGCAATTATTACCAATGCCTTTGAAACCCCAGCCGGATATTCCCAATTCCTTTTCTTTCGTAAAAAGGGATTTATAACCGTTAAAGATAATCAGCTCTATTATCCGCTCAAAGATAACTTTATTTATCAACCGCCAGCCAAAAAAGTATATAAACCTTTTAAAAAAGATATTGGCAAGGCATTAATCTTTTATGACCCATTCTGTCCCTTTTCGCTCTTTTTTGCTAAGGAAATTGAAAAGACCATTAACGCAATTACCGCTGATTTGTCGATTGAGTTTATTAATACATTTGAAAAACCAAAGGAGTTTTCAAAACGCGGTGGGGATGCGGTATGTATTATCAACTGCCAACCAATAAACGTTTTTGTATTGGATAAAGAAAATTTTATTAAAGAAGTTAAAAGGGCCTTAAAAATAAGGAGGAACTATGAAGTATGAAGTCCGAACGACCTATTTTAAAAAACCAGGTAAAATTAATACAATTGAGACCCTGAAATTGGCGTTACAACGGGCAAAAGAATTAAAAATTAAAGATATTGTCTTGGCATCATCAAAAGGATGGACTGCGAAACAGATTACTAAGATGGATATTGCCGGTTTAAATGTGGTCTGTGTGACTCACCATGCCGGTTTTGAAAAACCCGGCCAGGTTGAATTAACCGACGAAACTAAAAAATTTCTGGAAGCAAAGGGAATAAAGGTTTTTCGTGGCACACATTTCTTTTCTGGTGTTGCGCGGGCAATGCGGATGGAATTTGGCGGAGTATACACTGGCGAAATTGTTGCAAATACTTATCGAACTTTAGGTGAAGGGATGAAAGTCTGTGTTGAGATTGCAATTATGGCACTTGATGCTGGTTTAATACCGTTTGGTAAAGAAATAATCGCGATTGCTGGCACCGGAACCGGTGCCGATACTGCAATTGTTCTTTATCCGGCATATGGAAGAAGATTTTTTGATACCCAAATTGCTGAAATAATTTGCAAACCAAGACAATGGTAAAAGTATTTATTAATTAATTTATAAAACTTATTATTATTTTTATTATTCTTGTTGATAACCAGCAAAAAAATGAACTAACATACTAATAACCTATAAAAAATATCAACAATTAAATATCACAAATTACTAAATCTGTGGATAAAGACAGTAACTCGGTCTTAAAATATGCTAAATGGCGATAAGTTAAGCCGATTTATCCCAAGGGCTAACACTTTTTCCACAACTTATCCACCAGATATCAACATCGTTATTTTATGGATATCTTGGGATAAGGTTTCGTTGCTTTTTTTAAGTGAAGTGATTTTCTCAATAGCGTGAATTACCGTTGAGTGGTCTTTACCTCCAAAATAGGCACCAATCTCTTTTAACGACATTCCGCCAAATGTTCTTAAAAAATACATTGCTACCTGTCTAGCCAAAGCGATATTTGCTGTCCGTTCTTTAGATTGGAGTTGTTCTAAAGTCAATCCATAATATTTAGCCACCGATTCGATTATTTTAATCGGTTTTGGCGGCTCTTTGTTTATCTGTAAATCTGCCAATATCTGTTTACATACTTCTAAAGTTAATGGCGTATTAGTTAAGGTTGCATATCCTGACACCCGGATTAAAGCACCCTCCAGTTCTCTTATATTTGTTTTAATATTTTCAGCAATATAAAAGATAATCTCAGGGGAAACATTAATTCCGTCTATTTTTGCCCGGTTATTAAGAATCGCAATCCGAGTTTCGATATCCGGTGGCTTTAAGTCACAGACTAATCCTGATAATAACCGCGACACTAACCTTTCCTCTAAAGTCGGTATCTCTTTTGGAGGCCGGTCAGAAGTAAAAACTATCTGCTTACCCATATTCTGAAGATGATTAAACAGATGAAAAACATCTTCTTGTAACCGTTCTTTTCCTTTAAGATAATGAATATCATCAAGTAATAACAAATCTAAGTTGCGATACTTATTTGTAAAAAAACTAGCATTTCGGTCTTGAATTGATTGGATTAAGTCTAAAAAAAGTTGTTCGGCAGGAGTGTAATAAATTTTCAAGTTCGGTTGATTTTGTCTTACATAGTTGCCAATTGCGTGGAGCAGGTGGGTTTTTCCAAGACCGACTCCGCCATAAATAAAGAGCGGATTATAGGCTTTAGCCGGTGCTGCAGCAACTGCTTTTGCCGCTGCAAAGGCAAACCGATTTGATTCACCAACAATAAAATTGTCAAAATTAAATCGTGGCACTAATCTAGTGCCATCACCATTTTTCAGCACATTATTTGCAGAATGTTTAATTTGGAAAGTGATTTTTTCTGTTGGTCCTGTCTGTTGGGAATGGGCTTCATTATTTTGAACTACTTTGAAGTCAATTTTCAATCCATTAAACTCGGGTCTTGATAAAACCCGAGTTAATGGCGCCAGATAATATTCACCAATCCACTCAATAAAAAAATTACTTGGTGCGCCCAATATTAATCTGTTATCCTCAAGTGAAACTGGTATTAATGGCTCAAACCAAGTTGCAAATGCATCTTTATTTATTAATTCTGCAAGACATACCAATATTTCTTTCCAAACGACTTCCTTTGCTTTTCCCATTTTTAATTATACAATCCAATAATTATCCACAAAGTTTTCCACATAGTATATTTTTGTAAATAGTTAAAAAACAAAAACTTACACAATAATTTTCACAATTTCCACAATCTACTCGCTTACGCGAATGCTCGGGATTACATTAATATAAATCTAGTCAGATGTCAAGAAAAATTTTAAATTTTGTGAAAACTGGCGATTACTGCTTGTCCTAATGCAATACCGCCGTCATTTATCGGCACTCGGCGATTTATGAAAACATTGCATTTCAATTTCTTTAGCTCAGTATAAATTCCATTTAAAATAATTCTATTTTGAAACACACCGCCACTCAAGCAAACAGCATAGATTTTATATTGTTCGATAATCTGTTTAATTGCTGAAACAGTAGCGCTGATGACAATATCATGAAAATGCAAAGCCAGTTCCGGAATTGATACACCATTTTGCTTTAGGGTAAGAATGTGGTTTAATATTTGAGAGGGTCTAAGAAAAACTTCTCCATCATTCTTAAACACATTAAATTTGGGAACTAAAATGTGATTAGTTGTTTTTAAAGCTTCATTTTCTAAGGCAATTGGTGCTTCGCCTTCAAATGTTTGATAAGAACACACGTCAACAATAGCTGCGACCGCATCAAATAATCTCCCGATACTTGAAGTCATTAAACCTTTGTATTGTTTTGGCGGGTTGAGATATGTTTTTGCTAGTAATTTTGGGTTAGTGATGACAATATCCCCACCGATTAGAGGCATATACTCTAAATAGGTAATTCGCTTAAAACCCCGATAATTTAGCGCCATTATCTCGCCACCCCATATATTGCCATCCATACCATATCCGGTTCCGTCAAAACCGATACCAAGGACAGTATTAGTTAAATTGTTTTCTGCCATAACGCCAGCCAGATGGGCAAAGTGGTGCTGAATCCTTACCAAAGGTATTTTATGTTTCTTAGCGTACTCTTCAGCCATTCTTGTAGAGATATAATCCGGATGCAAATCACAAGCGACTATTTCGGGATGAATATTAAACCATTTTTGGTATTTCTCAATCATCTCCATCATGAAATCAATACTCGCCTTTGAAGATAAATCACCAATATAAGGACTATAATAGACTTTATTGCCACCTGCTAATGCAAAATGACTCTTTAGGTCAGCACCAAATGCCAAAACCGGTTTTAATTTGAAATCTTTTAATAAAATCGGTTCTGGAACATAACCCCGAGACCGACGAATAATCACCGACCCATTAAAATTAAAAACAATCGAATCATCACATCTGGATTCAATCTCACGATTATTATCTAAAACAAAATCTACTACCCCCTTGAGTTTCTGGTTAATTACCTTAGCATCACTTATTATTGGTTCGCTTGCTAAATTGCCACTGGTCATTATTAGGGTGTCGTATTTAAGTAAGTTCTTTTTGTTTTGGGATGTTTCACGTGAAACATTGGACGCATTAGCTCTTACTGGATAAAAGAGTAAATGATGGAGCGGAGTATATGGCAACATTATGCCCAGATAACCATTTTGGGGAGCAATCTTATTAGATAAAATTCGGTCAGCATCAGGTCTTTTTTTCAATAATACAATCGGTGCGATTTTAGATTTTAAAATTCTTATCTCTTCATTATTTAGATAACACAATCTTTTAACTGTTTTTATATCTTTGCACATAAGTGCAAAGGGTTTAACTGGTCGGTTCTTGCGTTTACGCAATTTTTCGACTACCCTAGTATTTTTAGCGTCGCACGCTAATAAAAATCCACCAATACTTTTAATTGCTAATATCTTACCATTTGCTAGTAATTCTTGGACAGTTTTTATTATCTCTATAGAATATTTAGGATAATTAACCTTCTTTGAACTTAAAGGCAGTAGCGGTTTTGATGGTTGATTTACGTTGTATAATAATAATTGGGGTCCACAGACCGAACAGGCATTTGGTTGGGCATGAAAACGTCGGTCCAATGGGTTGTTATATTCGGCTGAGCACGCCGGGCACATTTCAAAACATCTCATTGTTGTATTTTGACGGTCGTAAGGGATGTTATAGATAATTGAATATCTTGGTCCACACTGGGTACAATTTGTGAAAGGATATAAGTAGCGGCGGTTTTTTACTGAGAAGATGTCACGGATACAGTCTTTACAAACCGCCAAATCTGCCGGTATTTCAATCGTACTAATAGCATCATCTGATATGCTTTTAAGTATTGTAAAGTTTGGAAATGGTTTATCTAGATGCTTTTTGATACTTATTTGAGCAATATTTGCAAGTTCTGGTGGGCTACGCCGAAGGATTTCGACGAGTTTTTGCCAATTTTCACCTTGTGCTTTTATGAGCACACCAGCCTTTGTATTTCTAACAAATCCCTTTAATTTTAGTTTGTTAGCGATTCGATAAATAAAAGGTCTAAAACCAATACCTTGGACTTTGCCTTTGACTAAAATTGAGAAAGTTTTGACTTTTTTATGATAATTAGACAAGTACTTATGTCTTTAAAGGCTTTTTTTCGGCAGCAGGGAACAATATGTTGTTTAAAATTAATCGATAACCCGGAGAATTTTTGTGTAATTCCAAGTTTGTTGGCGGGTCGCCAATTCGATGGGCATAATCTTCAGGGTCATGTCCACCAAGGAATGTAAAAGTTCCCTTGCCGTATTTACCGTGAATATATTTCACTTCTTCGGTGCCGGCAACTTCACCTAATATTAGCACGGTAGGTTTAATTTTATCTCGGCGAAAGCCACAGTTTTGGCCTAGAAATTCCTTTACCAAAGCAACATGATTCTGGACTAACATTGTCGGCACCGGATCGTATTTAGCCGAAAAATCAAACAGCGAAAAATAGGCATCAGGACCGCGGGCGCTCGTTTCAAGATAAGTGTCGATGTCTGAATGTTCGTAAATATTTGGGTCAAGGACCGGCGTAAAGTTTTCAAAGGCCAAGCAATTCTCATAATTTAATTTAGATAAACAATTCGGGTCTACTGGGTCACCGTCAAATTCTTTTGGCACAATATCAGTGCCGTCTGCGGCTAAAGCGATATCCGGGGTATCGGTCGCGGAACACATAGCAAACACCATTCCCCCAGCACCAATATAGCGCTTGATTTCTTTAATCACCGCCAATTTTAATTGTGATACTTTTTTGAATCCCAGAGACTTAGCCATTTGCTGGTTGATTGCGACATCGTTCTTATACCAATCGGTGTTGGAATAGTGAGGTCCGAATTTGCCATATTGTCCAGTAAAATCTTCGTGGTGTAGATGTAACCAATCGTATTGGAATAATTTTCCTTCTAAGACTTCTTTATCCCAGACTTTATCATAAGGAATTCCGGCATAATCTAATGCTAACTGGACCGCGTCGTCCCAAGGTAGAGCGTTAGGCGGCACATAAACTGCGATTTTAGGGGCTTTTTCTAAGATTAAGGCATCCATATTATTGTTCTCGATAACCTCTCTTATTACTATCTCTTCAGAAGGCGAGACGAGCTCGTATCTAACACCTTTTAGCTGACATAATTTTATTATTTGTGAGTTTTCATTTAATAGAAATGAGCCACCGCGATAATTCAATAACCACTCAACCGTTAAATTTTCGGTCAAGGCACGATAAGCTATACCGTAAGCAATTAAATGGTTAGTTTGCGTTAAGTCCATGGGAATTAAAAGCTTAGCATGAACTATAAATACAATTAATGTAAATAATAGGAGTGTCTTTTTCATGCTATGCTTATGTGAGTTCCTATTTTTTTATTATGAAGTGCCCGAGCAATGTTTTTGGGGTCGGTAATAATAACTTGCTTGTCTGGTTTATTTGTCGATGACAAAAAGTTAATCGCCGCTTCAATTTTCGGTTTCATACTGCCAACTTCAAAATGACCTTGTTTTAGATAAGTCTTTGCCTGTGATAAGGTTATGTTATTTAATATCTTTTGGTTTGGCGTGTTGTAATACAAATAGGCATATTTTACGCCGGTTGATATTAAAAAGATATCGGCATCAATTAACTTTGCTAATAGTGCAGAGGTTAAATCTTTATCAATCACTGCCGCGCAGGGTGCTAATTTGCCATTATTAGTTTGATATACCGGAATCCCACCGCCGCCACACGCAATTACAACAATACCGGCTTCAATCATATGTAAAATTGCTTCAATTTCAATAATTTTTATTGGTTTTGGCGAACTTACTAAGCGACGGTAGCCCCGGCCAGCATCTTCCTTCATTATCCAGCCATGTTTCTTTTGTAATTCAAATGCTTCTTTTTTAGTATAAAATGGCCCAACCGGCTTGGTATAACTGCTAAAGGCTTTATCATTTTTGTCTACCAGAACCTGAGTAACAACGGTGGCAATTGTTACATCTTGTTTTAATTTGGCTAACTGGTTTTTTAGGGAATGTTGAAGAACATAACCAATCTCACTTTGGGTAATGGCATTTGCCATGTCAAGTGTTATTTCGGGTAAATAATTTCTGGTTAAATATGAACGAATTAAGATATCACCGACCTGTGGTCCATTTCCATGAGTGATTACTACCCGATAACCGTCTAGGACAATCCTGGCGATGTTTTTAGTAGTTTCTTCGATCGCGGTAAAATCAAAGTGATTTTCTTTTCTTTGGTTTGAGACGGGTTTATTGATTGAAATTAACGAATTGCCACCAATGGCAATCACAACTTTTTTGTGATTGGATGTAGCCGCAGTTTCAGTTGTCGATTTACCCATAGTTATTATTGTAAAATAGATTATACTAATTGTCAATGAGTCTTGGCTGACCTTATCTGCTTGACCTTATCGGATATTTGTTTATAATTTTTTTATGAAATTATTCATTTCGGTTTTTCTCTTTTCTGTCATGATTTTGTTGGCTAATGGTCAGGTTATCAAGTCTGACATTAACCCCAAAGATTTTTCTTTTGTGGTGCTCGGTGACCGAACCGGTGACGCACAACAGGACATTTTTGCACAAATTATCGCAAGAATTGAATTGTTAAATCCCGACTTGGTAGTTAATGTCGGCGACCTTATTGAAGGCTATACCCAAGATATTGAGACACTCAACGCACAATGGGACGAAATTTTTGCCAATCTTGGCGAGTTAAAAAATAAGTTCTTTTTTACCCCGGGCAATCATGATGCGATTGACTCGATAAGTCTTAAAATTTATTTATCGCGCATTGGTTACGATAAATCTTATTATTCATTCTCGGTTGGCAAAAACCACTTCATTGTCTTGGATAATAGCCGACAGGAGAAAGTTGACCAACCTGACTGGACCCAAGTTAAATGGTTAAATATGGAATTGAGTAAATACCCAAAGAGTGATAATATCTTTTGTTTCATCCACCGCTCTTTTTGGCGAAATGGTTATTTATTGAATCAGTCCGATACTTTTCATAAGTTATTTGTTAAATATGGTGTTGATTATGTGTTTTCGGGACACGACCACTTTTACTGCCAGCAGAAATGGGATGGGATAACTTATACTCAAATTGGTCCTTCAGGAAGCCGATTTAAAGTATATTTTAATGAAGCATATGGCGCATTCCAGAATTTTGCGCTGGTATCAGTCAAGAATAATAAAGTCCAAATAAAAGTTATTACACCTGATGGCAAAGAACTCGACGCAGATTGCGTGACATTGGATGAAATCAAAGAACTACAAAATATCGAAAAAGCAATTTCAATAACACCAGTCGGTTTGACTCCAATCGATAGTATCTCAGTGACCGTTAACAATATCTTTGATATGCCGTTTAATACAAGTCTAACCTGGTCTATAAATAATGATAATTGGGAAATTCAGCCGTTATCAAAACCGATTGCAGTTCCTGCTAAATCAAGTATTACCGAGAAGTTTTATTGCAAGGTTAAAGGTAAAAGTATTTACCCTTTACCCAAAATTCAATTGTCTTATCCTTATGCAAATTATAAAAAAACTTTTAATTTTGATAAGCGAATGCCAATAAAATTGATAAGTAATTGTTATAAGGCAAAAAGCAAAATAACAATTGACGGCAAAATTATGGAAAAGGCGTGGCAGAATATTGAACCTTTGGATGTTTTTGGTTCAAGTGATGGTGATATTCCTGAGACCGACCCCGTGGAAATATATTTTGCTTATGACAAAAGCAATTTGTACATTGCGGGGAAAATAACCGATTACGAACCAAATAAGATTAGCGCATCAGTGTCGGAGCGCGATGACGACAAAATCTATCAAGATGATAATATCAATATTATTCTGCAGCCGAAAATCGCAACTGATACATATTATCAATTTTTTATAAATCCCAAAGGCGCGGTATTGGACCGGGTATGTTATTTTGACGGCAAGACCAGTAAAAGAGATAAAAAGTGGAATAGCGAAATAAATGTTAAAACAGATATATCCACTGGCGAGATATTTTATGGCTGGACATTTGAAGTCGCATTGCCCTTAAAACAATTTGACATTATAGAACCAAAAACAGACTGGGGATTTAATTTGGTAAGATATCAAGCAAGAAATGACAAAGTCAGCATTTATTCAGTACCATTTGAGCATAATCCCAAAACATTTGCAACCCTTCAATTCAGCGAGAAGTGATATAGTCAAGAGTAAAAAGTGAAAAGAGAGGAGTTAGCCGTGAAGTTTTTTATCGGTATTTTTATATTTATATTTATATTTTTCATTTTTAATTTTTCTTTAGGTAATAGTCTGTCATTAGGAAAAATAGAAAAGGACTATATTTCCAAGGCACTTCAGATACAGGGAATATCAGAAAAAGAACTTGGTTTTGAGAAGAAATACGCTTCAGATAGCGGTTATCGTTTATCAATTGTCACCGACCTAATGGATAATCCATTAAAAACACCGGATTATCTTGATAAATCAATTGCCGAGATTAATAAATTCAACAATAAAATCACTTCGCAATTATTATTCTTATCCCAGCAACTTGATGTTAATATCAACAATAAAGATATTTCAAAGATAAATAAAGAACTGGATAATAATCTAAAAAAATACGCAAGCGGAAATGAATTGATTTTCGAACAAATCGAAAATATTTTCAGGGCAAGTTTTACAATTGCTGACCGATATTTAAAACAAGCGATAAAAAACTTAAGCGAAAAAGAGATTAATCAATTATTAATTATTGCACCAGTTTTATGGGGTGACGAAGATGACTCAATAAATAAAACTTTAAAAGGTGCACTACATCGAGAATTCAAAGTAGAGACCGACACTTCAATCAAAATTGAACTCGATACAATACTTGAGATTGTAAAAAAGGTTGACCGATATGCATTAAGTATGGCAGGTTGTGCGATAAGTGTTGCCGTAGATAGAAGTTTGTCTTTGCTTGAGAATAATAAATCAGCAATCGAAGATTATAAAAGACAAATGATTTTAAGTGAGATTCCAGAAGTGAAAGGTGCGGTCTATGTAAGTGATGATACCGACTGGGGCAAATTTGTTGTTGGCTCAGAACAAGATAATGTTTATAATGGCAATTTTGCATTCCTAATTGATTTAGGTGGCAATGATATTTATCATGGCAGAACCGCAGGCGCGGTCGGAGTTTTGTCTTCACCATTTTCAATCTGCATCGACTTATCAGGTGATGATTTGTATGATGCACCGAAAACTTTATTCAATTTCGGTTCAGCATTATTCGGTTGCGGGATGCTCGTAGATTTAAAGGGCAATGATGTCTATAAGGGATTTCACAACTCTTTAGGCGCTGGGCTTCTGGGAATTGGTGCTTTGATTGATAATGAAGGTGATGATATTTATTCGAGCGGTTATTATTCGCAAGGTGCCGGTAATGTTGGCATTGGAATCTTATCGGACATTAAAGGCGATGATAAATATAATGGTTATGAGTATTGTCAGGGATTTTCTTCAACCTTTGGTTATGGACTTTTAACTGATTTTGAAGGCAATGATATCTATTATGCGGGCGGAAAATACCGGCACGCACCATTATTACCCAAAGATTATCGTTCTTTGTCACAGGGTTTTTCAATCGGCTTTCGACCGATTGCGGCTGGTGGTATTGCATTGCTCTATGATAAATCAGGACAGGATTTTTATAATGCGAGTGTGTTTGGACAGGGTACGAGTTATTGGTACTCTCTGGGAATGCTTTATGATGGCGAAGGCAATGATTTTTATAATGCGTCTCAATATGCACAAGGTGCAGGCATTCATCTTTCGGTCGGAATTTTAATAGACCAAGATGGTGATGACCATTATTATTCAAGATATGGACCAAGTCAGGGTGAAGGTCATGATTATGCGGTTGGGATCTTGATTGATAAAAAGGGTAATGACTCATATTTTACCAGTGGCGGACAGGGGATAGGTTTAACCAATTCGGTTGGTCTGTTTATTGACTCAGAAGGAAATGATGTTTATACAATATCGGAAAAATCATTTGGTCAGGGAACCGCAAATTGGTCAAGGGGATTTGGCGGTATTGGGTTATTTTTGGATTTACAGGGTAATGATAAATATCCCAGAGAGTCAGCAGCAAATGATTCATCACAATGGACACAAGGAGTTTTTGGTGCGGGCGTTGATATAAAAGGAACTGAGAAGCCGAGCGAAGCGATTGTGCAAGAAGAACCAGATACAACTATTACCAAAATTGATGAAATCTTTAAGATGGCGAGTTTGTGGGAAGTTGGTAATGCAAGAAAAAAAGTGAGATGGGCACGAGATAAGTTAAAGCAAAGACCACAAGAAGCAATTGAATATATTTTTAAAGAAAAGATTACAACTAAAGATGGTCTGGAATTAAGGGCAATCGAAGAACTGGCGACATTTGTTTATGATACACTTAACAAAGATTCGACGAGTAAAATTAACTTTAAGCAAAATCTATATCAAGCATTATATCACAAAGACCGATGGGCGCGAGCGAATTCAGCATATTTGCTTGGGAAAATTAAAGCCATTGATGCAATTGATTCTTTACAATTGGCTTATAAACAAAGTCGAATTAGGGCACGAGCAATGATCGGTGCATTTGAAGATATCGGCGATTCTTCGGTCGTGCCAATTATTATGCCGTATTTGAAAGATAAAGAAGAGCCGACTCGGATTGCGTCAGCACGGGCATTGGCAAAACTTAAAGATGCAAGGGCAATACCATATTTATACAATGCTTTGTCTGATAAATTCTTTACAGTCAGAATTGCGTCCGAGACTGCATTAGTTGCAATTGGCGAAAAGAGTCTTGAGTATCTTTTAACTAAACCAAAAGACTCAAAAATTATCGGTGTTATTGCAGTATTAGGAGCGAAACTTGATACTATCTCGGAAAAAGATAAACGAGAGCAGATTATACAAATTATCACACCATATTTAGATAATTCCAATCCTACAATTCGACTCAAGGCAGTTAATGCTTTAAGTTATTTCTCAGACCGAGAAGTAAAAGAATTATTACAATCCAAAATGGCATTAGAAACAAATGAGTTTGTGCTGTCAAAGTATAAAGAAGTTATAAAGAATAAATAGCTACAGATAGATATAGATAAAGCAAAATGGTATTCGATGTCATTTAATTTATTATCTTGCCCGAAGGGAAAAATTTTCACGATTATTAGTGAACTCCTAACTTAATTCCAATCTGCTAATCGAAGTTAAGGTCAAGATGATTTATCTACTAAGCACCTAACTGCTTCACAAGCAAATTGTTGTCTTGCCATCATTTTAGCGAATATCACTTCAACCAAATTAGGTGATTAAATATCAACCAAAATAAAGAGATAATTACCAGCACAAATTCCGCTAAATTACTGGGCCTAACAAAATCTCTAAGACCGCCCCCTATACTATACAGCATGGTCGCACCGTTTTTCTGATAGCCTTTTGGTTATCAATAAGTTATATAAAAAATGCGCTTAAAATTAAGTCTATATATAAATAGACTTTTTGAAGAAATGTTTAAAATTTATTTTTGCAAGCAAAAAGACCTGTTGCGTATGCCTATCGTGATTAAATTTCATAAACTGGATAGTATCTCTCGGACATATTGCAAATAGTTATTGACAAAGTTAAAATTGTTGATATACTAAAAAATATAAATTAAATTTGGGGGTGTAGCTCAGTTGGGAGAGCATATGCTTTGCAAGCATAAGGTCGGCGGTTCGAATCCGCTCACCTCCATATTCAATGTTCAATTTTAAATTGTGGGGGCTTATTGAAAGATATTACGTAATGAATGAAAGAAAATGATATTTTATCAGCGATAAAACCATACCAACATAAAAAACTTATTTTAAATCCCAAGAAAGCAGCATTACTAGTCATTGATATGCAGAATGATTTTCTTAATCCCACTTCGCCTGCTTACACCGAAAACGCCAAGTATATTATACCTAATCTTAAAAAACTGATTAAGACCGCCCGTCAAAAGAAAATCCCGGTTATTTATACTGCCCATTGTCATTACGACCCTAAAATTGATGGTGGGATGACTGCTAAATGGTGGCCGGAAATTTGGAACAAGAAAACCTTAGTTGCTGGCACTAGTGGCGTTGAGATTATTCAAGAGTTGGCTCCATTAGTTACTGAGAAGATAATTTGGAAACATCGGTATTCAGCTTTTTATAATACCGACTTGGAAATTTATCTACGTGGTTTGGGTGTGACCGATTTGATTATGACCGGAATAATGACTGGTATTTGCGTCGAGTCAACTGCCCGTGATGCGTTCTTCCGGGATTTTCGAATTTTTATCGTGGCAGATGCCACTGCGGCTGGCGAATACGAACTTCACATAAATTCACTAAAAATTTTAGCATACGCATTTGCTTATATTACTACTACCAAAGAAACATTAAAAATTATTAATAAATACAGATAATGATTGACTGTTCGAGTAGTTTAAATTAGACTAGATATTATGAAAGGGGTGGTACTGGCTGGTGGATTAGGCACAAGACTTAATCCGCTGACTCGTATTACCAATAAACACTTATTGCCCGTTTATGACCAGCCGATGATCTATTTCCCAATTCAAAAACTGGTTCAGGCTGGGATCCAGGAGATTATAATTGTGACTGGCGGAAATTCTGCCGGTGATTTTTTAAGACTTTTAAAGAATGGCAAAGAGTTTGGATTAAGACGGTTGCATTATACTTATCAGGAAGGCGAAGGTGGAATTGCCGATGCCTTGGGTTTAACTGAAGATTTCGCTGAAGGCGAACGGATCGTGGTAATATTAGGGGATAATATTTTTGAAGACGATTTGACACCATATATTAAGTCTTATGAAAAGCAGAAAGAAGGGGCGAAAATTCTGCTCAAAGAAGTTCCTTATCCTGAACGCTTTGGTGTCGCAGAAATTAAAGATAATAAGATTGTTAGCATTGTTGAAAAACCGAAGCAACCGAAATCAAACTTGGCAGTTACTGGTGTTTATATGTATGACCAAGAAGTGTTTTCGATAATAAAAAAATTAAAACCTTCTGCCCGCGGTGAATTAGAAATAACTGATGTTAATAATCATTATCTAATGAAAGGTAAATTAACTTATGATATCTTACCTGGCTGGTGGGCAGATGCCGGGACTTCATTTGCTGCTTATTATCGTGCCATTACCTTGGTAAGAGAACTAAGAATGAAAAACAGCCAAACCGAAGGAGTATAAATTATCGCTTAATAATCGTCTTAAATGGTTTCTAAAAAGGAAAAATCAGTAGTTTTAATTGATGGCCATTCGTTAGCCTATCGTTCATTTTACGCTTTTATCCGTAATCCGTTACGAAACTCTAAAGGACAAAATACCTCAGCGATATTTGGGTTTGTCAATTCATTAAGAAAGATTTTAAATAAGTTTTCACCTCAATATATGGCAGTAATTTTTGATTCAGGCAAAGAAACATTCCGGCATAAACTTTACGAAGAATATAAAAAAGAACGGCCAGAAACACCAGGTGATTTGGTTTCGCAATTGCCATTAATTAAAGAAGTAGTGTCAGCATACGGAATTAAAGTTTTAGAAAAAGAGGGTTTTGAAGCCGATGATATTTTAGCAACGATTGCCAAACGATTGGCTAAGAAAGGAACTAAAGTTTATATCGTAACTTCAGATAAGGATTTGTTTCAAATAATTGATGAAAATATTTTCATCTACGATGTTTACAAAGATATTATCTATGATAAAGAAAAGACTAAAGAAAAATATGGCATCAACGACCCTAGTTTGATGCGTGATTTATTAGCATTGGCTGGCGATGCGATTGATAATATTCCCGGTGTGCCCGGTATTGGGTTGAAACGGGCATTAGATATTATTCATCGATATTCATCATTTGAAGAAGCATTAGAAAAAGATGAACGCCTTAAAGAACACCGACAACTTGCCGAGATATCAAGAATCTTGGCAACAATTAAAACTGATGTAAAAACAAAAATTGGTTTAAAGGAATTACAAATTAGAAAAAAGTCAATCCCTAAGTTAATTAAAATTTTTCAAGAACTTGAGTTTAGTTCGTTTTTGAAAGAACTATCAACCGATATGCCTAAAACAGTTTATCAAGAGCCATTATTCAAAGATAAAGCGCACATTGCTTTGAAACGAAAAGGCATTTGGGGCTTTAAATTTAGCAATCAGACGCTATTTGTTTGTGATGGCGAAGTTGATAAGAAAATTACTGATAAAGACAAAATTAAGGAATTTTTAAATTCAAGTGAATTTAAGGTAGGATTTGACATAAAATCCCAGATGCATAAGTTAAAGGAATTTGGATGTGAACTTGCCTTACCATATTTTGACACGCAAATTGCTGCCTGGCTTTTAGACCCAACGCGCAAACGTTACGAATTTAGTGATTTAATGTTACACAATTTTAAGTTGATGCCGAAAATGGTTTCGGACACCGAACAGGCACGATTAAATTTGATGCTTTTTCAAAAATTAGAACCGGAAATTCTTACTTTCGGACTTGATAAAATTTTATATGAGATTGAAATGCCATTAATAAAGATTTTATATGAAATGGAAGAACGGGGTGTAAAAATTGATACCGGTCTTTTTAAGCGGTTGTCGACCGAAATCGAAATTGAAAAGATAAAATTAAAAAAGTCAATTTACCAGCAGGCCGGCGTTGAGTTTAATATCAACTCACCGCAACAATTGGCAAAAGTTTTATTCGAAAAACTTAAACTACCTAAAACAAAAAAAACCAAAACCGGTTTTTCTACCGATTCTTCGGTGCTAGCCGAATTAGCAGGTTCGGCACCAATTGTCCGTGACATTTTACGCTATCGAGAGATTACTAAACTACAAACTACCTATTTAACACCAATGCAGGGATTAATTAAACATGAAACCGGAAGGATCCACTGTCAATTTAACCAAACCGGAACGGCAACCGGTCGGCTTTCTTCATCCAATCCTAATTTACAAAACATTCCGATAAAAGGAGAACTTGGTAAAAAGATCCGCGAAGGTTTTATTGCCGAACCCGAGAATTTATTAATTTCGGCTGATTATTCACAGATTGAATTGAGAATATTAGCCTATATCTCAAATGATGAAAAACTTAAAGAAGCATTTATCAATAACGAAGATATTCACCTTCAGACCGCAACAATGGTTTTTAATAAGCCAAAAGATAAAGTAACCAATGATGAACGACAGATTGCTAAAATGGTTAATTACGGTTTAATTTATGGTCTGTCTGATTACGGATTGGCATCAAGTTTAGGTATTAGTAATGAAGAAGCCCGAAATATTATTGATGAGTTTTTAGGAATTTATTTTCAAGTTGCTGAGTGGCGACAAAAAATTATTGAACAAACTAAGGAAACTGGTTATGGCAAAACAATTTTTGGACGAATTCGTCCTTTTCCAGGTATATTTGCCCAGAACCGAACTATTTATGAATCAACAGTGCGAGCAGCGATAAATCATCCA
The DNA here is from genome assembly GCA_039801485.1 of Caldifarciminota bacterium. Classification (GTDB taxonomy): domain Bacteria; phylum Hydrothermota; class Tepidihabitantia; order Tepidihabitantales; family CAIPLT01; genus JBDRUR01. The sequence goes on from JBDRUR010000004.1 coordinate 24,661, forward strand.
ATTCAAGGGTCAGCCGCGGATATTATAAAAAAAGCAATGATTGAAATTGACCAGGAAATGAAAAATAAAAACTTTTGCGGTGGTATGATTATTCAAGTTCACGATGAACTGTTATTCGAAGTTGAAAAAAACAGAATTAAAGAAGCCCAGATGTTAATTAAAGAAATAATGAGCAAAAATTATTTAGATGATGTGCCATTGGTAGTTAATATCGGTATTGGCGAAAATTGGGCAGTTGCCCATGAAACCGCCAAATAAATAATTATGAAGGTACTTTTCGCATTTGGCACTCGGCCGGAAGCAATAAAATTGGCGCCGGTAATTAAGGAATTTGAAAAAGATAAGAAACACTTTCAGGTTGAAATATGTATCACTGCTCAACACCGGCATATGTTAGACCAAGTCTTAAAGACATTTAATATCCGTCCTCACTATGACCTTGATATTATGCACGAAGGACAGACATTGTTTGATATTAATATCCGCGTCCTAAGAGGCTTAGAAAAGCTGTTACAAAAAACAAAACCTGATTTGATTTTTGTCCAAGGCGATACTACCACCGCGTTTGTTTCGGCTTTGGCGGGTTTTTATTGTAAAATCAGAATTGGCCATGTTGAAGCGGGTTTGCGCACTTATGATAAATTTGCTCCGTTTCCCGAAGAGATGAATCGACGGTTAATTAGTCCCTTAGCCGATTTTCATTTTGCGCCGACACTGAAAGCAAAAGAAAATTTATTAAGAGAAGGCATCAATCCTAAAAACGTTGTTGTTACCGGTAATACCGTTATCGACGCTTTACAACTCGCATTAAAAATGAACCCCAAAATCGACCTCCCGATTTTACACAAGATAAAGCCTGAAAATAAAATAATTTTAGTTACCGCCCATCGTCGAGAAAACTTTGGTAGACCTTTTGTTAATATCTGTCAAGCACTAAAGTCAATTGTAACAAGAAATAAAGATGTTGAAATTATCTATCCAGTTCATCCTAATCCTAATATAAAAATTCCAGTTCATCGTATTTTAGGAAACATCGACCGAATTCACTTGATTGCGCCGGTAGACTATCTGCCATTTGCCTATCTGATGAAAAAAGCGTATCTGATACTTACTGACTCGGGTGGCATTCAAGAAGAGGCGCCAGCATTAGGAAAGCCAGTATTGGTTTTAAGAGAAAAAACCGAACGACCAGAAGCCGTTGAAGCCGGAACCGCAAAATTAGTTGGTACTAATATTAATAGAATTGTAAACGTTACAGAAACATTGATATATTCGCAAAAAGAATATAATAAGATGGCGACTGTTAAAAATCCATTTGGCGATGGCAAAGCAAGCCAAAGAATACGCATTTATTGTTTAAAAAGTTATAAGAGGTTGACATCTATTAACTTTTAATTAGACTTGAATTTATGGAAATAATTATTAAGTATCTACAAGTTTTTGTTAAATATCGAAAAATGATTTTTTATAATGTGTTGGTTTTTACATTCATTGCGATAATTGTAAGTTTCATACTTCCCAAGCGATATCGAGCAACCGCCCAGATTCTGCCGCCTCAAGAGGAACAAGATTTGTTAGGTTTTTCAACAATGCTTGGTGCAAATATCTCGTCGTCTAGTTTAAGTAGGATTGCGAGAGGGGGATTGTTTCGTTCGGCAACAACTTCAGATTTAATTGCAGCAATTTTGCATTCAAGAACGATTAGAGAAGAGGTTGTTAGTGAGTGTAGTATAATAAAACTATATAAAGTTAGAAAAAAAAGTATGGAGCGAGCAGTAAAACTCCTGAAGAAACTTACTAAAATAAAAGTAACCGATGAAGGCATTGTTGAAATAAATGTTGAAGCAAAAACGCCGGTATTAGCTCGCGACATCGCCAATTCATACATTAGTGCGGTTGATAAATTTCTTAAAGAGTCAAATATGAGCCGCGGACGGAATATGAGAATATTTATTGAAAAACGCTTAGCAACCGCGGAACAAGAACTCAAACAGGCTTCAGAATCATTGCGTATTTTTCAGGAAAAAAACAAATTGGTTGCGTTGGATGAAGAAACAAAGGCGGTAATTGATGCCTACGCGCAGTTAAAATCAGAATTATTAAAAAAAGAAATGGAACTAGAAATATCTAAAGATTTTTCTACGCCGGATAATCCATATATATTATCAACAAAAAGAGAGGTCAGTGAGTTTAAAAGACAACTGCAAGAACTTGAATCGGGAAAAAGAAAAGACGGTTTTGGAGCCGGGTTTGCAATTGCGTTCAATAAACTGCCGGCAGTGGCTCAAGAATATGCTCAAAAATTAAGAGATTTTAAAGTTCAAGAAGAGATATATGCATTTCTTCTAAAGCAATATGAACAAGCCAAAATATTAGAGGCTCGTGATACACCAATAATAACAATTCTAGATTATGCGAGAATACCCGAAAAAAAGTCATTTCCCAAAAGGGCGACGATCATTTTAATTGTATTTTTTGCAAGCGCAATAATGGGATTTTTAGTAGCAATCATTAACGAATATCTTATAACCATGCAAAATACAAAACCTTCAGAGTATCAAAGTTGGCAAATAATGCATTATAAAATAAGTAATATAAAAATTCAAATAATTGCTTTTTTGAAAAGAAATTTCATAAAGCGAAAAAATCCACAAAAGTAAGAGCTTATAAAAACATATTTATACTAATTTATGAAAACAACTAATTCTTTGAGAGTAGTCATTCAAAATATGTGTTCATTAGCGTTAGCTGATATCGGGAATAAAGTATTACTCTTTTTGTTTTTTCTAATATCGGCACGATATTTAGGGCCCAAGGATTTCGGTATTTTTTCATTGGCAATGGCAATCACTAACATTCTTGTTGTCATCACCGATTTTGGCACAAGTAGTTTAGGAACAAGAGAAGGGGCACGGGATTACAACATTATTTCTAAATATATTTCTAATATCATTTTTCTAAAAATATTTTTTTGTATAATTGTGCTAATTAGTGGATGGTTTATTATAAATAAATTAGGATATACACCAGATAAAATCCAAGCGGTTGCAATGTTATTTCCAAGCGTAGTATTTTTAACGTTTGTGCAGACATTTAATGTGGTATTTCAAGCTACTGAAAAAATGTTTTTTATACCATTAGGTAAATTAATCGACGGTATAATACTTATTGGGGGTATTTTTTTATTAATTTATTTTAAAAGCAGTACTATTGGATTTATAATACTATACACAATTGCGGCTCTAATGGTTTTTATATATAGTTTTCTTATTGTATGGAACAAATTCACTCATTTTACGATTGTTTGTGAAAAGGGTTTGCTTAAAGAAATTATAAAAGAAACTATGCCTTTTGCGATAGGTATAATTTTATCGACATTTTATTATTGGAACAGCTCGGCGTTACTATCGTTATGGCGTAACGATACGGAAACAGGTTTGTTTACAGCTTCATTGCGTTTAGTTTTAGGTACAACTTTTATCCCATCTGCCTTCGTTGGTTCAATTTATCCGATTCTTTCCCGTACTTTCGTGACAGCAAAAGAGAAAATGGAATATATTTTGGAAAAAGCACTAAAATATATGATAATCTTTGCCATTCCTCTTTGTTTTTTTACTCAATTTTGTGCTCAAAAAATCATCCACTTTTTTTATGGTGTCACCTATTTACCCTCGGCTCATCTTTTGGAAATTTTGATTTGGTGGGCAGGCATAATCTACTTGAATGCAGTATTCGCCCATTTCTTCTATTCAATAAATAAACAATCAGTAATTGCAATACAAACATTTTTGGCGGTTATTGTAAATGTAAGTCTTAATTTATTACTAATAAGAAAAATAGGGGCTCGCGGAGCATGTTTTAGCTTGGTCGTTGCAGAATTTTTAAGCTTAGTATATTTATTGATAAATGTTATTAAAATGAATCCGTCATACAAAAATCTGATAAAGAGCTCCATCGTCACAATGCTAAAATCATTGCTCGCATTCATTTTGCCCGCGGCATTGATAATTCTAGGAAAGAATTTACATTTATTAGTCCTTAGCTTTGTTACATTATTATTATACTTTATATCATTTTATTTTTTAAAAGGATTTTCAAAATCAGATATGAATACAGCAAGACAACTTTGGTATGAGTTAAAGGCGGTTATCCATGCATGATAACCAGACAGTAATAACTTCTCCAAATGCTTTAATTATATTTTTTATCTCGCAATTATTAATTTTTGCATTTTATTTCATTTTGCTTTTTTTAGGAGAAACAACTATTGCATATTTAATACCGGGCATTTTTATAAATTTATTATTTTGTGCCGTATTATTTTCTTATCCGCTTAAACTAACCAATTTCTTCTTAATACTTTTACCATTTACATTAATAGGTCTTTTCCCCAAATTGTATCGTGAGGTTTTTTTTCATTCCTTCCCAATTTTTTCTTTGTTATTATTAGGTGCAACAAATTTTATTCATTACAACGAATTTCGTTTAACACTTAGGCCAATAAATAAATATATTAAATTATTAGCGGTGGCGTTAGTGGCATCTTTTCTAAATGCTTATTATCACAATTGGTTTTCATTACAGTTATTACGACACGCATATATATTTATTCAATCTATTGGATTATTAATAATAATTATCAATATATTTAAAGAAAAAAATGATTTATTTAATTCTATAAAAAGAATATTTATCGCAGCGAGTATTGCTTGTGTCATATTTATTATTGCTGCACTATTCCAGGGAAGTGACATAATTATAAATCGAAGAATAATGATGCCTTTTGCTGGATATAGTTTAAACGCATTTGCCTTATTTTTTGGTCCTTACATTGTGTTAGGTGTGAGTTTCTTATGGATGTCACATTCATTTTTTCCCAAAAAAACATTATTGATATTATGTCTATCCTCGCTGATTATCGGATTATTAATAACGCAATCTCGTGGTGGGTGGTTTGCAGTTCTTGCAAGCACAATGTATTTTTTTTCTAAAAAGAGATATTATAAGGGTATTATTATCATTGTCGTGCTGATAATAATTATTTCCGCATTTCAGATTTTCCGTGGGATTTTATCATCAAGATTAGCCCAAATAAGCACGGGTGATCTTTCGCTATTAGCTAGGATTTCATTGTGGCGTGTTGCAATTGGTGTAATAAAAAAGCATTTTCTTTTTGGCGTCGGGGTAAATAATTTTATTAACATTAAATATCAATTTGGATTTCCTAGATTTCTTGACCCGATTAAAGCTTTTAATACCCATAATCTCTTTTTAGAAGTTTTAGTAAATTTGGGGATTATTGGTTTCATTGGTTTTTTCGGACTTATTAGAAATGCATTAAGCAAACTTACTAGAATCATCAAAACACAACAAAATAATGATATATCAATTTTATCGTTAGGTTTACAATGCGCAATTTACACATTTCTTATTCATGGTTTAGTTGATTGTGGATTATATTTAAATATGGTTTTTTTTAATTACATGATAATTATTGGGTTTTCATGGGCAGTTATTAAATTAACCGAGAAAAACTATACTTCTGTTACTAATTTAAATTCCGAAAATTATAATTATAAAAAATTGTGATTATAATTAATAATTATCGAAATACTCAAAAAAAATATGAAAGTCGGAATTAATGCAACGATATTAGAGCCTAATCCGAGCGGACTTGGTAATTATACCATAAATGTTATTAATCATCTTAAAGATTATTTAGATGATTACATTGTTGTTTCATCTTACTTTGAACCTTTAAAACTCCCGCCAGATAAATGCTTAAAAGTTAAAGATAGTTTGAGACCGTCGCTGGGAAGAGTCGGGCACCTTAAAAGGTGGAGCTGGATTCAGTTTAAATTACCTAATTTATTAAAAAATAATCAAGTTGACTTGCTTTTTTCTACTGTTCCAGAAGGAATGATATCGTCCCACATTAAACAAATTGTGGTCGTACATGATTTAAGTCCTCTGATTTTTCCCGAAATTTACCCGCGTCTACATAAATACTTTCAATATTATTTACCATTGATTTTAAAAAAATGTATTTATGTTATTGCGGTTTCACAATTCACCAAACAAGAAATTATCAAACACTATAACATAGACGAAAGAAAAATTACAGTAATTTACGAAGGATATGATTTAAATATAACAAATTCGAGTAACTTTAAAAATATTAAAGAAAAGTACAATCTTGACGATTTTATTATTTGTGTCGCAAGTGAATTATCACCACGAAAAAATTTATCATATTTGATCAGAGCTATATCACCTTTGTTAAAAAAATTAGATAATTATTCACTTGTTATTGTTGGTAAAATCGACAATCGCTTTTTTCCATTATTACAGAATTTAATTTCAAAAGAAAATTTGATGGGCAAAATTAAATTTTTAGATTATGTACCTAAGGAAAATTTGTACCAATTATATAAAGCAGCAAAATTATCTATTTTTTCTTCAATCTATGAAGGTTTTGGATTGCCGATCTTAGAATCTATGGCATGCGGGACGCCGGTGGTTAGTTTTAAAACAAGCTCGATACCCGAAATTGTCGGTGGTGCGGCAGAATTAGTTGAACTTAATGATGAATCAGCATTAATTTCAGTAATTGAAAAAATTATTAATGACAATAAATATCGTCAAATATTAATCGATAAAGGGTTAAACCGAGTTAAAAATTTTTCCTGGCAAAAAACCGCTTACGATATTTTTACTTTAATAAATAGAATTAAATGAGAGTATTATTTATTACTGGTTCGTCACCACCTGAAATCTGCGGGGTTGGAGATTATACAGATAAATTAGCAACAAGTTTAGTACAAAAAGGTCTTTGTGTTGAAGTGTTGTCGAGAGGCAAATTGACTAAATACAATAAAAGCTTTTTAAATATTTCACAAATTAACAATAAATGGCGAGGTAAAGACTTATTGGAAATAATGGCAGTTATTAAAAAATTTTCACCTGAACTTATTCACATTCAGTATCCATCTATCGGTTTTGGTAATTCTCTTGTACCGCAGTTAGTTTCCTCTATTTATCGGTTATTTTTGATTCCAATTATTACGACAATTCACGAGTTTAAAATCGCACATATATTACGCAAAATGAGTATTTTGATATTTATTTATACTTCTCAAAAGGTGATTTTTACAACCAATGAAGAAAAGAATTATGTAATTAAATTTGTTAAAAATTGCCGTAAGGCAACAAAAAAATTTGAAGTCATACCAATTGGTTCAAACCTTCCGAATCTTGAATCGCAAAACTTTTATGATAGTAATTTGGTCATTTTTTGGGGAATGTTTCATAAAGGTAAAAATATCGAAGTTCTTTTAAAGGGCTTCCAAATAGCAAAAATGAGAAATCCGAACTTACGTTTATTACTAATTGGGGGGAAACATCCCAGATACAGTAATTTTATTAATGAGATAGAATATTATATTAAAGATTTGGGATTAGATAAATCAGTTGATTTTATGATTAACCAACCACCTAATATTATCGCACATTGTCTTCAAAAAAGCTGTGTTGCGGTATTACCATTTAGTGATGGAGTAACTTTCCGCAGGGGGACATTTATTGCCGCCGCACAACTGGGTGTGCCAGTAATAACATGTAAAGGTGAAGATACGCCAAAGGAATTGTTAAATAATCATAATATAATTTTCGCTGATAATTACGTAGAAATTGCTAGTGCTATTTTAAGTATCACATCAGATATGAATAAAAGAAAAAATTTAAGTAAAAACATTAAAGCATTAATGAATGAATTTAATTGGGATTCGATAGCGGAAAAGCATATTAAAATATATGAAGATACAGTAAAATATTATTATGATTACGTGTTAAAAATATGATTAAGTTATCCGTGGTGTTGGTTAATTTTAATACCCGACCATTCATTTTAAAATGCATTGATAGCATTTTTATAAATAATCCCAATGATGACATTGAAATTATAATTGTCGATAATAATTCACAAGATGATTCGGTGTCAGCGATTCAATCTAATTATCCTCATATAAAGTTGATAAAAAATCCTAGCAATGTCGGTTATGCCAAAGCAATTAATCAAGGGATTAAAATTGCCAAAGGACAATACATTCTTTTATTAAATCCTGACACAATAGTATTCCCAGACACATTAAACGCAGCGATTAACTTTATGGATAAAAATCTTCGAGTTGGAGTCGTTACTTGTAAAGTTGAATTGGAAGATGGCAAAATTGATCCTGCTTGTCATCGGGGATTTCCTACACCCTGGGCATCATTTTGTTATTTTATTGGCCTTGAAAGACTGTTTCCTAAAAGTCGTCTATTTGGCCGATATCATTTAGGATGGTTGCCACTTGATACAATTCATGAAATTGATACGCCAAGCGGATGTTTTTATTTGATACGAAAATCGGTTATCGACGAAGTCGGGCTACTTGATGAGAATTATTTTTTATTTTATGAAGAGGTTGATTGGTCATACCGAATAAAACAAAAAGGATGGAAAATATATTTCCTTCCCGAAGTCAAAATTCTTCACTATAAGGGAGTCTCATCTGGTATAAAAAAAACATCTCAACAAATAACTACAGCATCTACGGAAATAAAACGGTTAGCAATTAATGCATTTTGTAATTCGATGAAAATTTTTTACAATAAATATTATAAGTCAAAATATTCTATTTTAAGAGATTTAATATTTTATATAGGAGTTGAGATAAAAAGGTTTATTAGCCTTCTGCGCTTATCAGTTTAATGAAATAACTTATTGATTTATTGTAAAAAATGGATAATATTAAATTTGATATTTAATGAGAATATTAATGTTAGTTAAATCTTTTTATCCAGTTATTGGCGGGGTCGAGACAACTGTGTTCGAATTGGCGCGGGGGCTAAGTAAAAAATATTCGATAATAATACTGACAGTTAGTGAAGATAAGAACTTTCGACAAGAAGAGAAAGACGGTTTTGAAATCATAAAAGCTCCCCGGATTGCTAAAATTTTATCTACTCCCTTTTCAATTGATTATCCTTTTTGGGTTAAACGAATAATTAACTCGGCCGATATAATACATCTTCACTCACCCCATCCAATTGGTGAATTATCATTGTTGGTTTTCCCTCCGTCAAAAAAATTGTTGATTACTTATCATTTTGATATCGTCAAACAAAAGTATTTAAATCCAATTTATAATCCTTTGCTAAAATATATTTTTAGTAGAAGCGAAAAAATAGTAGTAAGCAATCCTAATATAATTCAGACATCGAGTTTTTTAGAAAAGTTTCATGACAAATGCGTTATAATCCCGTTTGGGATAAATATTGATGAATATCTATTGAATCAAGAACAAATAAAAAATGCTAGGATATTAAAAAATAAATATAAAAAACCGGTAATTTTATTTGTTGGGCGACTAGTCTATTATAAGGGTATAAATTATTTAATACAGGCGATGGCGACAGTTGATGCCAATCTGATTATCATCGGAGAAGGCCCCTTAAAAAAGAAACTAATCGCACTAGTTGATACGCTTAAAATGACCGATAAAGTAGAATTCCTTAATCATCTTCCCAGAGAACAACTAATGTTATATTTTAGCATATGCGATATATTTGTTCTCCCCTCTGTTGCCCGCGCAGAAGCTTTTGGAATGGTGCTACTAGAAGCAATGGTATATAAGAAGCCTTTAATAACTACCGAATTAGGTACCGGAACCTCATTCATTAATATCGATGGTAAAACCGGTTATGTTGTTCCACCAGCTAATTCTGAGGCACTTTCCAAAGCAATTAATACGCTGATACATGATGAAACCATTAGGCGTGAAATGGGAGAAAACGCTGCCCAAAGAGTAAGAGAAGAGTTTGGCATTAGCAAATATCTATCTGCATATGATAAACTCTACCAAAAAGTTTTTCTGAGTTAAGGTGTTATGATGACTGAAATTACGTGTTTTGGGGAAAAGATCGTGCGAATTCCGGTCAAAACCCATATTATCACTGACAAAGACGATATTAATGATGTCGTCGAAACATATACCAAAGACATTCGAAAACCGAATGACATTATCACAATCAGCGAAAGCGTGGTGGCAATGACTCAAGGACGAGCAATACCGACCAGCCAAATCAAACCACGATTACTGGCAAGAATATTGTGGCGATTTGTGCGCAAAGTCCCTTATGGTATTGGACTGAGAAATTCTTATTCAATGGAGTGTGCAATCAGAGAATGCGGCGCATTAAGAATTTTACTGGCATCGTTTGTAAGTGCGATTACCAAACTATTTGGTCGTCGAGGCGATTTTTATCGAGTAGCAGGAATTCAAGCAAGAATGATTGATGCTCCAGGCACGGCCGGTTTAAAACAATATCTTGATTGTGTTATTTTAGGTCCAAAAGACCCGGATAAAGTTGTCAAAAAACTTGCAGATTTAACACACTTGCCAGTTGCAATCGTTGATGTTAATGATATTACCGGTTGCTGGGTAGTAAGTGTTTCTGACAAAAAATATACAAAGTTGATTGAAGTGGCATTAGATGACAATCCAGCCGGACAAGGCGATGCCTGTACACCAATTATTATTATCCGTCCTTTAAAAGAATAAATATTTTTCCCAAAAATCTTACTTTAACACTACTTCAGCATTACCAAAAACAACGTTTAAATTAACCAGCAGATAATTTTGAGTATTGGTCTGTTTTAATATATCAGTCAGATATACCGCTTCGCCAAATGCGACCATACTCTCGTCAGGTAACCGCGCATTGGCAAAGGCGGCGTTTGTTTTAATCTTAATTGGTTTTGTCGGATCAATTTTAATAATCGAACTCCCAAAAACGACATTGATTTCAACTTTAGGTGTTCCCTCTTTGATTTCAATATTAGTTAGGTCAATTACACTTTTCCCAAACACCGTTGCATATTTATCAATTGGTGAGGTAATATCAATTTTTTTCTCTTCAAAAACTACTGTATGTGGTGTCTTTCGCCAGGTAATGCCCGTAATAACTTTAATTCCTAAATATATTAGTAACAAACCAATAATTAAAGGAATAATTGGAATTCGTGTTCCAAAGATAACATTTATAATTATAACGATACCGATTATAATAATAATTATTCCCCAAAAGATACCACTAAATAGACAGCCCATTTTCATAATTCTCCTTTCCTAATATTCTTTATTGTAGAATATCTTATAAGATTTGTCAAACGTTTCTAAAAACTTTAAATAAATTAAAATCATTTTTACCGATACCTGAATTTTGCTTGAGGTGTTTTGAAAAAATTAGGCGATTTTTTTAATAATGCTAAAGTCCGTAAAGCACTTTTTTCTTTGTCTTTTATCTCAAACATTATATCAAAATCAGTATTTAATTTTATTAAGTTATCAATGAACCTTTTGAAATGCTGAAAATTAATGTGCTCAGCGTGCGTTCCAATTTTCGCCTTAGCCTTTTGGCTGCTGTAATCGATCATTAAGCATCCATCATTTTTTCGCCAGGTAGCTGCCGCAAGTTTTATTGCGTAGCTAACGTTCTCTTGGTTGTTGTAGCATTCATGGTGTAATAAATCGAAAACAACTGGGATACCAATTTCATGATTAATTCTAATACAATCTTGAATAGAATAAGCGATATGGTCGTTTTCAATCACCAATCTTTTTTTAATCATCGACGGCAACTGTGCATATTGGTTAATAAATCTTTTTATTGATTGCTCTTTATCACCATAAACACCGCCAACATGGATTTGAATTTTAGCCGCTGAGTCTAATTCCATTAAATCTAAAACTGTGCAGTGATAAATTAATTCATCAATACTTTTTCTCAATACATCTTTTTTAATTGCGTTGATTAAGACAAACTGGTCGGGATGCATCGAAATGCGTATTTTATGTTTTTTAATATATTTACCAATACTGCAAAATTCATTTCGGAAATACGTTTGCCAATTAAACTTACATATTGGATGGGCAGCAAATGGGATAAGGTCAGAACTTATTCTAAAAAATAAGAGTTGATGTTGGACATTAAACTCAAGAATTCTCTGTAAGCAATTGAGATTATCTGTGACTTTATTAATTAAATTTTCTTCTGAATATGATGCCAACCGAAATGTTTTATTTGGAGAGCACCCAATTGAATGATTAATACAAGGATATCCGAGTTTCAATGATTTCTGCCTTTACCGGAATCGGTTATTTCAATAAGTTCTTTTGGATAAGGGTTTAGAAAGGTCTGCGACAGTAAATAATGATCCTGGAATCGGATTGCCCATGAAAAAAGTAGTTTTATTAAGACACTTAGCGGAATTCGCTCATCACGGTAGTCTTCAATTAAGTTTAAGAAAAATTGCCTTTCGTGCTTGGTTAATTTTTCAGATACGCCACCAAAAGCATGCATTAAGACATTTATCCAAGAGGAAAAAGAAGGTTTTTTTGACAAAAGCTCGAACAGTTTACTTTCGTAATTGCTAAATACCACCGCTTGGTTGTGTTTATTATGATCGGCAACGATTTTTCCTAATTCTCTTAATTTGGTTTGATTATGCGCCATAAAAAGTAATTTGTTAACGGTGTGAAACTTGATCAGTTCGTTTATACTTCGCTTTTTCTTGACCAAGCGAAAGTGGGCAAGTGTAAAAATCTTAGTGAAAAAATACTCTCGAATACTGAAGTTTTTCAATTTCCCCTCATCAACAATTGCTGTTCCTATGAATCGCTTTATAATTTCGCTGCCAAAGAATCCAGCGCCTACGGTTGTGCGGGCATTGTCGTCAAAACTATGGTAAATCTTAGTGCTATTAATACCACAGGATGGCGAGCGGTATTTTAGAATAAAACCATCAATATCCGATAATGAATTTAAGTAACTATTTACAAATGACAACATTTCTTTAGTGATATCCCTTTTGGTTGTTGGTTGATATAAATAAAGCTTTCCTCCAAAGTTTACTATTCTTATCGGGTCGCGCGGCACCCCAAGTCCAATTTCAATCTCAGGACAAATAGGTATGTAATTAACATATGGCTTGAGCCTACTTACGGTTTCGTCCATGACAATCGAACCATCGTAACGACAATTGGCAAAACCCAAGCACTTACTAATTACAATGTTAGGTTTTGTGGATTCAAGCATTTTTAATATCTTAAATAGTTTAAGTCACTATGTCAACTTGATTTGTGATTGGATGAATTATCTATTCGATATTATTTCCCGCTCCGTCCGGGTATTTCTAATGGAATTTTTGCAGCACATAATGGGCACTTTTCTGGCGGAAAGTTCTCGATTACTTTCTGATAACATGCAAAATAGTCAACTTCGGTATCTAGAAGAAAAAAATCTTTTGTCTTAGTTACTAATCCGCACCGATCAACAATAACACCGATGCCAATAATCTGTCCAGGAAAAGGTCTTAATGCTTGAATAGTCTCTCTAATTGAGCCGCCGGTAGTTAAAACATCGTCAACCAAAAGGATTTTGGCGTTTTCGGGGATGATAAAACCCCGACGAATTATTCTGCCAGTACCATCGGGTTTAAGTTCGGCAAAAATAGCGCGAATGCCCATTTGCCGAGCAACTTCATAAGCAATGATTATACCACCGGTTGTTGGCCCACAGACAATAGAGATGTCTTTATTACGAAAATGATTAGCAATCATTTGACAAAAAATTTGGACCAGATTTGGATTTTCTAAAATTCTAAACTTTTCAAAATATCTTTCGCTATGCAAGCCCGATGATAACAAGAAATGACCAGTCTTTAATACTTGGTTGTCTTGTAAGATCTTTTCAATGTCTACTGACATTTTTTACTCCTTGGTATCCTTTTTCTATATCTTCGCGGATTTTTTCAATAACTGCGATTGGCTCCGGGGCACGAATAATTGGTCGGCCAACAACAATATAATCAGCACCGGCGCGACTCGCTTCAGCCGGGGTAAATGCTCTTGATTGGTCGTCATTAACAACCTTTGTTCCTTCTTGTGTTTCTTCTGTCGATGTTGGAATACGAATACCAGGGACAACTGTTAAAAAGTCTTTTCCGCACTTCTTTTTGATAGCGGTTATTTCATGACCGGCACATATCACGCCATCCAAGCCAGCACTTTTAGCTAACTGTGCTAAACGGGCGACATGCACTTTGATATCGGTTTTTTTTGTACCCCAAAGTTGGTTAAATGCTTTATTTGAGATACTGGTTAGAATTGTTACTCCCAAGATTAACGGTCGGGATTTAATTCTTTTTTTATAACAAAATTCCTTAAGCGAATCGGCACACATCTTCATCATCTCAAATCCGCCCATTGTGTGGATGGTAAACATTGAAACTCGGAGCCGGGCACATATTTCACTGGCTTTAGCCACAACTGAGGGAATATCACAAAACTTTAAGTCTAAAAACACTTTTGCCTCATGATTTATAAAATATTTTACTAGTCGATTGCCGGTATGGGTAAACAAATCAATACCGATTTTATAAACGTCAATCCAACCTTCGGTCTGTTTAAACATGCTTTTGGCTCTTGCTGCCGAATCGCCTTGAAGCGCTAAAATTAATTTTGTCATAATAGGCTCCTTTATATTAATTTATAATTCTTTTAAGATATTAAGCCCAACATAAGGATCGCGCAAATTAGCCGAACCGATTTCAACTAATTTTGCGCCAGCGAAAAGAAATTCGCGAACATCATCGGCATTAACAATTCCGCCACAGCCAATGAGCGGTACTTTTATTTTCGATGCCAGGCGCCAGACACAATATAATGCAAACGGTTTAATTGCCGGGCCTGAAAGCCCGCCGGTAATGCCACCTAAACATAGTTTACCAGTTTTTGCGTCAATTGCAATGCCATATAATGTATTAATCACACAGATCGCATCAGTGCCGGCATCGACTGCCGCCTGCGCAGTTATCAGTGGGTCAATAAAATTTGCAGTCAATTTAGTAATAATAACTTTTTTTGTCTTTTTTCGCACATGCTGAACAACTTTATATGTTGCTTTAGCCGATTGTCCAATCATCTTATCATTTCTAATGTTTGGACAAGATACATTAATTTCAATGCCATCAATTGGTTCTGATGATAGCCTTTCGGCTAAAATCTCATACTCCTGGACACTATTACCAGCAATGTTAACAATTAAATTGGTTTTGAGATTTTTTAATTTAGGTAAAATTACCGAACAGAATTTTTCGACACCGGGATTTTCTAAACCGACTGAGTTGAGAATTCCAGATGGTGTTTCCCAAATTCTTGGAGGCGGATTGCCGATTCTCGGTTCAACGGTTATGCCTTTTGTGATGATACCCCCCATTTTATTGGCAATTGAAACAAACTTATCACCAAAACCAAATGTGCCTGAGGCAAGGATGAGCGGGTTTTTGAATTGTAAATTTCCAACTTTAATCATAACTCAATGTCGGCTAAGTCAAATACCGGTCCATCAGTGCAGACTCGCAAATAACCGTGATTCTTTTTTTTGACCGCACAGCTAAAACAGATGCCACAACCGCAACCCATTCGTTCTTC
>JBDRUR010000005.1:0-38582 GCA_039801485.1 Caldifarciminota bacterium
TGGATATGAGTGATGTATATAGCAGTTGGACCGAGACGCAGGCGGTTAAGAACAAAGCTCAGGTATGGGTGTTTGAAGCATTAACCGATATCCGAAAACGTCTGCCGTTTGAGTTATTAGGTATTGATTCGGATAATGGCAGCGAATTTATCAATGACCAGTTATTGAGATATTGTCAAGAAGAGAAGATAAGATAAGTTTTACCCGCAGTCGGCCTTATCGGAAGAATGACAGTTGTTTTGTTGAGCAAAAGAATTACTCAATAGTCAGGCGGGCGGTAGGTTATCATCGTTATCAGACCGAACGAGAATTAAAATTACTTAATGAGTTATATCGTAGCCTAAGGCTATACACAAATTATTTTCAGCCGGTGATGAAACTTATTGAAAAGCGGCGGATCGGGAGCAGAGTATTAAGACGTTATGATAGACCAAAAACACCGTATCAGCGGTTGATCGAAGCGGTTGGGTTGTCGGAGGCAAATAAACAACGACTTCGTGACGAATATGCTCAATTAAATCCAGTGGCACTTAAGCGAGACATTGAAGAGGTAAAACGTCGGCTATGGAATCAGACCCAGAAGACATATGGAAAGAAAAGGCTTGAATTTAAGAATAATTTCGTATATAAATTTAATGAGGCAACCGATGTCAATTTCGTATAGATTCTTATATGAGGCAATAAGTTATCTGTGCTTGGTGAGTGTTTTTGAAATAATGTCTTGACAATAAAAAAAGTTTTGTTAAATTATATAATAAAAAATTATGGAATCTATTTTTAGTAATAAAAGCAGGAGGCATAATGATAAACGAGTTTAAAGCTGGTGGAACAATTATGTATTTCTTATTGGCTTGTGCGGTAATTGGGCTAGCGCTGATAATTGAACGGATTATAACTATCTTTGTTAAAATGCGGCTTAATGCTAAGGTTTTTGTTGCCGATTTAATTAAAGTTATCGAAAAGAACGGTATTAATGAAGGGGTTAAAATTTGTAACCAAACAACCTCGCCTGTTGCAAAAATCTGTAAAGCCGCTTTAGAAAAAGCATCGGGCGGCAGAACAATGATGGAAGATGCGGTAATTAAAGCGGCAACTGAAGAACTATCTTTTCTTGACCGGGGTATGGGTTTGATTAGTGGAATTATTACGGTTGCCCCGTTCTTTGGTTTTTTAGGTACTGTTACTGGTATGATTAGTGCTTTTAAAGCAGTTGCGGCAGTTGGCGAAGTCGAGCCAACCGTGGTTGCCAGTGGTATCTCTGAGGCCTTGATTACTACTAAATGGGGATTATTAATCGCCGCACCTTTATCAATTATTTTCATTCTTATTCAGGGCCGAGTTAATTCCTTTGCAAAGGATATGGAGACATCAGCCGCAACCCTAATCGATTATTTATCAGAAAAGTTTGTTTGCACACCTAAATAATGAAATATGAAATTTAGAGAAGAACCGAAAAGAAAACCATATATTCCGACCGCATCGATGGGCGATATTGCGTTTCTGATTATCATTTTCTTTATGACAACTTCGATTTTCAGCCGCGAAAAAGGTTTAAAAATTGTGCTACCCGAAAAAGGCTCAGAAGTGAAGATTAAATCGGAAAATATCTTGACCATTGCGGTTAATCCTCAAGGCGAAGTTTTAATTAAAGACCAGATTGTTTCAATTAAAGAAGTGAAAGATATTGTTAAATCAGAATTAGCACAAAATCCGGATCTGGTTGTGGCGTTACGAGTCTCCCGCGCCGCTCCCTATAAGACAATGATTGACGTATTTGATGAATTGAAACTCGCTAAAGCCGAGAAAATCAGTCTGGTTCCAGTTAAAGAAGGGGGCTAAATGAAAAAAATTAGTCAATTACGACGCTCTGAACCAGAAATACCAACTGCCTCGACCGCAGATATCGCATTTTTGTTAATCATCTTTTTTATGTTGACCACGGTCTTTCGTACTGAATTTGGTCTTAAAATTGCTCTGCCCACCGCAGAAGCAACTGAACGGATTATGAAACGGAGAAATGTTGCCCATATCTGGCTTGATAAATATAACCGTATATCAATCAATGATAATCTGCTTGATATTAATGGCGTGATCTCGGTTTCCCGAGATAAACTTGCCGATAATCCGGATTTGATTATGGTCGTGCGCGCCGATAAGGAATCGGAATATGGCAATGTTAATGATATCCTTGAAGCGCTCAAAGAAGCCGGGGCATTAAAGGTTACTTTTGCAACCGAGTTTGAGATTAAATAAATACACCTTTTTGGTTATAAAAAGGTCTAACTATATGGAGATAAAGGCGTTATGAAGCAGGCAATTGACTGGGATGAATATTACGCATATTATTTTAGATATAGTTTAATTATTGCTCTGGTCTTGACAATCTTGTTTTTTTTATTACTGCCACAAGAGTTTTTGAGTGGCAAGGTCTATAAATTAAGAAAAGAGACGGCGACAATCGCTGAAGAACTGCCACCGGAACTGGAAAAGATTGCTGAACCACCGCCAGCGCAGAAACCACAATTGCCAGTCGCAGCTGAAAGTCCAGAAGAAGTTGAAGCCGCCACGATTGAAAAGACAGAATTTACTGAGATAACTAAAAAGCCGATTGAAACCGATATCCCAGTTGTGCCGTTCTGGGCAGTGGAAGTAAAACCGCAACCGAAATATATCCCAAAACCGGCTTATCCAGAACTGGCACGACAAGCCGGGATTGAAGGTAAGGTTACGGTTGATGCGTTAGTTGATGTTGATGGCAAAATAATTGATGTGAAAATTCGCAAGTCATCAGGGAATAGTTCGCTTGATGAAGCGGCACTGACCGCTGCTCGCAATGCTGAATTTACACCAGCTCGACAGCGCGACCAGTTTGTGCGCGTTTGGGTGACAATTCCCTTTGTATTTAGTCTGACCGGCGGAAAATAATTTAAATAATTAAACCATCAATTGGAAAGGGGTGATAAATATCATAAACATCCAACCAACTTTAATAAAAAATTCAAGTAATGGAGGTGTATTGAAATGAAAAGAGTTTTAATAATGTTGTTTGTAGTGGTAATGGCAAGCTTTGCCCTTAACCGGGATTTAGCAAAAGTGCAAACAGTTTTCTTTGACGAAAATGAAATAAGCGCAAACTCATCAATTACTAACCAACGACCAAGCGTAAATACCGCATTATCACCATTGCCGATAATCGGTCGCACTGAAGTCATTGGCACCTCGACCTATGATTGGCAATATAATGGACCGGTTTATACCCATTGTATTGTTGACCCGGTTGCCAATGGTGTGCATTGTGGTTGGATGTATGCCAACACCCAACCATCTGCCGGCGCACCAGAAAGAAATCAATACTATAATTTTTATGATTTCACCACACGTACCTGGGCATTTGGCAATACTGGCACGCCGGTTTATACTGCCCGTAGTGGTTTTGGCGGGATGTCAGCCGACCCGGTTACTGGTAATGTCGTAATCAGTACCCATCAATCAATTGGTGGTGTTTTAACACCGGTATTTGCTCGCGACCAAGTCCCTGGCGGTGGGCTATTTGAATATAGTCAAGGACCGACTGGTTATCAATGGCCACCGATTGGGGTTACTTATAATCAGTCAGTGCATTCGGCAGTTATTAGTGTTAGTTCCGCCGCAACCGGTTCTTCAGACTCGGTTTATTACACCCGGTCAAATACCGCAACTTGGCCAACAACCTGGACAACGCCATTTTATATTCAACCACCGGCACCGTCAGCAGGATTTTGTAATCAAAATATTGCTGCATCAAGAACTTCAAATAAAGTCATTGTCTTGTGGGAGCAATCCGAAGACGATTATCCCGAACGGGCATTCTATCGTTTATCAACCGACGGTGGCGCTACTTGGGGTGCGACGACCCAATTACCATTTCCGCCGTCAGTAGGGGGCGTTAATCCGAGTTTTCACATTACATCTCTGTTTGCGATGTTTGATGCCCAAGATAATCTCCATATTGTTGCTTCAGTTATGCATTATGAAGGCACTTCTGGTTATACCATCCCAGCCCAGATTTGGCATTACTGTCCGGCAAATACCCCGGCGTGGTCCTTAATTCATCATTATGAGGCCGACACCTTGAATGCCCCAGTTGGCTACAATGCCTTATTTGCAACTCGGCCTTCAATTGCCCAGGACCCAACCACTGGTAATTTTTATGTTGCCTGGGAACAATTTGACTCGTTAAACTATGAACCAATTACTACTTTAGCCCGTGCTGATATCTATGTTGCGGAACTTACCAATAATGGTCAGACCGTAACCCGTAAAGGACGTATCACTGACCCAAATACTACTTCTAAACGCTTCCCTTGTGTTGGTGGTGTTAAGAACGATACGGTCTTTGTGCAATACATCGTTGATTCAATTGCCGGATTTGAACTATATACCCAAGGCACTTGGACCCACAATCCAATTGTTGTTCACCGCTTCCATAAGAATTCATTGCCACTGGTCGGTATTGAAGAAAATAATTCCAATAAATATTATCACTTTACACTTAAACCAGCGCTACCTAATCCGATGCATTCACAGACAACGATTCACTATTCTTTACCAACAAAATCCAATGTGGATTTAACAATTTACGATATCTTAGGAAGACCAATTAAAACCTTAGTTTCGGGGATAAAATCTGCTGGCGAATATAGTATTACTTGGGATGGAACCGACAATGCGGGTAAAAAAGTTCAGAGTGGAATCTACTTCTACACCCTAAAGACTCAAGATAAATCGCAGACGCATAAATTAATTATAACTAATTAAAAAAGTCCCCGCACTTTGCAAATGGTTATACTATTCAGCAGGTGCGGGGTAAATTATATAAACATCGGAGGAAAGATGAAAAAAATAATAATCATAGTCTTGTTAATCGCAGGAATGTCTATAAGTTTTGCGATTAATAAAGATTTAATCAAAGTAAAAACGACGATAATTGGTTCTGATGATAAACCAATGCTACTTGAGCCAACTACTAACAAAGTTAGTAATTATTCTACAAACCCTTATCCGTTGATGCAAGATTATGGCCGCACTGAAGTAATCGGTGGCACTTGTTATGACTGGGTAAATGGGCCGGTAATGACCTGGTTAGTAAATGACCCCAATAATGGTATTCATGCAACCTGGTTATGGTCAAATACTGAAGGAATTACTGACCGGAATATGTATTATAACTTCTATGACTGGACAACCAGGTCCTGGAGTTGGATCAATCCTACTAATTACATGTTATCTGGTCAAGCAGTGTTTCCACATACTGTATCAAGTGTTGCTGGCGGTGCCGATTTAGATAAAGTCTCAGGTAATTTTGTCATAAGTGCCAATTATGTCTACAGCGGTGTCCTAAGTGTCAAGTTGGCTCGTGACCAAGCGCCCGGTAGTGGGCTTTTTGAATATAGTCAAGGACCAACCGGTTACCGTTGGCCTGTAATCGGCGTAACTCAAAACCAGAATGTCCATATTGCAGCAATTAATGCTCTGCCTTCAGGTCAGGAAGATTCTTTATATTATTCTCGAACAACTACCGCAACTTGGCCAACAACCTGGACGCCATATATTAAAATCCCGCCACCAGCACCTGACCCATTTTTCCCTGACCAAAATATTGCGGCTTCTAAAAACTCTAATAAAGTGCTCATTGTTTGGGAATGCTCAGAGGATGCCTATCCTGAAAGAGCATTTTATCGTTTGTCAACTGACGGTGGCACTACTTGGGGTACGCCGACTCAACTTCCATTTCCACCATCAGTAAATGGTGTTAATCCGAGTTTCTATATTTCGTCATTGTTTGCGATGTTTGATGCCCAAGACAATTTTCATATTGTTGCCTCAGTTATGCATTATGAAGGCACTTCTGGTTATACGATTCCTGCTCAGATCTGGCATTACTGTCCAGTAAATACGCCGGCCTGGTCATTAGTGCATCATTATGATGCCGAGACCTTAAATGCCGCGGTTGGCTATAATGCGACATTTGCCACCAGACCGTCGATTGTCCAAAATCCTTCGAATAATCATCTCTATGTTGTCTGGGAACAGTTTGACTCGTTAAACTATGAACCATTAACCAGCCGTGCTCGAGCCGACATTTATGTGGCGGAATCTCATGATAATGGTCAAACCTGGATTGCCAAAAAGCGGATAACCGCACCAAATACGATGTCAAAGCGATTCCCAATTGCCGGCGGCGTTCAAGTTACTCCCAGTACTACCGACCCAGATACCTTGTTAGTTATGTATTTGGCTGATTCAATTGCCGGTTCATTTTTACAAGCAGAACATCGTTTCTGTGTTAACCCGATTGTTGTCCATCGAGTACCGGTGCCGTTACCGACTGGCATTGAAGAGCAAAATCAATTGCCAAAATATTACACATTTATGCTTGGTCCAGCAGTGCCCAATCCAACTAATACGCTAACCAAAATTTCTTATTCAATACCTATGACCGAAGAGGTTAACTTAACCATTTATGATGTTTTAGGTCGGCCGATTAAAACACTGGTTTCAGGTATTAAGTCAGCTGGAGAATATAGCGTTACCTGGGATGGCACCGATGATGTTGGCAATAATGTCCACTCAGGTATTTACTTTTACTCGTTAAAGACATCTGACCGTTCAATTACTCATAAACTGATTAAAACTAATTAAAATATCAAATCGTTAAAACAGGGGACGAGTTACTAGATTAACTCGTCCCTTTTATTTCTTATGGTTATAATCAATAATATCTCACAAATTTTAACGATTACTAATAATAATCTGGGGATTATCGAAAATGGTTCAATAGTTATTGAAAAGACAAAAATAAAAGAGGTTGTTAAGAATCACAAACTTCGCATTGCAAACGCAAAAGTCATTAATGCCAATAATTGTCTTGTCTTACCTGGGTTTATTGATTGTCATACGCACTTGGTTTATGCTGGTAGCCGAGAAAATGAGTTCGCGCTTCGACTTCAAGGAAAAACATATAAAGAAATATTAAATGCCGGCGGCGGTATTTTACAAACTGTCGCCGCTACTCGAAAAGCATCTGAGGAAGAACTATTTAATTTGGCTCAAAAACGAATTGATGAATTAATCCGATGGGGAACAACCACGGTCGAAATAAAGTCCGGCTACGGACTTGATACGAACAATGAAATTAAACTTCTTAAGGTTATCAAAAATCTCCAGAAAGCAAACAAAGAGCGGATAACAATAGTACCTACCTTTCTTGGTGCCCACGCAATCCCGCCAAATACAGAAAAACAAGAATATATCAGCAGATTAATAAATGAAATGTTGCCAAGGATTGCTAAGCAAAAACTCGCCAAGTTCTGTGATGTCTTTTGCGAGAACTTTGTTTTTAATGCTGAAGATAGCGAAAAGATTTTAATTGCCGCAAAAAAGTTAGGGTTAATACCCAAAATTCATGCCGACGAAATTGAAAGTTCTAGCGGCGCCGAGACGGCAGCAAAAGTGGCTGCAATTTCAGCAGACCATCTGCTATATCCTTCGGACAATGGTTTGAAAGCAATGAGCAAAAAAGGCGTAGTCGCCGTCTTACTGCCCGGCACATCGCTATTTTTAAAATCAAAGCAGCTACCGCCGATAGAAAAAATGAGAAAATTAGGGATTACTATTGCTTTAGGTTCTGATTATAATCCCGGTAGTTGTATGATATATCAGATGCCAATAATTATTGCTTTGGGCTGTCTATTATATAATTTGAGTATTGAAGAGGCAATCCGTGGTGCAACCATTAATGCCGCAAAAGCAATTGGATTAGAAAATGAAATTGGTTCGATTGAACCGGGCAAAGATGCCGATTTAATTGTGCTGAATGTGCCCAATTATCAGCACATTCCTTATCAATTTGGTCGAAATTTAGTAACGGTGGTGATTAAAAAAGGTAGGGTGATTTTCCATAAACAATCCTAAATCTTTGCGATTTACTTTGACATTAACATTAAAATTGACATAAAAGTTTAATTAATTAAAATTAAAACAATGCGTCGATATTTTTGGCTGATAATCTTAGGAGTAATTTTACAAGCAACTATTAATTGTGCTAAAAAACAATCAGTGGTCGAGATAACTTTTTGGCATGCAATGGGAGGCAATGTTGAAAAGATATTAAAAGCGATGGTCGCTGACTTTGAGTCAACTCATAAAAATATTAAAATAAAGTTAGTTGGTATGGCGGATTATAACACCTTGGCGCAAAAATTAATGAGTGCGGCGGCAATCAATCAAACGCCAACTATCGCCCAGATGTATGAAAACTGGACAACTCAATTACTAATTAATGACAAATTAGAACCTTTAGAAAATTATGTCAAAGGAAAAGATGGTTTATCTCAAGATGAATTTGAAGATATCTGGCCAGTACTAATTAAAAATAACAGTTGGCATAATCAAATCATAACTTTACCATTTAATAAAAGTGTGCCGGTATATTATTACAATGTTGAATTGTTTGAACGACTCGGCATTAAAGAGTTTCCCAAAACCTGGGATGAATTCCGAAAAGTGTGTTTGCTGATAAAAGAAAAGTTAGGCGACGCTGTTCTACCAACTGCCGGTGGTACTGATATTTGGGTGTTTGCTTCAATGTTACATCAGCAAGACGGGAAATTATTTGACGAAGAAAAAAATCAACCACTTTTTAATAGTGATAAAGGAATCAAGGCTCTACAATTTCACATCGATTTAATCTATCATGATAAAGTTCAGGGCACTTCTACGAGCCCGGAATTGATTGATGACTTTTTAGCTGGCAGATTGGTAATGGTCCCGTTTAGTTGTGCTCGTCGGGCAGTGATGATTGGCGTTGAAAACTTTAAAATCGGAATGGCACCGTTACCAATCTGGGGAAGACCGGCATCAATAATCTATGGCACAAATATCGGGCTGTTTAAAAATGCAACAAAAGAACAGAAACAAGCAGCATGGCAATTTATTAAATGGTTTATTAGCAAGGACAATCAAATTCGTTGGTCATTGGGCACATATTATGTGCCAATTCAGAAAAGTGCGATTGAAGATGTGCGCATGCAAGCCCATTTTGCCCAAACGCCGGGTCTAAAAGAAGCCTATCTACAAATGCAAAATGCGGTATTTGAACCAAGGAGCGAAGTTTGGTTTGAAGGCAGAAAGATTTTAATCGAAGACGGATTAGAAACCGTAACTTTAGGTAAAAAAACACCAAAACAGGCACTGGATTTTGCCTGTGAAAAAATCCTTGCTCGGACAAAATAATTTAACATTTAATTGGTTTTGAAATAAAAAATTTTTGTTTAGAATAAATTTACTGAAACCTTTTATACTCGAAATCAGTCTTATATTATAATGAAGTTCAAATCAGCAGAGATATTAGTAATGTCTGGAGATTGATATAAACTTTAAAGATACGACTGCGGGCTTGCCCCTAAGGCATTTAGGGAGTAAGCTACAGGCACAGGTTAATTTTCAGACTTGAACCAAAATTTGATTTTTGATCGAAACGTTACATGGTATTTTGTAAAAAGGCGTGAAACGCTAGTTGGATATGTAGGAGGTTATGTTCGAGAGATACAATCAGAATAATAGCCAGAATCGCACTTAGTCAGACGCTCAGAATCGAAAAAAGTATTGTATACAGGAAGAACATCAAGATTGGGTTTAAGTTAAAAAAAGACCAGATTTTATCTAAACCTTATTACAACGTAATTGCAGAGTATTTTTATTGACAATTTTACTAATTTATCATAAACTCTGGCAAATAATTGGCCAAGGAGATTTAATTATGAAAAGCAAATACTTTTTAATTTTTTTGATGGTTTTGGCAATATTTGCCAATTGTAAACGGGTAATGGTGCCACCGGCAATTGATTTAAAAACCTTAGAGCCAGTTGGGATGATAACATTTAAGTGTAATGTCCCGGGCAATTTAGCCGAATATGTGACGCAGAAATTCATCGAACAAAGCACTAAAGACCAAAAGTTGGTAAAATTTGTGCAGTTGGGCAAAGAAGAGAATTTATTAAAAGAGATTGAGCAGCAAACGCTGGATATTAATGCAATTAAAACAATCGCTGACAAATACAAAGTTAAAAGTATCGTCAGCGGCGAAATCGAAATATCTGATATCCATCCTAAGATTAATGTTGTTCCGGGATTATGGTATGTTGGCGCTCAAGCTGATGTTTCGGCAACGTTAATTGTGCGACTAATTGATGGTGCTGATGGTTATACAATTTGGAGTAAATCGGCACGGGCAAAACGGACAGTTGGTCATGTTAGTTTTATGAGTAAAGGTCATTTTAGTTTTGATGCCGAGGACCCGGAAAATGCTTATGGGCCGTTAGCCGAAGAACTAATTAAAAAGGTAACCAAAGATTTTCGGGTCACTTATCATTGGTAGGGAAAAAAGTTAGTTTTCAAAATAGTTTTGTTAAAATACTTAAAATTCTATTCTTATAAGGATATCCCACTATTGACAAATTAGAAATTTTCAGGTATAAATATTGCTTATATGAAAAGTTATGTTGCGAAACCAGATGAAATCGAAAGAAAATGGTATCTGTTTGATGCGGCTAATAAGACTTTAGGTCGATTTGCAACCCAAATTGCCCGGGTCTTAATTGGTAAAGATAAACCTCAATACACCCCACACATTGATGGTGGTGATTTTGTTGTGGTTATTAATGCCAGTAAAATAAGAGTGACCGGTAAGAAAATGACTGATAAAATCTATTATCGTCACTCTGGTTATCCCGGTGGTTTTAAGCAAATAAGTTTTAAGGATATGTTGGAAAAACATCCAGAACGCATCATTGAACTTGCGGTAAAACGGATGTTGCCGAAAAATCGTCTGCAAGCAAAAAGAATGCGTCGGTTGTTTGTGTATGCCGGTCCGGAACATAACCAGCAAGCACAAAAACCAGTGCCAATTGAAAAAGTATTTAAAAATTAATGGAAAAATAACATATGAGAAACAGCATCTTTGCAGTTGGTTCACGAAAAACTGCGACGGCAAAAGTTTGGTTAACCGAAGGAAAGGGCGAGATTAAAATTAATAATAAAAGCCCGAAAGAATATTTAGGGCGTGATGATTTAGTGGAAATTGTCCTGATGCCTTTTAAGACCACTGGCTTAGAAGGTCAATTTAATGCGATATGTAAGGTCAACGGTGGTGGTCTCTCAGCACAAGCCGCAGCAGTTGCCTTAGGTTTAGCCCGGGCATTAGTGATGAAGAATGAGGAACTTCGTAAAACATTAAAAAGCGCCGGACTGTTAAAACGCGACCCACGCGAAAAAGAGCGGATGAAGTATGGTCTGGCAAAAAGGAGAAAACGCTTCCAATGGACCAAACGTTAACGATTAAAGATTTACTCGAAGCCGGTGTTCATTTCGGCCATCGTGCCCGCCGCTGGAATCCGAAAATGAAACCGTATATTTTTGGAAAAAAGAACGACATCTTTATTATTGATTTAGAAAAGACGCTGGAAAAAATTAAACTGGCGACCGAAGCAGTTAGAAGAGTTGCTGAATTGGGACAGGATATTTTATTTGTTGGTACCAAACCCCAAGCAAAGCCAATTATCGAAGAAGAGGCAAAACGGTGCGGTGCCTATTATGTCACGGAACGCTGGGTTGGCGGACTTTTAACCAATTTCGAAGTAGTCTCGTCACGCATTTCGCGATTGTCAGAACTTGAGCGGGTCTTAAATGAAGGCAGAAGTGAGCGGTATACGAAAAAAGAGATGCTCAAAATGGAACGAGAATATAAAAAACTATTGAAAATTTTTGCCGGAATAAAAGAAATGGACCGATTACCGGGATTAATCTATTTAGTCGATGTCGTGCGGGAAGCAACTCCATTAGCCGAAGCCAAGAGAGCAAAAATCCCAGTGGTGGCAATGATTGATACCAATGGTGACCCAGAAAAAATTGATTATCCGATACCGAGTAATGATGATGCGCTACGGTCAATTAAATTGATTACCGGCATTATCGCTAATGCGGTCTTGGAAGGTCGAAAAGGCTTTGAAACTGAAGAAGTAGCCGAGCAATGAAGAATTTTAATATTTAATAATCTTTTTAAAGAAAGAAGGATGGTATGAAGATATCAAATGAATTAATTGCCCAATTAAGAGCAAGAATTAATTCCGGTATTTTAGATTGTAAAAAGGCATTAGAAGAGACCAATGGTGATATCGAAAAGGCAATCGAACTTTTAAGAAAGAAAGGTATTGCCTCAGCCGCCAAAAAAATGGAACGGGCAACTACTCAAGGGGTAATCGATGCCTACATTCACCCGGGCGAACGATTAGGCGTTTTAGTTGAAGTTAATTGCGAAACCGATTTTGTTGCCCGAAATCAAGAATTTCGCCGATTTGTTCACGATATCGCGATGCAAATTGCGGCAACTGACCCGATAGCAATTTCACGCGAGGATGTGCCGCAAGAAAAGATTGAACAAGAAAAAAAGATTTATGAAGAACAGCTCGCCGATTCTAACAAGCCAAAACAGGTAATTGAGAAAATTGTCCAAGGTAAACTTGAAAAGTTTTTCACTGATGTTTGTCTATTAGAGCAACCGTTTGTTAAGGCACCGGATAAAAAAGTTGGGGATTACTTAAAGGAGCAAATTGCTAAATTTGGTGAAAATATCCGAATTAAACGGTTCATCCGGTTTAAACTTGGTGAAGAGTAATTTAAAAACTGTTTGTCGCTTTTATAAAGACTCGTAAAGAGGATATGCTGGAAGATAAATATAAACAGATTAAAGAAAAAATGCAAAAGACCACAGACCTGTTAGCCTTAGAACTTTCTAAAATTCGAACTGCTCGTGCTAATCCAGCAATCTTAGATGAAGTTAAAGTAAATTATTATGGTAGTTTAGTACCCTTAAAACAGATTGCAGCAATTTCGGCACCAGAACCACGGATGTTGGTTGTTCAGCCTTGGGACCGCAATGTTATTTCAGAAATTGAAAAGGCGATCTTAAAAGCAGAAATCGGGCTCAATCCGCAAGCTGAGGCAAATTTGATTAGGATTCCAATTCCACCATTAACTGAAGAGCGGAGAAAGGAGTTGGTTAAGCTCTGTGCAAAATTAGCCGAAGACACCAAAATCGCAATCCGCAATATTCGCCGTGAAGGCAATGAACAAATAAAAAAACTTGAAAAGGACAAGGAAATTTCTGAGGATGATAGTCGGATTGCAATAAAGAAAATCCAAGATTTTACAGACGAATTCATCAAAAAAATTGACACCCTCTTACAAAATAAAGAAAAAGAAATTTTAGAAAAATAGCGCGGGTTCACATTTTTTCCTTACTTAATTTGTCATATTAAAAAATGGCACAAGCTAAAGATACAATTAACATTTTACCTAAAAACCTCCCACAACATATCGCAATTATCATGGATGGCAATGGTCGCTGGGCAAGGAAAAGAGGTTTGCCACGGTTTTATGGTCACAAAAAAGGCGTTGACGCCGTCCGAAAAGTTGTCCGTGCCTGTGGCGAACTCGGTGTTAAATATCTTACTCTTTATGTCTTTTCAACCGAAAACTGGCAAAGACCAAAAGAAGAAATTAACCAGCTGATGAAACTTTTGGAAAAACTGTTAATCAAAGAAGAAAAAGAATTAAATAAAAATAATGTTTTGGTTAGAGCCATTGGTCAATTGGATAGGTTGCCAACTAAAGTTCAGGAAAATCTAAATTATTTAATCAACAAAACCAAAGATAACACTGGACTAAACTTAATTTTAGCAATCAGTTATGGTGGCCGCACTGAAATAATTGATGCAATTAAAAAAATTGTTAAAGAACAAAAAGATTTTAGTGAACTAACCATTGAAAAATTTCGGCAATACCTTTATGCTCCGGATGTGCCTGACCCGGATTTATTGATTAGAACCGCTGGCGAAAAACGCATTTCTAATTATCTGTTATGGCAATGTGCTTACACCGAGCTTTATTTTACTGAAGTCCTCTGGCCGGATTTTAATAAAAAAGAACTGATCAAAGCAATTCAAGATTACGCACAACGGAAACGTCGCTTTGGGCGCGTCGACACCGATTTACCGACAAGCAATGCTTAATATATGAATAATTTAGCAAAGCGCACGGTTGTTGGTTTAATTCTCGGCGGCATTATAATCATTATAATTTTTATCCATCCAATTGCTCTTTATTTTACAAGTATCGTCTGGATCGCCTTAGCCACCGTTGAGTTCACGCGAATGCTAAAAATTAGAGAGATTTTTTTAAACCGTTTTTTAATGATCATCCTTAATGTTCTGATTCCAACAATTTTTTATTTCAATTATTTAATTCATAAATCCTCATCAACGACAAGTTATAATATTTTATACTTAATACCGGTTTTAGTATTTTTTGTGTACGCGCTTATTAAATATGAGCGGTATTTCTTAATTGTTCCGTTAGGCATATTTACGCTTTTCTATTTGGGATTTTTACCATCACATCTATTGTTTCTAAAAATTTGGACAAAAATGCAAAATTTTTCGTTTTGGAAGGCAGGTTTTATAACGCTATTCCCAGTTGCATTTACCTGGATTAATGATACCGCTGCGTATCTGGTTGGCTCGGCTATTGGCAAACATAA
Organism: Caldifarciminota bacterium; assembly: GCA_039801485.1. GTDB lineage: Bacteria > Hydrothermota > Tepidihabitantia > Tepidihabitantales > CAIPLT01 > JBDRUR01. The sequence goes on from JBDRUR010000005.1 coordinate 14,636, forward strand.
ATTAGCATCGCAGATAAGTCCTAAAAAAACAATAGAGGGATTTGTCAGTAGCATTATCGTCAGCATTGTTTTTACTTTAATTTATCTAACAAAACTGTTCTCTAATATTAATATTTGGTTGGCAATTGTTGTTGGACTTATTCTTAGCATTGCTGCGCAATTGGGTGATTTAGTGGAATCAGGATTTAAACGCGCCGCAGCATTAAAAGATAGTTCGCAAATAATTCCTGGGCATGGCGGTTTTTTAGACCGCATTGATAGTTTATTGTTTACGATTCCGATGTTTTATTATATTCTGATTTATATTATTAAGCCCTAATAAAACAACAAATTGTAAAACTGCTAGCCAGGTGTTATTGCTCTAACAATATCAAAGAAATTTTTAAATATCGTTTCGCCAATAATACCCGAACGTTCGGGATGAAATTGAACGCCATAAAAACACTTCTCAATGTGCTTAATCGCTTCAACTTCGCACGACGGTGAGTTAGCCAAAAGTTCAAAACCCGCCTTTGATAAGTCGTTTAACACAACATATTCTTGGTGATTCTCGCAAGCCAAAAACTCATCAGGGATATCTTTAAAGAGCGGGTCTTTTTTAATGACTCTAATTGTTTCTTGTTTTTCAATGCATGTTGGATAGGAAAGAATGTTTGCGCCAAATGCCTTGGCAAGTAATTGATGTCCGTAACAGATACCTAAACAGGGAATTGTGTTATAACGTAGAAATTCAAGATATGACTTAGAGTAAGCGTTTTTCGTAATTAAATCGGGCGAGCCGGAGAGAATTAAAGCATCGCAATCAAGATAATCAACAATATTAAATATCTCAACGTCGCTAATGACCTGATACAAACTAAATTTTTTGACAATCTCAACATAGGATAGAATTTTTTGCTCGGCATTAACGCGATAGCTGTTAATAATGATTGTTTTCATCGGTTTATGTGCTAATTAATCTGACTCTTCTAATTTCTTTTCAATAGCTTCAACTTTCTTTTCAGCTTTTTTAACGTATGGGCTTTCGGGATAGTCATCAATTATTGTTTGATAGTAATCTAATGCCTCTTCTAAATCCCGGTTTTTATTTTTGGGGTTACTTAAAATTTCACCGAGCATAAATAACGCATCATCAACCAATTCGTGTTCTGGAAATTCTTCAATTAGCGTGGTAAATGAGCGTTGAGCATATTCATACATTTTTTGAGACAAATAATATTGACCTTCTTGATACAAACCCTCAGCAGTGTTAGTATCAAATGGCGGTTGGGCAACTGCTGGTTTCTTGGAACAATTTACAATACAAACTGATAAAACGACCAATATAAAAAAAATAGTGGTTCTCATTTTACCTCCTTATTTCTTTTCTAATTCGGCATAAGCATCATGATTGTGAATTGACTCAAAACTTTCAACTTCGACATGATACCAGGTGATATCTGGATGGGCATCTAATTTTAATGCGACATTGCGCACAACATCTTCTACAAAAACCGGATTGTTATAAGCTTGTTCGGTAACATATTTTTCATCTTCTCGTTTAAGCAATGAATAAACCGGGCTCGAGGCACAATTTTCGACAAGTTCAATTAAATCTTCAATCCAGAAAAAGCCTTTGAAGCGCACCATTACTTTAATTTCGCCGCGTTGATTGTGAGCACCTTTTGCTGACATTTCTTTCGAGCAGGGGCAAAGAGTTGTAATGGGAATGGTTACGCCTAAAATTAATCTGACCTTGTCAGTGAGATTGCCGATAAATTTACATTGGTAGCCCATTAATCCAACAGCACCAGAAACCGGCGCTTTCTTTTCAATGAAATAAGGAAATTGAATCTCAATATGGGCAGATTCGGCATTTAGCTCTTGCTTCATTGTCTTTAAGATGTTGCCAATATTATGAATGGCAATTTCTCGGTGGAACCGGCTTAAAATCTCGACAAAACGGCTCATATGGGTACCACGAAAATTATGGGGTAAATTTACTGACATATTAATATTAGCAATCGTATGCTGTTTCTTATGGGCTTTATCTGAGAGCAATATTGGATAGCGCAAGTTTTTTACACCGACTTTATCAATATCAATATTGCGAAAGTCCGATTCGTTTTGAATATCGCGCATTAAATTAGCATATTGGACAACAACTAAAAAGTCAAGATAATAAAAAGTACTAATTTACTACCGATAAAAATCCTGATGAAAATGATAGCTATTGAGAATTTTACTTGACTTTTAATAAAAATAAGGGTATTTTGGACTTATGCCGACAATTACGATTATTTTATTGATTGTGCTAATTGGAGCAATAATTTATTTAATATTAAAACCCCAAAGACAACAATCGTTTGAACAAGGTTTAAATATGCTTCAGAATCAGCTTGAGAGCTTACGCAATCAAACAAATAACACATTGATTAGTCAACAGCAATTAATCAACCAGCAACTTGCTCAAATTACAACTCAAATTAACCAACAACTTCAACAAGTTACCCAACAACTTTCTAACCAAACTGGTCATATCAGCGAACGACTGGATAAAGCAGCAAATGTTATTTCTGATGTCAGTAAAGGATTGGGCAGTTTATCTGAGGCGTCAAAGCAGATTCTTGATGTTGGTAAAGATATTTCGAAACTTCAAGAAATTTTGAAGGCACCGAAAACACGTGGACTTTTTGGCGAATTCCTGTTAAGTGATTTATTGAGGCAAATTCTACCACAGGAATATTACGAATTACAATATGCATTTAAGTCAAGCCAAGTTGATGCGGTTGTAAAATTGGGGCCAAAACTTGTGCCAATTGATGCCAAATTCCCATTAGAAAACTTTAATCGAATCAGCGCGAGTGTAACTGATGAAGAGCGAAAACGAGCGCGTAGAGATTTTCTAAAAGATATCAAAAATCATATTGAAAAAATTGCTAATAATTATATCTTACCAGAAGAAGGCACCTATGATTTTGCCTTAATGTATATTCCAGCCGAAAATGTATATTATGAAGTCATCATTAAAGAAGACCGCGAGGAAAAAAGCATTAACCAATACGCCATTGAACGAAAGGTAATCCCGGTTTCGCCTAATAGTCTTTACGCCTATTTACAAGCAATTGCTTTGGGTTTACGAGGATTAAAGATTGAACAACGGGCTGAACAAATTTTAGTTATATTGCAGAATCTTGCCAATGACTTTAAGATTTTCAAGGATGAGTTTGAAACGCTAGGGCGACATCTTAAGAATGCCCAGAGTAAATATGAAGACGCCGAAAGGAAATTATTGAAATTTGACAACAAACTTACCAGTATTGAATCAATGACACCGCAAGAACTTAAAAAACCGGAATGAGTAATTATTATATATTTTAATAAGTATATTAAAAAGATGAGAGATATTGCTCTTGACTTATACAGATTATTTTATTATTATATAATTGGATAGTTGATATGGTTAAAATTAGGCTGAAACGAATTGGTAGGAAACATGTACCATTATATCGAATTGTAGTTGCAGATGCTCGGCGCTCGAGGGACGGCAAATATCTTGAGGCGGTTGGATTTTATAATCCAAAATCAAAACAACTAACACTAAATAAAGAACGAGTCGACTACTGGTTGTCAAAGGGAGCACAAACAACTGATGTCACAAAACGACTCATAAACAGATATAAAAAGCAAACGAAACCGCTAACAGCCCAAGAAAATAAGGGCGATAATCGAGCGGAATCTGAATAAAGGAGGACACTATGAAAGAACTGATTGAATACATGGCAAAAGCTCTAGTTGACCATCCCGATAAAGTATCCATTAAGGAAATTGCCGGGGAAAAAACTTTGATTTATGAGTTGAGAGTTGGCGAAGGCGACCTCGGCAAAATTATCGGTAAAGAAGGTCGAACCGCCAAGGCGATGAGAGCAATTATCTCAGCCGCGGCGATGAAACAAGGTAAACGCGCTCAACTCGAAATCTTAGAATAAAAAAAATCCAATTTACCCTTTTGATATTTGCCGTCCCTTTGAGCGTCTTATTTATTTTATTAAACATAACGATGTATGCGCGTTGATATCATTACAATTTTCCCGGAATTTTTTTCAGGCCCGTTCAACTGTGGTGTCATCAGAATTGCCCAGGAAAAAAATGCGGTGCGATTGAATCTGATAAATCTTCGCGACTTCGCGACTGATGCCTATCGAACGGTTGATGATTATCCCTATGGTGGTTTTCCGGGCATGATTTTAAAACCAGAGCCGATTTTCAAAGCAGCTGAAAGTGTTAAACAACAGGATTCATACATAATTTTACTCTCTCCTCAAGGAAGAGTTTTAAATCAAAGTATTATTCTTGAACTTAGCAAGAAATCTCATCTAATTTTAATTTGCGGCCGATATAAAGGCGTTGACGAAAGAGTCCGCCAGCATCTAATTAATGACGAGATATCGATCGGCGATTATATTTTATCTGGCGGTGAAGTGGCAGCATTGGTATTGATTGAATCGATTGTCCGACTCCTGCCCAATGTCGTTGGCGATAAAGAGTCGCTTGCATCGGATTCATTTATATCCGGTCTTCTGGATGCTCCTTATTATACGCGACCACAAAACTTTCGTGGTTATAAAGTCCCGGAAATTTTAATTTCAGGTAATCATCAAAAAATCAAAGAGTGGCGTGATATGATGGCGTTAAAATTAACTAAAGAAAGAAGGCCAGATTTGTTAAAATCAGAACAACTAAATGATAAAACTAAAAAAAAGAAATAATCAATTTTTAAACCATAATTATTTATCGGTGCTATTAAGCACTAATGAACATTCCCATCAATGGTTTAATTTTTAGGAGGTATTAATGGCTAAAGAGAAACAAAAGGAAAAGACTGCGGTCAAAGCGATATCAAAAGAAGAACTGGAATCAGTGATTAAAGCACTAAAAGTCGGCGCCGAAGTTAAAATATCACATAAGATTGTCGAAGGGGATAAAGAGCGTACTCAAGTGTTCCAGGGAACTGTTATTAAAATTCGTGGTGATAAGGACAATAAAACAATTACTGTTCGAAAACTAAGCCGAGGTATCGGTGTCGAACGAATTTTCCCACTAAATTCTCCAATTATTACTAAAATCGAAATTAAAAAATATCGGAAGGTAAGACGAGCCAAGTTATATTATTTACGGAAAAAGAAAGGACTTGAAACAAAATTAAAGGAAGTCACAATTGAGAGCAAAACCTGATTGGCAACTTTGGCAACAAAAGATAACATTTTGTGGTGTTGATGAAGTTGGTCGAGGTGCTTTAGCCGGACCGGTTGTCGCTGCGGCAGTAGTTTTACCGCCATTTACAACAATTCCAGGTGTTAAAGATTCCAAACAGTTAACTCCGAAGATACGAGAACAGTTATTCCGGGAAATTATCAAAAAAGCATTGGCATATAGCGTCGGTTTGGCCACCGTTAAAGAAATCGACCGGTTTAATATTAGAAATGCTACTTTTTTAGCAATGACACGCGCAATTAAAACCTTAAAGATAAAATGTGCGCTTGCTTTAGTTGATGGTTTTGCCATACCGGGTTGTCCTTTGCCAAGTATTGGGATTATCAAAGGTGACCAAAAAAGCATCTCGATAGCCTGCGCTTCAATTATCGCCAAAGTTACGCGTGACCAGATAATGAAAAGACTGCATAAGCGTTATCCGAAGTACAACTTTGCGCAAAACAAAGGCTACCCAACCCCGTCGCATAAAAATGTCATTGCTAAACTTGGCCCAACCAAAATTCACCGAAAAAGTTTTGAGCCGGTACGGCAAAGAAAAATGTTAATTCCATAGTGGAACCTTTAGGTAAACAAGGCGAAAAGTTAGCAGTTAAATTTCTAAAAACTATTGGTTATAAAATACTGGCACAAAATTATCGCTGTGCTTTGGGCGAAATTGACATTATTGCCCAAGATAAAAATACACTTGTATTTATTGAAGTCAAAACAAGAAAATCGGATGTGATAACCAAGCCGTTTGAAAGTATTGGGCAAAGAAAACAACTAAAATTAAGAAGTTTAGCAGAATTCTATCTACAAGAAAAAGAAGTTTTTGATCGTGAGATAAGATTTGATGTGTTAAGCATTGTCCATACCAACAAGGGTAATGAGATTGAACACATCATTAATGCGTTCTAAAAAGCCTTACGTTAAAATTATCGGATTTATTTTAATTAGCTTTGTTTTTAACTGTCAGCCGAAGTCATCGTCGTCCTCACATTCATTACCGGTAATAAAAGATAGTATAAATCTTTTATATGGGATTATTGGCGACACTGGAACAATCTTAAATAAAAAGTATTTTATAATTAATCATAACAACGAATGGAAAATACCATACTGGGTTGCTTACAAACTTGACTCAATTGATTTAAAGGGAGAAATAAGACGGCAAGGCCGATTTCGACCTGACCCCGACTTGCCGGTCGGTTATCGCGCCGAGTTAAAAGATTACGAAAGTAGCGGTTATGACCGCGGACATATGGCACCAGCGGCTGATTTTAAGCGGAGCAAAGAGGCACTGACTACAACATTTCTACTTTCCAATATGTGCCCTCAGACATCCGAGCTAAACCGAAAAATCTGGCAGAAATTGGAAAGCGAAGTTCGAAAAAAGGTTAAGACTGACGGTAAAGCCTGGATTATTACCGGGAATATTTTTATGAGCCCAGATAGTAATTTTATCAATCCCAATGAATTTATTGGAATAAATAATGTCGCAGTACCAACCCATTGTTTTAAAGTAATTCTTTCTTGTCGAAGTGATAGCATTTTTACGATGTATGCTTTTTTAATACCCAATCAGAATACCCCTATTTTAGGTAAAACTTGTAATTATCTCTTGAGCGTAGATAGATTAGAAAAGATAACCGGCTATGATTTCTTTCCATTATTAGATGATTCAATTGAGTTTCAATTGGAGAGGAATACGCCAACAAACTGGGGTCAATAAGTTAATTTTATTGACTGATTGTAATTTTCGGTTATATTGTACTTAGCATGTTATCAAAAGTTTTTTCTGCCAGTACTTATGGCATTGATGCTTATATTGTTGATGTAGAGGTTGATTTGGGTTATGGACTTCATTCGTTTGTGATTGTCGGTTTGCCGGACAATGCGGTTAAGGAGTCACAACATCGGGTCACCGCTGCTATAAAAAATTCCGGATATAAATTCCCGATACGGAGAATCACAGTCAATTTGGCGCCAGCCGATATCAAAAAAGAAGGGGCAATTTTTGATTTGCCAATTGCTCTTGGAATGCTTTCAGCCCTCGGTGCAGTCCGTTCCAATATTTTAGGTAAATTTCTTATACTGGGTGAGCTTTCTTTAGATGGCAGTTTACGTCCGATTAAGGGGGCAATTTCAATGGCAATGGCTGCACGAGACCGAAACTTTTCAGGTATAATTTTACCCAAGGAAAATGCGCCAGAAGCCGCGTTAGTTCAAGGAGCAACTGTGTATCCAGCAGAAAACTTAGTGGAGGTAGTTCAGTTTTTATCCGGAACAAGAACAATTGAGCCAGTTAAATCAGATTTTCAAAATGTCTTTCAATCGGTATCGGAATACAGTGTTGATTTTTCTGAAGTGAAGGGACAAGAACATGCTAAGCGTGCCTTAGAAGTCGCCGCCGCTGGTGGTCACAATATTTTGATGCTCGGACCACCGGGCACGGGCAAGACGATGTTAGCCAGAAGAATTCCGACAATTCTACCGAAAATGGAATTAGAAGAAGCATTAGAATCAACCAAAATTCATAGCGTTGCTGGTACATTAATCGTCAATCAACCAATTGTGGCAACTCGACCGTTTCGTGCACCTCACCATTCAATTTCTGAAGCCGGATTAATTGGTGGGGGCGCATATCCGAAACCAGGCGAAGTATCTTTAGCCCATAATGGTGTTTTGTTTTTAGATGAGCTGCCCGAATTTCATCGCGATGTTTTAGAAAGTTTGCGTCAGCCATTAGAAGATGGATTTGTAACTATTGGCCGAGCTAAATCAACAATTACATATCCGGCGCGATTTATGCTGGCGGCATCAATGAATCCTTGTCCCTGCGGTTTTTTCTCTGACCCGCACAAAGAATGCACCTGCACTATTCATATGATAAAAAAGTATCGGTCAAAAATTTCTGGCCCACTTTTAGATAGAATCGATGTCCATATTGAAGTTCCGTCAATTAAATATGAAACTTTGGCAAAAAAAGAGCCGGGTGAGTCCTCACAAAAGATTCGTGAGCGGGTGCAAAAAGCACGTGAAATTCAACTTGAGCGATTTCGGGATATAAATATAAAAAAGAAAAGACCAATTTATTGTAATAGTCAAATGGAGTCAAAAGAGATAAGAAAGTTTTGTGGAATTGATAGTGCTAGTGAAAGCCTATTAAAAACCGCAATTGACCGCTTTGGTTTATCAGCCCGGGCATATGACCGTATCTTAAAAGTTGCACGGACAATTGCTGATTTAGACGCGAGTACTGATATTAAACCAATTCACATTTCCGAAGCAATTCAATATCGCAGTTTTGATAGAAATCTGATTTAATTCCTAATTTTTACTATTCGCTAAGAAAATCTTTTATTTAGTGTTTTCTAAATATTCACTCCATTTTTCAACTAATATGTCCCGTCTTGGTTTGTAAACCGTTTCGTAAAAGTAATGCATTGAAAGCAAAACACCTTTATCATAACTTTTACATATTTCAATGGCTTCTTGCCAGACTTTCTTGAAAGCTTTGCCAAATCTAACCGCTATCTGCTTTTCAAAATGCTCGGGCGTTTGTACTTCATTACCAATTGTAAACAGTCTTCTCCCGGCTATTTCAACTGAGTAAGCCATTTCATCACCAAGATGATAGATACCAAAGGATTTTTGAATCTGGGTGAGTGTTTTTTTATCTAGTGCAAGTTTAAATTTTGGTGGTTTTGTGATCTGAGGTTTGGGTTTAAATCCTCGTTTGGCTGCGGCATAAAATATTGCGCGATTAAGTCCCCAACTCTTTGCAGTTGCAATTGGTTCACCCAATACATAGGCACGGGCGGCTTGCAAAGTTGCCATTATTTGAAACCTTCCTATTGCCATTTGATTTTTCTCCAATCAGCGGTTGCTAATGGTGCCTCAATCCCAATAAGATATTTAGAATTTAGGTTTTTAAAGATAACTCCTTCACAATTTGGCAATGCTTTAAGTTTTAAAGGTTCCTTATAATCCATCCATTTAATTAGTTGTAGTGGCGGGTTGATTGACAGTTGGTTTAGAATCGTTTTTCTTTGTTTTAACGATAAATTACCGACAAAAACATCATTGTAAAAGACAACATCAAAGACATAGATAATTGGCTTTGCCTTTTTGGTGTTAGCAAATAAAGAAGGGATGTAGCGACGGCCTTTTGAAGAAAAAAGTTCGCAGTCTAAAAGCGTCCCATTTGGTAGTCCAGCAACACCTTTATCCAAGAATTTTAACTTTTCTGTCCAATTCGGTTTCTTATCAAGGCGTCTACCCCAGTATTCGATTTTGCCATCTTGATATTTTATTATTTGTAGCCGCCAGCCGTCGATTTTTGGCTCAACAATCCAATCACTGTTTAGTTTTTCGCCAAAATACAGAATTGGTTGCATCAGGTAAATTGGACCAGTTAATTTATTTTTCATTTAAACAAACCAGCAAAAGATATTTATGGAAAGTATTATAGAAACGACAATCCGCTGATTAAAATCTTTCTTTCGTAATTACTTAAATACCGCAGTTCGATTTTAATCGTGTTTCTTGGCAAATATCTTTCTGCTTTTTCTGCCCACTCAATTAGACAAATACCGTTACCCTCCAAGTAATCATCAAACCCAATACTCAACAGTTCTTCTTCAGTCTTCACGCGGAATAGATCAATATGATAAATAGGGAATTTGCCTTTGTATTCATTAATCATTATGAATGACGGGCTTTTGACAAGAAACTGTTCTTTTACGCCAAGACCTAAACAGATTCCTTTAATCATTGTTGTCTTCCCACTGCCTAGTTCACCGTAAAAAGCGACAATGTCACCGGGTTGTAATTTACCGCCGATTTTTTCCCCAAAAGTAATTGTCTGTTCAGGGGAATCAGTAATAAGTTCCATTTGTGAAAGTCTTATTAAAAAGTTACCGACTCATCTGTTCAATTATAATATTTTATATTTGAGATTGCCACGGGTTGTAAAAGCGACAACCCTCGCAATGACCAATAAATGACCAATTTTGGTAATGTCATTGCGAGTGAAACGAAGCAATCTCATCGATTTATAAGTTTTCAGCTTCTTTGTATCTTTTCGTATTAAAATTACATCATTTCAACACTCATTGCCACGGCTTCGCCACCGCCCAAACAAATTGCGGCAAGGCCTTTCTTTAATCCCCGGTCTTTAAGGGCGTGTAATAATGTTACAACAATTCTGGCACCAGAAGCACCGATTGGGTGGCCTAAGGCAACTGCTCCGCCATTGATATTTAGTTTTTTGGTATCAATACCAAGTTCTTTGACATCTGCCAAAACTTGAGAGCTGAAGGCCTCATTTATTTCAATTAAATCGAAATAGTTAATATCAACGCTGAGTTGTTTTAATATCTTTTGGACAGCTTTTACGGGCGCATAAAATAGCATTTTCGGTTCAACACTGCCAGTTGCATAGGCAGTAATTTTCGCAATTGGTTTTACACCTTTTTTATCAGCCGCTTGCTTTGACATTATAACTAATGCCGCTGCGCCATCATTGATACTGGAAGCGTTACCTGGTGTAATTGTTCCATTATCTTTTTTGAATGCCGGTTTTAATTTAGCCAATGCTTCTAAGGTGGTATCGGCTCGTGGTCCTTCATCAGTATCAATAATGATAGGGTTGCCCTTCTTTTGTGGAATTTCTACTGGGACAATTTCTGTTTTAAACTTTCCGTTTTTAATTGCTTCGATTGCTTTTCGATGGCTATTATAAGCCCATTCGTCTTGCATCTCGCGGGTAATCCCTGACCTTTCAGCAGTAAATTCACCAAGCATGCCCATATGGACATTTTCAAAGGCACACCAAATTCCGTCATAAATCATACCATCAACAAGTTTTACATCGCCCATTTTATTACCATTGCGCAATTGGTGTAAGTAGTAAGGCACATTAGACATTGATTCTTGTCCGCCGGCAATTAAGATTTCAGCGTCACCGGCTTTGATTTGCTGAGCAGCTAATACAATCGCGATCATCCCTGAGCCACAAACTTTATTGACAGTCAATGCAGGTATTTCAGGTGATAGCCCGGCTTTTATTTGTGCTTGTCTTGCTGGTGCTTGTCCTAATCCGGCTGGGCAAACATGCCCCATTATTACGCCTTCGATATCATCATTATTTATTCCGGCTCGTTTAATGGCTTCTTTAATTACAATCCCGCCTAAATCCGGAGCAGATAGTGATGATAAACCACCTAAAAATCTGCCAATCGGCGTTCTCGCTCCTGAGGCGATTACAATTTCTGTTGAATTTGACATTTTGATACTCCTTTCATTATAGACAGTTTTTTATTATTTTATCCAACTTGCTTTTCTTTTTTCTAAAAATGCATTCATGCCTTCTTTTGGTTCACCAGTTGCAAAACAAAGTGCAAATGTTTCTATTTCTAGTTCTTTGGCGGTAGTTAGATTACAATCCAGCCCACGGTTAATAACTGTTTTCGTCATCCTTATTGCCATTGGGCCCTTATTCATAATTTTCTTTGCCATTTCTTTGGCGGTTTCCATTAATTTATCCATAGGCACAACTTTATTTACCAACCCAATTCTTAAGGCTTCTTGAGCATCAATCATATCACCAGTATAAATTAACTCTTTGGCAATACCGGCACCGCATAACCGAGCTAAGCGTTGAGTGCCACCAAAGCCAGGAATAATACCAAGATTAACTTCTGGTTGTCCAATTTTGGCAGTTTCAGCCATAATCCGGATATCACATGCCAAAGCAATTTCACAGCCACCGCCTAAGGCAAAACCGTTAATTGCAGCAATAACCGGTTTGTCAATGTCTTCGAGTTTACTCAAAACTCGATGGCCATTTTGGGCAAATACTCTTGCTTCCAAACTTGAAAATTTACTCATCTCAGAAATATCAGCACCGGCAACAAAAGCCTTACCTTCACCAGTTAAAATTATTACCCGGACATCGGCATTTGCCGACAACTCATCGATAACCTTTTCTAACTCTAAAATTGTTTCGGTATTCAAAGCATTAAGCACATTTGGGCGATTAAATTTTACTATTGCGATATTATCTTCAATTGTTACGATAATGTTTTTATTTTCCATTGAGCCTCCTGATTACTTTTAAAGATATTTTGCATTAAATATTTACATTATAAAAAGTTATTAAAGATAGTCAAGGTAATCAAGATTTAATTTATAATTTAATGCTTGATACAGAATCTCAATTCTTATATTCGTAAGTCCCGGCATCCAGTGTCTGTGCCAATAAATAATTTTTTAATGATTAGTACTGAATTCCTAACTTAATGTCAGGCTCGTAATTAAAGTAACACTCAGTGTGGTTTAGTTACCAAAGACTTAACTCCCCACTGAGCAAATTGTCGTTTAACCCCCATAACTGCTGATAATATTTCAACCATATTATAAAATTAAATATCAATTCAAATAAATAAGTAGTTACCATAAAAAATTCCGCCAATTCATTGCGTAAAACAAAATCTATAGGTTAGCCCCCTATACTATACAGCATGGTTACGCCATTTTATGATAGTCCCTTGGTTATCAATAAGTTAAATAAAAATTTCGCATAAAAATTAGTCTATATATAAATAGACTTTTGAAGAAATGTTTTAAATTATTTTTTTACTGTTTTAAAGACCAGTTTCGCATATCCGGCATAATTAAATCTCATAAACTGTATAGTATCTCTTGGATATATTTTAAATAATTGACAGAATATTTTTTTTGTCTATACTAACTTTAAATGTTTTTTCTGCCCTTTTCAGCGATAATTTTTATAATATTTGTTCTGCTTTTACCAATAATATTTGTGCTATTTTCGGTCGGCGCAGTTGGCGTTGCATTTCAGAAACTTGGAATGTCGCCCCAAACTGGATTGACATTTTTTTTATTGTCTTTATTCGGCGGAATGATTAATATCCCAATTAAAAAAAAGTCTGTTGAGTTACCGCTGGAAGAATTAGAAATAAACAGTTGGTACCGTTTCTTTTTTGGCGTAAAGCCGCAATTTTTACAACAACAAGTATTAGCAATTAATGTTGGCGGCTGTGTGCTACCGGTTATCTTATGTTTATATCTGTTTCCAAAAGTGCCATTTCTGCCAACATTTTTTGGCATATTAGTTATGAGCGCAATTGCTAAATTAATTGCTCGACCAACACCGGGCATTGGTATTGCGATACCGGCGTTTATCCCTCCGATTGTTTCAGCAATATTGGCATTATTACTTGCTCGGGATAAAGCCGCTCCGGTTGCATATATTATTGGGGTTATGGGGGTTTTAATTGGCGCCGACCTATTAAATATTAAAATTATTCAAAAGTTTGGTCGCGGAGTTATGAGTATCGGCGGGGCCGGCGTTTTTGATGGTATTTATCTGGTGGGCATTATTGCGGTTTTAATAACTTAAATTTGTCCATCATAAACTTTCTTTATTTTGTTGTTTAAAGCTGCTTATCTGGGGTGTAAAAAGGCAACCGGTAGAATCATTTCATCCAAAGACACACCGCCGTGTTGATATGAATATTTATAAGTCTGTTCATACTCCTTAGGTTTAGTTGGATAGATAAAATAATAATCTGACTTTGCAATTGCAAATCTGATGCCGAGATGCTCGGTCGGTAACATATAATCATTTGGTTGATTTATAAGAATTGCCGTCTTTTCGTCAATTTTTAAAGCGCCGCCATATTTATAACGGAGATTAGGTGAAATTTCTCTGCCCCCATAAATTAATGTTGGCCGATTGACTTTGATAAAACCATGGTCAGAGGTAATTATTATCTTGCAATCTTTATTTTTTAATGCTTTTAATAGATTAAAAACGCTTGAATTTGAAAACCAGATACGCGTTAAATTCATTAAACTCTGTTCGTTGGCAATAATTTCGTCAAGTAACCGTTGCGTTTTTATTGAATGGATTAACAAATCAAGAAAGTTTAGGATAATTACTGAAAATTTAACATTGCTGCCAAGTATTGAATTTAAATCTGTTTGAATGTCCTCATTACGGCTAGTTTTTAGATACAAAATTTTTTCTTTAAATCCGTGACGGGTTAAGTTGTCAATTAACAACTCTTCTTCATAACGATTTTGTCCGGTATCTTCGAAAACCCAATAGCGGGGATTTTTTTGATAAATCTCTAATGGTAGAAGTCCGGAAAAGAGTGCGTTTCGTGAATAAGGCGTCGCGGTTGGTAATATCGAATAGTAATAATGGGTATCGACTTGATAATGTTCTTTTAATAATGGCACTAAGTTAAACCATTGACAGAGACACATTGAATCAAATAAAAACAGATAAATAGGTTTTTTACCCAAATGTGGTATTACAAAATGCTCGAAAAATCGATGGGATAAAATTGGTCCTGAGCCTTTGAGCCATTTGGGATATACTCGTTCAATATACTTAGCAAACTCTTTGTTGCTTTCAAGTTTTTCTTCGGCAAAACTCTGAATCAGCACATCGTCGCCAAACCGTTCTAAATTTGATTGCCAATTAAGTAGCATTATGTAGTAATCGATCCAATCCTGATAATGTTTAATAAGTTGTCTTTTTTGCGAAATCTGAACAAATTCGCGACGAAATCGTTCACTGATTAATTCTTTCTTTTCAATGAGGCGTTTTAAAACTGCTAAAATCTGGGCCGGGGTAAATGGTTTAATAATAAAGTCATCAACTAATTGCCCAAATGCCTTGTTCATTAGTTGTTCTTCTGAAACTTTTGTTACCATTGCCACGAGGATATTGGGGTCATATTCTTTAAGCGCCTGCAGAACCGATAATCCATCCATTCCGACCATCATCTCATCTAATAATACTAAATCAAAGTTTTTGCTTCTTGCTAATGCAATGCCATCCGGACCATTAGAAGCCATTTCAACTTCATAACCTTTGTCTTTAAGAAAATAGACATAAGGTTTTAATAAATCAACTTCATCATCAATCCAGAGAATTCTCATGACAAAATTATAATTTTAGTAATATTGTAAAAATTGTTTTACCGGGCATAGATGATTTTAAAAAAAGTTTGCCATTATGGTATTCTTCAATGATTCTTTTGGCTAAAGTCAACCCTACGCCCCAACCATATTTTTTAGTTGTCACCCCGGTTTTAAATATATCTTTAGCTTTACCTGGCTTTATTCCTTCGCCACTGTCAATGATATCAATCTCTAAGAATTGATTATTTTCAGTTTTTTTAGTTGTTATTTCAATTTTCCCGGGATTTGTGCCAATCGCATCAACGCTGTTTTTTAATAGGTTTTCAATTGTCCAGGCAAATAAAACATCGTCAATCTTGACTGCAGGGTTGTAATCGATATCGATGACAAATTCAATGTTTCTTGAAGCGCGTCGTTTAATAAATTCAACAGAATTCTCAATGATTTCCTTTATTGTGTGGTTTTTTAATTCGGCGGGCATACCAATACGACTAAACCTTTCCAGCACTTCCCACATTCGTTCTAAGTCCTTTTCCATTTCAAATACTATCTCATTTGATTGCTTATTCAATTCTTTGTTTTTTAATGTCTCGAGCCAGCCGGAAAAAGAAGAAAGCGGCGTTGCTAATTGGTGAGCGGTTTCTTTGGCTAAGGTATTCCAAATTTGTTCCTGCTCGCGTTTGTGATAGATAATTATTGCCCAAATTCCAAGCACAATAAATATAATTAAAAAACCCAATTGAAAAAACGGATAAATTCTCAATGCCTTGGCTGAAGAAGACATCCCGTAATGAATCTCGCCCAACTTTTTTATGGTATCATTAACGGTTATGGTTAATGGAATTGGTGCGTGGTCAGCATCTAACCGTTGGATTAATCTTTTCAATCGTTCTTGTGAAGGATTTACTTCTCCTAAATTTTTGTAAGAAAACGGCTCGCCATCAGCATTAGTAATAATTACTGGAAAATCTATCTTTTGAATTACTTCTTCAAAGATGATATCTAATTCTGCTGAACTTTGTTCGGCTGGTTCGGTTGCTCGACGCATATATTGAGCATATATCCGGGAGCGGACCTGAGTCTCTTTTTCTAATTGTTTAATTAAATATTGGGTATAAAAAACCCAAAAACCTGCTAAAATAATTATGCCAACAATAAAATAATATTGTAGAAAACGATATCCAATTCTAATTTTGGTCATTACTTAACAAATTTATGTTAACCGCTAATAGGTAATAAGTCAACTTTTATTTTAAGAGCAATGGATAAATTGACTAATTATGAAGATCGGACTTTTCTTTTTTGTATGATATTAAACCAATTGTGATTGCAAAAATTAGGGTAATAAGCGAGATCAAAGCACCTATTGTGATATTGCGTTTGCTGTAATACATTTCAATCGTATGTTCGCCTTCGGGCACATAAACCGCCCTTAATAAATAATCAGCACAATATATTTTGGTCGGTTGTCCGTCAATTTTTGCACACCATTCAGGATAGAATATCTCAGATAATACTAAAAAACCAGGGGCAGTTGTTTTGACATACACTTGGATATAATCATTTTGCCAATTCTGAATAGCGACCGAATCATTGCCGAAAGGTCCGATTGTAGGTATTTGTGGTTGTTCTTCTAAAATGACTGTTTGGCGAAGGTTAATTGAATCTGACCGCAGTAACCCGAGCACTGCCGAATCATCTTGAACAACCAAATAATCATAACAGAAAAACGCTCGGGGTAAATATTTAGGATTTTGGATTAAAGTCATGCGATTTTGTATGGTGTCAACTTTAATAACATATTTACAATTAAGTATTTCGTCTCTTCTCGATAAAGGCACATTAAATGTCCAATATCTTGCTAATGAAAGCGGCGCTAATCCTTCGGTTAATTCTAATTTCCAAAGACACCCTTCGTTTCGTTTTAATATCATATATCCATCTTCACGCGCCCTGATTCTAAAAACTTCTTTCTTTCGTTCCTCTTGTAAAAATTTAACTAAATTGGTATAGCGATAATATTCATCAGGTCGAGTTGCTCCTTTACTAAAATTATGATTTGCTTGATAAAGGTCAATAAAACTGATGATAACAGCCAAAATTATAAAGATAGTTGGGTTTGACTTCATATGTTGTTTGGCAAAAAACAACAGCCAAGTAAGCAGTAAAAATACTAAATAGATTCTAAATTGCTTTAGGCAATTTGCTAATATTTCTGGGGAACTGAAATTTTTGCTTAAACCTTTGAGAACCCCGGTCGCTAACAAAATATAAATAAAAATACTAATAAGTAAAAAGATGCTGATAAATTTTGTAAATTTTATTAATTGTTTTTGTAATTTTTCATTGGTTAATAAAAAGCGTTCTAATCCAAACGTAGTTAATATCGCGGTACTAAATGTATAAATACTCAAAAATCGCACTGGAAAACGAAAACGATTTAAACCTGGAATAATATGCCAGAATGTTTTATATAATGGAAAGTACTTACCTAAGGCGAAAAGTAATGCCAGGACCGAAATAATGAGAAATGCATATTTTATTTTACGCGGAGAATAAAAGACTCCGAACAACGCTAAAAAAATCGGCAAAATACCCAGATAAATGCCAGATTCCCAATAATAATGACCGGCCGGTGCTATCCAGAAAAAAACTGAGTCAGTGCCACTGCCAGTAATGCTACCAAAGAATTTTGGTATAAGTATTGTTATTAATTGAACTGGTAACAATGAACCGTCGGTAGTCTGGACAAAGGTTTGAGACTCTCTTAAAGTATATGGAACATATTTCATAGTGGGATAATACTGAATCATTGCAATTCCCGCACCAATTAAAAAGAAAATCATTAATTTCACTAATGAAACCATAAACCATTTTGACCACGACTGCTTTTTAAAAGCAAAAGCGCGATAGAGATAATAAACGATTAGTGCATACGCCAAGTATAATAAAAATTGGGGGTGCCCACCCAGTAGTCCAAATCCGAAACACAATCCGCCAATTGCGGCATCAAACATTTTATCGCTGGTTAACATTCGAATAAAAAAGTAACTAGCAAGTAGACTCCAGGTAAAGGACACAATTGGCGTGATTTGAATTGTTCGTAGACTCAGATATCCAGAAAAGACCAGTATAATACTGCCCAAAATGCTTGGTTGCCATTCGATACCTAGCTCCTTAAAAAATAAGAATGCAAAACAGCCAATTAATAATAAATGAAACAAAATCATCAACTCAACTTGGTAAAAAGTAAGTACTGAACCGCCATTTAAAAACAAAAAGATCCAATTGATTGGATAAAATGTTAAGATGAGGTCATTCGATGCCGGTGTGCCAGCGAATGAATATGGATTCCACATCGGTAACTTAAAAATTTTTAAACTATCTTTAATAAATGAAAAGAACGGATACCACTGATAAAGTACGTCATCCCATAAGAAATATTGCTGTCTAATTAAGTAAAAATAAAATATAATAATTAACCCACTAATGATAATTACACAATACGCTAGTGGCGATAAAGAAATCTTCTTGGCAGGCTTTGTTAATATGTTTTCTTTAGTCTTCTTGTGTTTTCTCGCCATATTTTCGCTATAATAGGTGCGTCAGGATTAAAAGTCAAGTCAGTGTTGAGCAATTTTATTTTTCGATAACACCATCAGAATTTAGCAAGATCAGTGTTCAAATACAACAAAATTGTTTTAAATTTAGACATTATCATTTAGTATTTTTATATCAGATTCCTTGACATTTTTTCTCGACTGATTATTATAGCTTGGATATTTTTATGGTCCTAGATATTATTATTGCTTGTTTACTTTTAATCGCGATTATCATCGGATTTATCCGGGGGTTTATTAAAAGTGTTGCGGTCGTTGTTGGCATGATTTTGGGGATATATGTTGCCACTCAAAAATATCTGGTATTAGAAAAGTATCTATTCAAATCACCTCAAACAAGTCCAACACATCATATTATCGCCTTTCTAATTATTTTTCTGATTGTTTTTTTATTAATTTACCTACTAGGCCTACTTTTGCGAAAGATAGTTCAAGTTATTATGCTCGGTTGGCTCGATAAAATTCTCGGCGGCGTTTTCGGTTTAATCAAGGGAGTAATCTTAATCTGGTTAATATTGACGGTCGTCTATACTTTCTTTCCCAATACGCAAAAAGTTATAAATAAATCAATGTTAGCAACAAAGATTCTTCAACTGAACATGAGGATTACAAAATTACAAATTAAACCTTCGTCTCCAGCGAGGACGAAGAAATCAGTATCTAATTATTGATTCCCACGATTTATGTCGAGTTGAATTTGATATTTATCTTAATGGCTTGTTTAGGGCATTTATATTTACACTCTAAACAGCGGATACACTCTTTGGCGTTAGCGTTATCGTAGATATTGATGTCCATTGGGCAGACTTTACGGCAAACACCACACTTTTTATCTTGACACTTATTACTATCAACTGACATTGTTACCAAAGAAAACCGGTTAAATATTGAATAAATGGCACCGATTGGGCATAAGACCCGGCAGAAAAATCTTTTTATAAAAATTGCCGCGATTATCACTAACACCAATATTATTAGTTTGGTCTTAAAGAGCCATCCGACCAATGCTTTTAAATCACCAGTCTTGTCTGTAAGAACGATTGGTAGTCCGGCTTCTAAAATCCCAGCCGGGCAGAGCATGCAGAACCACGGTTCGGTTGTTAGATAAACAACTATTCCGGCAACACCGAGCAAAACAGCATATTTAATATAGGTTGTCCATTGGGGAAGAGTAAGTTTAATTTTAGTAATTTTTTTGAGCAGGTCTTGAAAAAAACCAAATGGGCAAACCCAGGCGCAAGACATCCGGCCAACGATAATGCCAATGGTACCAAAAAATCCAATAATGTAATATGGAATTTGGCGGATACCGATAAAGTGTTGCAATGCGCCCATTGGACATCCGAAACGACTTAGCGGACATCCCCAACAGGTTAAAATCGGCACACAAAATTGTTTAGTAAATCCCTGATAAATCGAATTAGTCCACAAAGCCGGATAATAACTTAGTTGCACAATAGTAGCAATTATCTGGCTGAGTCGAAACCTGCTCATTGCTGTAGCCCCATACATGACAAACACATTACCGAACCAACTGCTTCGGTTTCTTTTGGTTGTTCTTTTTTGACACCATAAAAAATACCGGCAAGGCTAATTATTAAAACAACGATAATTATTAATAATCGTTTCATATTGGATGATAAGTTAAAAAATGCTAGTTAGCACAACTTTTATGCCTTTGAATGGTTCTTCATATCGGCAGACACCGCCGGAGCAGACAAGTCCTCCTTTTTCACCGCCGATGCGTACTCTTAAATTGTGCTTGTTGGTGATATCAAGACTTAATTCCACCATGGGCCAGCTTTTTTCACTGCCTAATTTATTTAATAACCAAACAGGAATTCGATTTCGTCGTTCATAGCGTAAAGTGAGTTGAAAAAGTTCAGATTTACCAACTGAAACTGAAATCGCCTGGTCATAATATCGGCTAGTGTCGGTGGTAATGAAATTGTGTTCGTAGCCACCTTCGATAAAATACTCGCCAAGATTATAGGTTGCCTCCAGATAAGGTTTGGTCTCGATTTTTTTATTAATTGGTAGTTCAATCTGTTGTTTAACTACTAGTTCAACGCCACTGATTAATTCTAATTTTTCATTAGGATTTGCTTTAACTTTTATTATCTGTTCCAAAATCCCTGCTAGATTGTTATTAATGTAAATGAGCTGCTTTATGCGATTGTATCTTAGATAGTGGGTCGTGATTTTGTTCTGACTTACTTCAATATTTAAGTTAGTTAACGGCGAATAATTAATACCCAAGGCATAACCAATCTCATCGGTTCCACGATTTACTGAAATGCCCGATTTGATTGGTGTTGGTGGTTCATTGTATCGGTAATTTGTACCGCCATAGCCAATTGTGTCATAATTAAATATTTGTAAAGAAAGTCCCAACCCACTAAATGTTAAACTTTGAGAGAATATTAATCCATTACCGGTTAATCGGCCGCCAAGTACCGGATAACAACCGAGATGTCTGGCATATTCTAAATAAGCGTCATAGGGTCCAGAAGCGAAGCCGAGATTTACGCCAAAAATTTCAGTGAACGACTTTGGGGTTAAATCAACTCGCCGATTAAATCGAAGGTAGCGTCCACCTAATTTTGTTTTTGGTATCAAATTGGTATTAAACTCAATAGCTCGAAGTTGGTCAGTAGTGTCATTGGTTATTTTATACTGATTTTCTTCAAAAAAGATATTTCTTGGTTTACCAAACAATACTGATAAGTCACTATTCAAAATATTAAACGTTATTTTTGCACCATAGATAGAATTATCAGTTTTGAAATCTTCGTCTAAAAATTGGTTGAGTACCAGCCCCTGGCCAAAAGTTGCGTAATAGCGTCCATAGGTAATATCAATTGGTTCATTTTTATACTCAATGGCATAATCAATATATTGCAGACGTTTCAAATTAGGCAGGGAAGGTTGCCAAAAAAAGAATTGGCCAGATAACACAAACTCATTATAACTGAGCGAAAGTTTTAACTTATCTTCGATATGTTCTTTTAACGAATCAATAAATAACCAATATTCGCCGGTATTACCACCGCTGATTTGAAGGGTTTGCGCTGATATAAATGAGACGCAGAAAACAAGGAGTAAACTACAATCGACTAAGATATTATTTTTGATGTTTTTCACATTCTTGGCATTCATCACATTTTTTAGTTAACTCTCTAATCGTTTGGATAATTTTCTTTTCGTCCCCGGGCTTATATCCTTGATGAACAAAGACAATCTTTTTATCTTGGCTGACAATGAAAAATGTTGGCATCACCTGGACATTATAAGATTTGCGCAGGATGTTATCCGGGTCGAGCACAATTTGATATTGCCACTTATGACCAGCGGCAAAGGATTTGACTTCGTTCTTTGATTTTGCCTTATCTTGACTGATCGCCAAAAAACTACAACCAAGCGACTCGATTTCTGGATAGTATGGTTTTAGGGCATCAAGTTCTTTGATGCACATCTTACACCATAGCGCCCAGAAACTCATAATTACCGGGCCTTTTTTAACTAACGAGTCAAGAATTACTAAATTACCTTGGACATCATAAAGTTTAAAACTCGGCGCATCTTTATAGCTGGTCATCTTTTCTTCGCCATTCAGCAAATTGGCAATGACAAAAACAAAGACGATAATGCTTATTGTTTTTTTCATAGTTGCGCCTCCGGGATTCCCTTTTTTGATGTTATTATAAAATTTGTTTTTATTGCTTGTAATACCTTTTTTGAGCCGACATCTTGGACAAACAATACCCCCCGCATCTTATTTGTTGGGATTGAATGGGAGAAAGTTATGGTTGTGTCAAAACTATCAGGATAAAAAAGGTTGATTGGGAAAGAATAAAATTGGCGGATGATATAATTGAAATACCCCCCCATACTACCGCGAACACTGTCTTCGCAAACCATTACAAAAGCATAAACTGAATCGTGGCGCAAAGTATCGGCCGGCGAAATTTTAATCTGCAGTTCGCCAGTGTTATTGCCGGCATAGCCGAATAATTTCAGATTATAGTTAGGCACAACTGATTTGGCAACGTGAATATGCTGAGTATAGACACTATCATAAGCATTGGGATTGGGCTCGAAAACAACATCGGTGCCATCAAAAACGACGGTTGGATAAGAGGCAATACCGTAAAACTGCTGTCTAAGGGCAATTTCGGGTAATGTTGGCAATATTGAATGATTATAAGAGACGATTACCAAAGAATCTCCGTATAATTCGTGTAATCGATTAAGCGTCTGCTCCGCAGCCGCACAAAATGGTCAACCTTCCTCAGTAAAAAATTCAGTTAAGACAATGCGGTTTGTCGGTGTTGGTAAAATTCGCGGCGCTTCCGAGCAGCTGATAAAAATTAATAAGATAAATAAAGCCAAAGATTTATTCATTTTAGCGGTTATTATAATATTTTTTTATATTAGTGTCAATAAGGGGGGATATCTACCTGCTATTTAACAACTACCAGTCTTTCAATAATTCTTTTCATTTTAGTCTCTAATGACAGAAAATAAATACCTGAAGATAAACTTTTAGTGTTTAAGTTAATCTTGTAAATTCCTGGTTCTTTGGTTTCATTAACAAAATCTCTTATTAACCTTCCCTGTATATCATAGAGTTTAAGATTAACTCTTTGGAAAGAAGGAATTGAAAAGATTGCAGTCGCAGGATTTATTCTGCGTTCTACTTTTAGCGATAAGCGAAGAGCAGAAAGCGAAGAGTGTTCTTCAATGCCGGTTGATGTGATACTAAATACGCCATTTGATTCGTCATATTGCCAACCTGGTCCATAGGCAATGATTTTAATTTTACAGGAATCAGAATTGACATTTGGCACAGTCCATAAGTAAGAGGTATCGTTGCCGGAAATGCCGTGAGCAATTCGTGAATAATTTATTCCATTATCAATGGAATAGAATAAAGCAAACGAGTCGCATCTTGGTGGATAGAACTTCTGCCAGCGAATGAGTTGTTGGGTATTGCCTTGAAAAACTTCACCGCCATTTGGTCTTAATAATCTCACTGCTTCGACTTCAAAGATAGATGTTTTGCCTGAACCACCAACAACAATTTCATTATAGCCATTATTATTCATATCAAAGATATTGACCACAAGACG
>JBDRUR010000006.1:0-37705 GCA_039801485.1 Caldifarciminota bacterium
AGATTGTTTATTAAAGGATAAGGATGTATTAACGGCTTATTTTAATTTTCCCAAAGAGCATTGGCGTCATATCAAGACGAGTAATCCGGTGGAGTCGTCATTTGCTTGGATAAGGGCAAGGTTAAGCAAGGCGAAGCGATTGCGGAGTGAGAAGAGTGCGTTAGGTTTAGTGTTTCAGTTGATGTTAAGGTTAGAGAGTGCCTGGTTTCATTTAAGTTATCCTGAATTGATTGCCAAAATTGTGTATTACCAGAAGCAAGTTGACGGCACCTTAAAGGAAGAAAAGAAATATGCCTAACTCTAACAAATTTCCACAAACATTGACAATATCTCAAAAATCCCTAAATCCCTCCCAATTCATAATTATCATTATATAAGACGTTTTTTTAACAAAAATGATGCTCTTTGCAATATCCAACATAAAAACTTTCTGATTTGGATTAGAAGAGTAAACATTTATTAATCAACAACATTACTGCTAATAAAAGCCAACGCCAGAACATACATTATAAGTTTTTGATATCCAAGGAGATAATTTATTTTAATGGGTGTTATTTAGTTGGCTTTTATTTCTTGGTGAGACAAGTGGTCATAAAGGTAAATAAAAAAGTTCTTGGAGGTGGCGTTTCATTGTGGATTAGGCGGGTATTTTAGCTTGGTTCAACTTTATTGGGACGTAAAAGTTTGGCTTGACAATCCATGATTCTGGATTATAATGACTATCTATGTTTTTGAGTTTTAGGACCAGACAAATCATTAAGTTATTGATTTTTATGGTTATTTTTGACCTCGGGTGTCTATCGAGTTCGGTTTTGAACACCCATAAAACCGAATTAATTGGTCAAGAAACGCAACTTGCAGTTGATACTGCTCGTTTAGACTCGCCACCTAAGGGTTTAATGAAGTATTTAGGTAAATTTAAGGTGACTTTTTATTGGATTGTCAGAGAAAAAGATTATCCCGGACCAAAAAGCACGCCGCTCTATTTAGAAAACGGTTCAATTTTGGGTTATTTCCCTGCCACTTTTATTGCTGATTTTAAGAAAGAAGCCTGTGCCGAGTTAAAAGATGGTAAACTTATCAGTTATTTAAAAAAAATTAATAAAGTTAGAATCGTAAGAGAATTTTTAGGGTTTAATGGCTATACAATTAGTCCGTTAAAATCAGTGGCGGTCGACCCCGAAGTAATTCCGCTTGGCTCAAAACTATATATCCCGGCGCTAACAAAATTATCTGAACGACAGCATAATGGGATTGTTTATGCTCACGACATCGGTTCAATGATTGCCGGCAACTCAATTGATATCTTTGTCGGGTACAAATCAGACTGTAAGTTATTGACTGATGCTGGGATACATAGTTCGAGTCTGGTCGATGTCTATCTTTTGGAATAAGTAACTATTGTATTCAGTTAGCCAGCCTTTGTGATGAAGATATTTTTTTATAAAATCACACCACCATTGATTATATAACTCTTTTAATGTCAAAAACTTAATCCGATTATCACCGCTGAGTAATTTTATTAGTTCGGCAAATTGTTTTGGGGGATATTCAGTAAAATATCGCGGTTTGGTGCTGAGACGATGAAATAAAAGCACAGTTACGCGATGGTTGTTAATGTGGCGGATAATTTCATCGATAGTAGTGGTGGTCCTGATTTCTTTAATTGGAATCAGATATCGGTCAACCCAAAGGTTGGGTTCGCCCCATTTTGTGCTTCTTGCTAATTTGTAACCAGCGAGTTTTGTTAATTCAACAATCTGAGGATTTGTTTTGCCATAAGGGTAAATAAAAGTTATGACATTCTGATTGAAGACAGAGTCTAAAATGCGCTTTGACCTTATTAATTCATATTTTACTTGCTCAACCGGTAGTTTGGTCAAATCATAATGGTTAACCGAATGGCTAGCAATTTCAATGTTTAAAGAATCGATAAGTTCCTGAATCTCATTTACGGACATAAATGAGTATTCACTTCGCTCTTTTGGGGCGTTATTGGTAATATAAGAGGTAACCAAACCACAAGTTATTGGAATGCGATAATGTTTTAAAATCGGATACGCATATTTATATACCGAATAAAAACCGTCATCAAAGGAGATTATAACATATTTATCTTGATTGTTTGATGCTAAGAGACAAGACGCAATAAAGATCAAGATGACGAGTGTTTTCAAGGGGATATTAAGATGATTAATGGAAGTTTAATTTTACCTGGGTTTTAGTTTTTTTATTAAAGTGTTTATAAGCAATCTCAGTAACTTCACGACCACGCGGTGTTCTTTGTAGAAACCCTATTTGGACTAAATATGGTTCATAAATTTCTTCAATGGTCTCGGCGTTTTCGCCCAGGGCGACTGCTAAGGTATTTATCCCAACCGGGCCGCCGTTAAATTTCTCAATGATTGTCATTATTATCCGTTTGTCCATTTCATCTAAGCCATTTTTATCAACCTCTAATTTTTCTAGAGCATACTCAGCGATTGACTTATCAATAATTGATTTGTTTTCGACTTGGGCAAAATCCCTTACTCTTCTTAAAAGTCGATTGGCGACGCGCGGTGTTCCACGGGCACGAGAGGCAATTTCCATCGCGCCTTCATCATTAATTTCTATCTCTAATAATTTTGCCGAGCGTTTAACGATTAAATATAAATCTTCGGTTGGGTAATAATCTAAATGAAACGAAATGCCAAATCTCGACCGTAATGGTGCAGTTAAAAGCCCAGAACGGGTGGTGGCGCCAATCAAAGTAAAGTTTTTAATTGGAATTCGGCAAGTACGAGCACCCGGACCTTTATCCAAAACAATTTCAATGGCAAAATCATCTAACGCTGGATATAGATATTCTTCAACTGATTTGTTTGTTCGATGAACCTCGTCAATAAAGAAGATATCTTTGTCTTCAAGATTGGTAAGAATACCGCATAGGTCTGCTGGTCGTTCTAATACCGCACCAGTGGTCGTTTTAATACTGGCTGACATCTCATTAGCAATTATGTGGGCTAATGTTGTTTTGCCAAGACCAGATGGTCCAAACAACAACACGTGTTCCAGCGGTTCGTTACGTTGCTTGGCGGCCTCAATAAAAACTGCTAAATTTTCTTTTATCTTTTTTTGACCAATAAATTCCGATAGTGTCTTTGGCCTTAATTTAATATCAAATACTTCTTCATCATCTAATTTTTGTGGCGAAATTATTCGCGGATTGTTGGTTTTAGCCATTCGTTATTTTTTGGTTTTCAATATCAATTCAATTGCTTCTGAAAGGGATTTTTTATTTAAATCTGGTATTTTCGACAATTTTTCAACTGCTTCTTTATTAGAAAAGCCTAAATTTCGTAGTGCCTGGATAAGTTCTTTATGGGAGTCAGGAATTGTTGCCTTCTCTTCAACCGATTTGCGTAAATGAAAAACAATCATCTCTGCCTTCTTTTTACCGATACCCGGGATAGTTTTAAATATTTCAGTCCGATTTTGGTTTATCGCATTAGTGATTTCATCCGTGGACAATCGAGAAAGGATATTAATTGCTGCCCGACCACCAACGCCCGGAACTGAGGTTAAAACATTGAAAATCTCCTTTTCATGTTCAGATTTAAAACCATAAAATTCAATGCCATTTCGAGTAAAGATTGTTTGAATATGGATCAGGGTAATTGAATTAATTGCTACTGACTGGCTAAGCGATAAAGGGACATTGACTGAAAAACCGATTCCAGCACAATCAATAGTTAAACTGGTTGCGGTTTTGGCAATTACTTTACCGTGGAGAGTCGCAATCATTTTACTTAATGAGCAATAAAAGGTTTCGTGTGTTTTATTGTTTGAAAAGTGTAGGCGATCGCTAAAGCATCAGACACATGTTCATTTATTTTCTCTTTGATGTTAAAGATTTTTTTTACCACATAGTTAATCTGTTGCTTTGATGCTCGACCATTACCGGTCAGAGATCTTTTGACGGTTGCCGGTGTCACTTCGATTACTGGGATCTTTTCTTGATGACATAAAAAAAATATTGCACCTCGTAAATGAGCAGAATAGATGACGCTCCTTGCTGATTCTTTTCTGAAAAATAATGTTTCAATTACACAAGTTGTTGGTTGATATTGGCGGATTTTTTTACGGAGGTTTTGAACTATATGATAGATTCGTTCGGCTAACATCTGCTTGCTATTTGACCGAATAATACCACATTCCAAACAGTGATTATTGATAACGATACCAAATCCCGTTGCAGAAAGTCCGGGGTCGAGCCCTAAAATCCGGGGAATATTTTGGGTAATTTTCAAAGCCGTAACTATTTTTATTCGCTCTCAGTGACAGTTGCGGATAACCGTTCCATTGTTTCTTCAGCAATATCAAAATTGGCAAAAACCTGTTGGACATCATCATGATTTTCTAATGCTTCATACATCTTTAAAACACGTTCAGCCATTTTGTCATCTAAAGAAACGGTGTTATGGGGGATACGAGTTAATTCCGCATGAGTAAATTGAATATTTTCCTGAATTAATTGCTTTTTGATTTTTTCAAAATTTTCTGGAGGCGTGATAATCTGATAGGAATCAGCATCAGTTTTAACATCATCAGCACCGCCATCTAAGGCAATCGCAAATATTTTTTCTTCATCGTTGTGCTCACGAGGAACCATAATAATCCCCTTGGGTGAAAATTGCCAAGCAACACAACCGGTACTTCCTAAATTGCCGCCGTATTTAGAAAAGATATGACGCATTTCAGCGGTTGTGCGGTTTTTATTATCGGTCAGCGCACGAACAATAATTGCAACACCACCTGGACCATAACCTTCGTATTCGACTTCTTCGTAACTAACGCCGGGTAATTCGCCGGTACCTTTTTTGATTGCGCGTTCGATATTATCGGCTGGCATATTTACGGCTTTTGCTGCCTCAATCGCTGTGCGCAGACGAGGATTGGCATCTGGGTCGCCACCGCCAATTTTCGCCGCGGTAGTGATTTCACGAATTAATTTCGAAAAGATTTTTCCCCGCTCAACATCAGCTTTTGCTTTTTTATGTTTAATTGTTGCCCACTTTGAATGTCCTGACATATTTAACTCCAATAATTCAAATTATTTATATATCATATCATACAATTAAGAAATTAAAAGTCAAGCATTAATCAATTTTATTCTTATACAATTCAATTTTTTAAATACAAACATTGCTAAATTAGATGGAGTTTATTAATAAAATTTTCTTTCTGAAATAAATTTTCTCTTGATTATTTGTTCATTTTTCATATCATTAGATACCTGTGGTATATTTTGTTCAGCAACTAATTAATGGTTTACAATTAGGCGCGGTTTATGCGTTAATAGCCTTGGGCTATACTTTAGTTTATGGGATAATCCGTTTGATTAATTTTGCTCATGGTGATGTCTTTATGATTGGGGCTTATTTAGGATTTTACGCAATAACACGTTTTTGTTTGCCATTTCCAATCGCACTTTTAATTGCAATGGTTGGTTGTGCAATAATTGGGATTGTTATTGAGAAATTAGCATATAAACCATTGCGTAACGCACCACGTATTGCCTGTTTGATCACGGCGCTTGGCGTTTCATTGTTTTTAGAAAATTTCTGTAGTCTCAAATTTATGTTTGGTCCTAATTATCTCGCCTATCCCCGGCCATTTTCAGTAATTAATTATAATCTTAGTGGGCTAACTATTTCTAATATTCAAATCATTGTCTTAGCTGTGGCAGTTATTTTAATGATTTTGTTACAAGTATTTGTTATGAAGACAAAAACCGGTATGGCGATGCGAGCGGTTGCTTTTGATAAAAATACCGCGCAACTGATGGGTATTGATATTAATTATATTATTTCAATAACATTTGGTATCGGTTCGGCATTGGCCGGAGCTGGCGGTGTTTTATTCGGAATTGCCTATCCGCAAATTCATCCATTTATGGGAATCATGCCAGGCCTAAAAGCATTTGTTGCAGCAGTATTGGGAGGTATCGGCATCATACCCGGAGCAATGTTAGGTGCCGGTATTATGGGAATGGCAGAAGTTTTAACTTCAGCCTATGTATCGTCGACCTTGCGTGATGCTATTGCCTTTTTAGTGTTGCTGATCGTGTTATTAGTTAAACCAGCTGGATTGTTGGGCAAAAGCACAATTGAGAAGGTATGACGAGCAAATTTAGAATTAAACGCCCAATTAGGAAAATTAAAACAATTTTATTCATATTACTTTTATATATTATTATTCAATTATTAATGTCTTTTGATATTATTAATCCCTATTTCCAAAAAATAATCTGTTATGCCGGCATTATGATTATCTCGGCGTTAGGGTTAAACTTAATTTATGGATTTACCGGCCAATTTTCTTTGGGTCATGCTGCGTTTTTTGGTATCGGTGCATACGCATCGGCATTGATTACTAGACTAATTAATATTAATCATTCTTTAATATTACTGGTTGGTCTATTTATTGCGGCTGGTTTGTCGGGTATTATTGCATTTGTGATTGGCTTACCAATTTTGCGTTTGCGTTCTGATTATTTAGGCATTGCAACCCTTGGTTTTGGAATTATTGTTAAGGTTTTATTTGACAATGCTGATGCAGTTATTCCAATCCTTGGCGGTTCGCGTGGCATGTTAGGAATTTTACCGCTTACCAATTTTAGTTGGGTTTATCTGTTTACAATTTTATCAATAATCTTTTTATTTAATCTGATTAATTCGGCAATTGGTCGGGCATTAATCTCGGTGCGCGAAGACGAGATTGCCGCCGAAGCAGTTGGTGTGAATACGACAAAATATAAAACATTAGGGTTTGTTATCGGATCAATCTATGCTGGTATTGCTGGTGGGCTTTACGCGCATCTTTACGCGTTCTTACATCCATCTAACTTTGATTTTTTAAAATCAATTGATGTTTTATTGATTGTGGTATTAGGGGGGATGGCGAGTATTTCGGGGTCAATCGTCGCCGCTACCTTATGGGTGTTTTTATTAGAAGGGCTGCGGGTTATCTTGCCGGAAGCGATTTTGGATTGGCGATTAGTGATTTATCCTTTACTGTTAATATTGATTATGATTTTTCGACCTGAAGGTATATTTGGAAAACGCGAGTTTAAGTTTTTAATTTATCAAGAAAAGTCAAATGTCCAATAATCCATATATTATTTTAGAAATTAAGAAATTATCCCGAAATTTCGGTGGGTTGAAAGCAGTTGCTGATTTTAACTTGATTTTAATGCCGAATGAATTGGTTGGTTTGATCGGTCCTAACGGTGCTGGAAAAACAACGGTTTTTAATCTTATTACAGGAATGTATAAGCCGACTTCCGGTTCAATAAAGTTTTTAGGGAAGGAAATAACCAATCTTAAACCTCACCAGATTGCACAATTAGGGATTGCCCGGACTTTCCAAAACATTCGACTGTTTTCTTCTTTATCGGTGTTAGATAATGTTCGAATCGCTTACAGTCATAAAATTAATTACGGTGTTTTTGATTCGCTTGTTCATTCCCCTAAATTTAATATTGGTGAAAAAATAATTAGAGAAAAGTCAATGGCAGTATTAGAAATTTTGGGTTTAGCGCATCGGGCATCAGAGATTGCCAGAAACTTACCTTATGGCGAACAACGAAAGTTAGAAATCGCCCGAGCGTTAGTATCTGAACCAAAGCTTCTGCTTTTAGATGAGCCGGGCGCCGGTATGAACCCAAAAGAAATCATTGATTTGATGGAATTGATTAGCTTTATTCATGAAAAATTCAATTTAACTATTTTCTTAATTGAACACCAAATGCGTGTAGTTATGGGTATTTGTGAACGAGTGATTGTCATGGATTTTGGGGAAATTATTTCCGAAGGTAATCCTGACGAAATCCAAAATGATCCGGCGGTAATTGAAGCCTATTTGGGCAGCGAAAGAAAATGTATTGAATCCGAAGAAGTCGAAGATGTGGCTTAGTGTTGAAAATTTAACAGTTGCTTATGGTGTGATTAAAGCAATTCGAGATATTACTTTTGAATTAAATCAAGGTGAGATTGTAACTTTAGTTGGTGCCAATGGTGCGGGCAAAACGACAATTCTTAATACAATTTCCGGATTAATTAAACCAAGTAGTGGTCGGATTATTTTTAATGGGGTGGATATTACAAAATTACCGGCATATAAAATTGCCCGATTAGGCATTGCGCATGTGCCGGAGGGACGGAAACCATTTCCGAATTTGACGGTCTACGAAAATTTAAGACTCGGTGCTTATGATTATAGTGATAAAAAACAAATTGAACAAAGATTAACTCGAGTTTTTAAATCATTCCCACGGTTAAAAGAAAGGCGGCACCAACTAGCCGGAACATTATCGGGTGGTGAGTTACAAATGTTAGCGATGGCGCGTGGATTAATGTCGCAACCAAAATTATTGATGCTTGACGAGCCATCGATGGGTCTATCACCGATTTTAGTTTCGGAGATTTTTTCAATCATCCGAGAAATAAACAATCAAGGAACTTCAATTTTGTTAGTAGAACAGAATGCCAATATGGCACTTACCGTAGCGCATCGCGCATATGTACTTGAAACTGGTAGTGTTATTTTATCCGGCAATGCTTGTGATGTAATTCAAGACAAACGCGTCCGCTCGGCGTATTTGGGAGAATAGAATAAATATTGACGAATGCTAAGTTACTAAATCTCAAAGTATTAGTACCCCCCCTATCGAAAAATAATAGGAAATTATTAAAATAAAAAATAATCTTTATTTTGACCTTTATTTTCAAGCGTTCGCGAAATTGGATTATTTTTAATTAAATATTGACACATCAACATATAGAATTAAAATTAACCCAATACTATATGAAGTGCCCATTTTGTAAAAAAAATAAGGACCGAGTGCTCGACTCGCGAGTGATCCGAGATGGTATTGCCGTGCGGCGTCGGCGCGTTTGTCTTGGGTGTAATAAAAGATTTACGACCTATGAATATGTTGAACGAGTACCATTAATGATAATTAAAAGTGATGGTCGGCGAGAAGCATATGACCGAGAAAAATTAATTGAAGGTATTGCACTCGCTTGTAATAAACGGCCGATAAGTCGTTTAACAATTGAAAAAATTGTTAGTGAAATTGAAAATGAAATCGCCGATAACTACCGATTAGAAGTTGAATCTCGGGAACTTGGCGAAAAAGTTTTGTCGAAACTAATAAATCTTGACCAAGTTGCCTATGTGCGTTTTGCATCAGTTTATCGACGTTTTCAAAACATTAATGAATTTAAAGAAGAATTGAATAAATTGAATATAAAATAGATTGGAGTTACAATGGATAAAAATGAAAATCAAGGTGCTCAAATAAATAATAAAATTGATGAATCAACATTGGGTCCGGTTGCCGAAAAAACAATTTTTCGCTATGTAAGAAAACGTGATGGTAAGATCCATGAGTTTGATAAAGAAAAAATAACTAACGCAATTTTTAAAGCGGCACGATCAGTTGGTGGCGAGGACCGAAAAACCGCGGCGATTTTGGCAGATAAAGTAATAGAATATTTGAAGGGAAAATATCAAAATATTAAAAAGATTCCATTTGTTGAAGAAATTCAGGATGCAATTGAAAAAGTTTTAATAGAAAATGGTCATGCCAAAACAGCCAAAGCATTTATTTTATACCGGGAACGGAGAACGCAACTGCGAAAAAAGCGGATGTTGGCCAAGATGCAGACACCAATACCTGAGGCAACCGAATACGCATTGTTCGTCCGTACCTCTGATGAACGAATTACCAATTGGGACCGCACGAAGATTATTGCGGCGTTGATTCGCGAAGCTAATTTATCACCAAAACTTGCTGAAAAAATTAGTCATGAAGTAGAAGATGTTATTATCAGTTCCAAAGTTAAATTAATTACTTCCAGTCTAGTTCGGGAAGTTGTTAATGCCAAACTAATTGAGCATAATCTCTCAGAAACACAAAAGTGGCATGCACGATTAGGAGTTCCATTATACGATGTTGAAAAGATTCTTTTGTATCGCAACAAAGAAAATGCCAATACACCCCATAATCCTGAGGCAACAAATATGACATTAGCCGAGTCGATAAAGAAACAATATGCCCTTACCGCAGTTTTTTCGGAAGAAGTTGCTGAAGCCCATCGCAATGGTGATATTCACCTGCACGACTTAGGATTTATTGACCGGCCGTATTGTTCCGGTCAATCCTTGGAATATGTGAAAAAATTTGGGTTGAGTTTACCATCAGCATTATCAATTGCCAAGCCAGCCCGGCATCCAGAAACTTTATTGGCACATATGGTAAAATTTTCCGCCGCTTTGCAAGGACACTTTGCCGGCGCAATTGGTTGGGATGCCGTTAATTTATACTTTGCCCCATTTTTAGTTGGGATGAGTGATAAGGAATTACATCAGCTTGCTCAGATGCTGATTTTTGAATATTCACAACAAAATGTTGCGCGCGGCGGTCAGGCGATATTTTCTGATTTAAATTTATATTGGGAAATTCCTAAGCACTTTGAAAACACGCCGGCAATTGGACCGGGCGGGGAATATACCGGTAAAAAATATATTGATTACTTGAAAGAAGCCCAGCGATTTGTCTGGGCGATATTTGATGTTTATTATGATGGCGATGGCACTGGTCGGCCGTTCTTTTTCCCAAAGCCATTGGTTCATATTACTGAGCGATTTTTCCAAACACCGGGTTGGCAAGATTTTCTTAATCATATTAGTGCGGTTGCGGCGGAAAAAGGTAACACCTATTTTGTTTTTGACCGTGGTGAAACTGCGAAGGTTTCCGAATGTTGCCGTTTGTCATTTAAGTTAGAACAATCGGATTTAGATGATGCGAGCACGCCGTGGAAGATGCGTTATTCAGCAATTCAGAATGTTACTTTGAATTTACCCCGAGCCGCCTATATTGCCAATTATTCTAATGAAAAATTAGAAGCCGAAATCAAACGTCAATTAAATTTAGCGGTTAGGGCACATATTGAAAAGAAAAAGTATTTGGAAAAATTACTTTCATTAAAGAGTCAAGGACCATTAGCGTTGCTGACAATGGACCGTGATGGTGAAAGCTATTTACGGATGCATCGCGCAACATTTTTAATTGGTCTATTGGGATTAAACGAAATGGTTGAACATCACCTGGGCAAAGAATTACATGAAGATGAAGAAGCATTTAGATTTGGGTTAAGAACAATTGCGTTTATTAATCAAGAAACCAAAAGACTTTCGCGGGAATATGGTTTGAGATTTGTTTTAGAGCAGACACCGGCAGAATCAACCGCTTACCGTTTGGCAAAATTAGATTTGGAATATTACCCCAATCAGGCATCAAAAGTTGTTAAAGGAAATATTCATGATAATGCTGTTTATTATACCAACTCCACTTATCTTAATGTTAGTTTACCAATTGACCCAATCGAACGGGTAGAACGCGAAGGTAGATTTCATCCAATGATTGAAGCCGGTGCGCTGACCCATATCTGGTTAGCAGATTCAAAGCCACCGAATGAAGCAATTGCCAGTTTTGTGATTAAAGCATTTCAGCATACGGTTAATTCTCAAATTGCGTTTTCACCGGAGTTCACATCTTGTAATAGTTGTTTTAAGACAGCCCGAGGTCTATTAGAAATGTGTCCCTATTGTCATTCAACTGATGTTGACCATATCACTCGGGTAACTGGTTATTTTTCTCGTGTTTCAGGTTGGAATAAAGGGAAAAAGGCTGAGTTACGCGACCGCTATAAGGGCGCGAGAATCTAAATTAAGAAGTTCCTATTAGATTAGAAAAAATAGATCCTAAAATTCAGTAATAATTATTTTTTCATTCCGGTGATTTTGACCATCTTGATAATCGACGAAATATATCCCGGATGGAATTTTCAATTGAGTATTTGTAATCTTTAAACTATAAGCACCGGGATTTTGATACTCATTGACCAGTGTTTTGACGATTTGTCCATTGACATTATAAAGTTTAATTATGACATGTTTGGGCATTGGTAGATAATATTGAATTTTAAGATCTCTATGAGCAATTGTTGGTGTGATTTTAAAGTAAAATACTGAATTAGTTTTGTTAATTTCGGTATGGATTGTCTTGGCGATTTTATTTTCGGATTGTTCAGGTAATGTCGAGAATGTATATTTCCAAAATTCAAAAGAATTGCCGCCTTTAAATGCGTACAATTGACCATTAGTAACAGTTAAGGCGCCGCCGGCTTTTACTTTTTTACCAGCAGGTGTTGACGGAATTGTCTCTTTGAGTGTCCAGGTATTAGTTGCAATGTCATAACAGCCAAAATCCTGAGTATTACCGCCTTTTAACGCATAAATTTTGTTATTATATGCTACTAAAGCAGCACCATCTTTTATTTTTTTTCTGATTGTCGCATAAGTGCCAAAAGATGCGTCAGCCAATCTAATCCAAGTGTCTTGTCCAGGAAGATAGCAATAAAAGAAATTGGTGCTTCCGCCAATAAATGCATATAATGTGCAACCATTTACCGTTAAGGCGCCGCCGGCTTTAATCTTTTTTAAGTTAGCGCCATCATAGACAATTAGCGATTTTCTTTGATACCAAGTGTCGCTATTTACTTCGTATACCCAGAATTCATTGGTATTGCCACCCTTAAAGGCATAAATTGAATCTAGATAAGTTGTTAATGCGGCACCGGGTTTGACTTTTGTGCTTTTGGTCGAGAAGGCGGCATATTCTGGTATTGATGCTTTTTGTATCCAACTATCCAATTCAGGATAATATGCCCAGAATTCATTGGTATTATTCCCCTTAAAAGCATAAATAACATTTTTATTGGCAGTTAACGCGCCTCCGCTTTTAACATTTTTCTTAGCAATTCTGCCATCGGGTCTTAATGCGTAAGGAATCGAACAACGCAGAACCCAAGAATCAGTGACAGGGAGATATCTAAAGAAATTGCGAGTATTGGCACCTTGGAGGGCATAGATGGTATCGTTAATTGCAGTTAAACAGCCACCATCTTTTACGCCACGACCAATTTCCGGAAGCGATTTTGCCATTCGCCAGCCCGGAACAACGACCTTTAAATTGCAAGTTGTTAAATTATTAAACGGGACGATATCACCATTAAGTCTAGTTGTGCACTTAACAATATAGATATTACTTGGGACATGGGCAATAAAATCGTCAAAATCAACTTCGATGGAATCGCCGGCATTCAAGGTCACTAATTTGGTGCTAGAATAGCCAGTACCAGGGATATATAAATTGACCGAATCGCTCTCATTAGTTGAACCGTAGTTATGTATCCAGGCTTTTAACATAACAATCATGGCGGAGTCGATTACGGTTGCAGATAGAATTATTGACTTAGCAGCGTAATCTCGGACATTCACTGAAAATGTGCTGGTCAAAGTGTCATTATTAAATACGATATCGTTAGTTAATCGTGTGGAACATTTTATTGTATAAAAACCCCTCGGTCCGACCTGCCAGGGTGCAAAAGTAACAGTTTCCTCATTATTAGGTGGTAATGCAATTACTTCTTGGGTATTTGACCAACTGCCGATTCGCAAAGTAACATAAAAACTAGCGTCCTCGCTTCCGAAATTTTTCACTTTGGCTTGAGGAACAATAGTATTAC
This sequence comes from Caldifarciminota bacterium, assembly GCA_039801485.1. GTDB lineage: Bacteria > Hydrothermota > Tepidihabitantia > Tepidihabitantales > CAIPLT01 > JBDRUR01. The sequence continues at coordinate 13,641 of JBDRUR010000006.1, forward strand.
CAGAATCGATATTTCCTACAGGAGAAATAATCTCAATAACACCTACATCACAAACTCTGACCATAAATGAGTCGGTTTTGAAATTGTTTGTTTCATAAAAGTCGCCACTAAGTTTTGTTGAACACTGAACAAAATATTTTCCCCGAGGAAAATCAACAACCAAGTCGTCGAAGTGCTGTTCTACCGAATCACCGGCAGCAAGCGTCACAAGTTTTGAGCTTTGATAACTGGTGCCAATAATACTGAATTGGACCGAATCGCTTTCTGAATGTGTGCCGAGATTATGAATCCAGGCTTTTGGGGTGACAGTAATACCTGAGTCAATGATGTTAATTGGTGCGGTAATAGAGCCGACGGCGAAATCTTTTACTCGGATAGAAAAGGTACCAAATGTCAGATTATTACTTTCAATCACATCGCCGGATAGTTTGGTGGTGCAGCGCATCGTATAGGTGCCACGGGGTAAGTTAGCGGAAAAGTCGTCAAATACTTGTTCAATGGAATCGCCGGCATTTAGCGTTACTAATTTAGAACTGACATAGCTTGTGCCAACAATATAAAATTGCACCGAGTCACTTTCATTAGTTGTGCCATAATTATGAATCCAGGCCTTAGGAGTGATGGTCGTTCCCGAATCAACTGGACTGGTTGGCGAGGTGATATTAATTGCGGCATAGTCACGCACCTGAATTGTAAAAGAGCATGATAAAGTATCATTGAATAAAAATGTATCGTTATTCAGATAAGTTGAACATCGTCCGATATAATTACCTCTTGGACCGATTGCCCAACCAGGGTTATCAAAATAAACTATTGTTGAATCTTCGGGATAGAGATTGGAGATTAGTTTTGTGCTTGAAAAACTGCCGATCTTAAAATCAGCACTAAATGATTCAATTTCCGAGCCGTTATTGCGGACAACGGCACTCGGAATTAATGTTGTAGCGGTAGAATCGATAATACCTTGTGGTGAGATAATAGAAACAACACCAACATCTTTTATTACGCCATACTTAATGGTAGCGAAATCAAAAGACGTGGTGGCGGAAAAACTTTTGCCAGTGATATAGACATTGCCTTTAGGGTCAACGGCAATTCCATTTGCTTCATCAGTGTTGCCATAATCATAGTTTGTTGCCCATAATAGCCGACCGTTTTCAGCATTGTATTTTAGTGTGATATAATCGTGGGCTGAAGGACTAATCGCATTGGTGATATACCCGGTAACATAAATATATCCCAGATTATTCACGACGATGCCCGTTGCACGGTCATCGCCATTACCAATGCCGTCATAGATAAAAGTATCGATTATAACACCAGATTGGTCATATTTCAAAGTGACAATATCATAATCACTTAAACCACCGCCATAACTATAACCAGTAACATAAACAAAGCCATTACCATCAACTACGATACCAGTCGCAACATCAACACCGTTGCCGACACCATTATAAAAATTGTAAACCGTTTGTTCACCAGTAGGACTATATTTGACCGTGCCGTAATCAGCATCGATTCCGTTTGATATTTGTCCGGTTACATAAACATTACCTTGATTATCAATCGCAATGGCGTTAGGATAATCGTCGCCGGGATTTGTGTATATTTTTGTCCAGGCGGTGTCGCCATTGGGTAAATGTTTTATTGTTATAAAATCATAGCCGGTGATACTATTTTGCAGACTACCGGTAACGTAGACAGTATCTTTCCAAAGCACTAAACCAGTAGCAATTGAATTCTGATTGGCAGGTGAATTGTATCTAAATATCCACTTAGCTGTTCCGAGCGAATCGTATTTGATTGTGACAATATCATACTTTTCATTAATTGCAGCACCTTGTTGACTTTTACCAGTAATATAGACATTATTAAGACTGTCAACCGCAATTGCATACACTTCATCAATTCCATGCCCTGGTCCATCATAAGTTCTATCCCAAACATAGAAGCCATTGTTATTATATTTCACGACTAAGTAATCATATGAAGTTATGGGAGAATAACGGCAACCAGCAATATAAACATTACCGGCTTTATCAATGGTGATGGCATTAACATAGTCATTTCCATTATCGGGATCATCATATTTTTTCCACCATGATAGAGCACCATTAGTATTGTATTTAATTGTAAAAATATCGAAATTTGGTAATGGACTTAAGCTTTTGCCGATACCAGTTACATAGACATTACCAGCCGTATCAACTACAATTGCCCGGGCATAATCAGTATCGTTGGAGGCGTTATATCTTTGGACCCAGGTGGTATCAACACGGGCATAAGCAAGACAGAAGATTAAAAGAATTGAAGCAAAAATATATTTAAAGGTATGCATAACTATCTCCTTAAATATTTTTAAATTGCTTAATATCACTGAATGTCGATAATTTCATTTAATAATTCCCCTATATTGTTATAGAGAGTTTATAAATAATTTCTTAATCTGTCAAGATTAATTTTAAGTCGCAAATGCGAAAAAATTTAGTGAAACTTTTTGCTAAAAAATTCGTCTATTATTATATATATCATTAAAGCAAAAATTACATTTACGGATAAACTAAAAAAGGCTAGCCTATGACAACCCCCGCATGCACTCAGGAAGTAAGACTTGGGCTCAAAAAAGTTCTCGGAATCAATAAAAGAATAGGGGTCAGAATGGAATGATAACTTGCTGAAAGTCAAGAACTTTGGATGCTTGTAAGGATTTCTTTCAGATGAGATGTCAGTAGCGCGCTCAGGATAGGAAAGAGCGTCGACTTCAGAATTGCGTTCAGAACCGCATTAAGAATTGGATTATGAACGAGGCTAAGAATGAGGGGTAGGCAAAAATTTTTAGTTAAAATGGCGGACAATTGAGTGGCCAAGTAAATTTGGACAGAAAGTTTTTTAATTCTTTTAATAAGTTTAGTTGGCGTATGCCTTTGAATAAATATCTGAGATTAGTCTTTGCTAACTTAGAAACTGATTTTATATACTAAGCTGAGTAATATCTGTTAGACATAAACGGAGCTTATTCTTGACATTAGTAATTTTATTATTATGATAGGTAAAGTGAAAATTGCAAAAAAATTTTTTAAATTAATAATCTCGTGGAGGTGCTATGGAAGTAATTGAATCAGGCATTGGCGAACTTTTTCAGAAACCAGATGTCTGGGGTTTTCGTGAATGGGTGCATAAAAATAAAGATAAGACCCTAACACCAAAGTTAATGTCCGAACAAGAAGCAGTTGCGAAATTTGTTGCTGATGGTGATTATTTAGGAACCGAACTTTACGGCACAGTCCGGGCACCGATGTCGTTAACACGCGAAATTATTCGCCAAGGAAAAAAGCATCTTAGATTAGCCGGTCAGGGTATTCATGAGATTGACTTGCTTTTAGCCGCAGATTTGGTTGATACTTTGGATATTACTTATGTTGCCTGGGAGGTTTACGGAATATCAAACATTTTGAGACGTGCAGTGGAAAGTGGGCGAGTAAAAACTGCTGAATGGTCTAATGGTGCCATTACCTGGCGATTTAAGGCAGCAGCGATGGGGTTGCCATTTATTCCAACCCTGTCAATGCTCGGCACCGACACCTTAAAATACAGTGCAGCAAAAGTTGTTGAGTGCCCGTTTACCCATCAAAAGGTCTGTCTGTTGCCGGCATTATTTTTAGATGTTGGGCTTATTCATGTCCATCGTGCCGATAAGTATGGTAATTGTCAAATTGACGGCATCTCGGGCTTTGCCTTTGAAATGGCTCGTGCCTGTAAGAAATTAATTGTTAGCGCCGAAGAGATTGTCGATACCGAAGAGATACGAAAATATCCTGAACACACGATTATTCCTTATTTTTTAGTTGATGCCGTTGTCCACGCCCCGTTCGGCTCTCATCCCGGTGAAATGTGCTATTGCTACTGGCGTGATGAAGAGCATCTGATGAAGTTCTTAGAAGACTCCAAAGACGAAGCAAAAACTAAAGCCTATCTGGATAAATATGTCTATGGCGTGAAAAATCACGAAGAATATCTTAATTTGATTGGATATGAGCGTCTAAAAAAATTACAGCAACAGATTGGAGGCCGCTAATGGCAAATTATAATGAAACCGAGCTTTTAATTTGTATTGCGGCCCGACTTATGGAAGACCGCACAGTTGCCTTTGTTGGCACTGGTATTCCAATGTTGGCAGCGTCACTGGCAAAAAAGATGCATGCACCAGAATTGGTTGTTGCCTTTGAATTTGGTGGGATTGGTGCTAGTTTAGAAAAACTCCCTTTAGGCGTTGGTGATTCCCGGACATTTCATAAAGCAGTAGTTGCGAGTGGAATTTGTGATACGATGGAGACTGCTCAACGGGGTTTTATTGAGTATGGCTTTTTAGGCGGTGCGCAGATTGATATGTATGGCAACTTAAATACGACCGTAATTGGTCAATATTGGCCACCAAAGGTGAGACTACCGGGCTCGGGTGGTGCCAATGATGTTGGCTCGCATTGTTGGAAGACAATCGCAATTATGCGTCAACATGACAAACGACGCTTTGTGAAAAAGTTAGATTTTCTAACAACGCCAGGTTATCTTACCGGACCTGGTGCCCGAGAGAAAGCCGGTTTACCACCAAATACCGGTCCTTATCGCGTAGTGAGTAATTTGGGTCTGATGGGATATGATGATAAGACCAAACGGATGATGTTATTGGCAACAAATCCTGGTGTTAGTGTTGAACAGGTACTTGAGAATACTGAATTTGAGATGTTAATTGCTGAGAAAGTAGGAGTGAATGCCGAACCAACCGAAAAAGAGCTTGAGATTTTGCGTAAAGAAGTTGATCCAGATCGGTTATACATTTAGAAAGGCATAGTATATGGTCAAGGTCGACGGACCGTTAATACCAGAGAAGTATGAGCAGTTTCGGCAAGAGGTTGCGGAATTTGCCAAAAACGAGATTAAGCCTTATGCTGACGAGATTTATCAAAAGGAAATTTTTCCGTTAGAGATTATCAAAAAGCTTGCGGACAAAGGTTATTTGGGTATTCCTTATCCGAAAGAGTATGGTGGTTTAGGTCGGGATTATTTGAGTTATGCGATTGCCGCCGAAGAGATTTCCCGAGTCTGTGCTTCGACCGGCTTGACGCTTTGTGCCCATACTTCCTTGGGTACATATCCAATTTTCCGTTTCGGCAATGACGCACAAAAGAAAAAATATCTGGTGCAATTGGCATCAGGTAAAATACTTGGTGCCTTTGGTTTAACTGAACCCAATGCCGGCTCTGATGCTTCTGGTATTGAAACAACTGCTAAAAGAACCAATGATGGTTATGTGCTTAATGGCACAAAACGGTTTATTACCTCAGCCGAATATGCTGGCGTGGTAATCGTTGCTGCGACTTTAGATAAATCGCTCGGTAGTAAAGGTATCTCTTGTTTTATTGTTGAAAAGGATTTTAAAGGTTTTTCAATTGGTCAACGCGAACACAAGTTAGGGTTGTTGGCATCAAACACGGTTGAGTTGATTTTTGAAGACTGTTTTGTGCCTAAAGAAAATCTACTCGGTGAAGAATTTGACGGTTATAAAATTTTTATGGAAACCCTTGACGGCGGTCGTATTAGTATTGGCGGTCATGCGCTGGGTATTGCCCAAGGTTGTCTTGATATTGGTCTTTCATATCTCGAACAATGTCCAGTGAAATCGCAACAGGTTTCAAAAATTATTGGCGATGTTACAACTCATATTTATGCCGCAAGACTAATGGTCTATGATGCCGCAATGAAAAAGGATGCTGGTTTCCGTGCTGACCAAGAAGCGGCGATGGCAAAATTGTATGCATCAGAAATTGGCACCTGGGCAGCTGGTGAAATTATGCGACTAATCGGTCTAAAAAGTCTGACCAATGAATATCCGGTTGGTAGATTTTATCGCGATGCAAAATTATCTGAAATTGGTGAAGGGACATCCGAAATCATGCGACTGATTATTGCTCGAGAAATGATTAGAAAGTTTAAAGAAGAAAAAGTAGATGTATTCAGAAAATAATAAAATGTTCAACAAGGAGTTTTTATGAATTTTGAATTGACCGAAAACCAGAAATTAATTCAAGAAACAATGCGGACATTTGCTAAAGATGTTCTAGAACCCAAAGCACAAGAAATTGACAGGACCGGTGAATTCCCGATGGACAGTATTAAGAAACTTGCTGAACTTGGTATTTTGGGGATGATCGTACCCGAAGAATACGGTGGTGCTGGACTGGATTTTGTGAGTTTAGCGGTAGCGATCGAAGAAATATCAAAAGCCTGTGGGTCAACTGGTGTAGTTACCGCAGTGCATAACTCGCTGGTTTGTTATCCGATTTTGAATTGGGGTAACGAATATCAGAAAAAGAAATATTTGCCAGATTTGGCAACTGGCAAAAAACTTGGCGCTTTTGCCCTAACCGAACCAAATGCCGGCTCAGACCCAGCAAGTCTTGAAAGCACCGCCAAACTTAGTGGTGAATTTTATTTGCTTAACGGTACTAAGCGATTTATCACTAACGCCGGTAAAGCCGATGTTTTTATTGTTATTGCTTCAACTGACAAAACCAAAGGGTATAAAGGTATTTCAGCATTTATTGTTGATAGAGATAGCCCGGGGTTTAGTTTGGGTAAACATGAAGATTTAATGGGACTGAGAGCGACCGCGAATTGCGAATTAATCTTTGAAGACTGCCGAGTACCCAAAGAAAATATACTGGGCGATGAAGGGCAAGGATTTAAAATCGCTTTGAATTTATTAGATGTTTCGCGCATCGATATCGGCGCCCAGGCAGTGGGTATTGCCCAGGGGGCTTTAGAAAAGTCTATCCAATACGCAAAGGAACGAAAACAGTTCGGAAGACCGATTTGCGAATTTGAAATGATTCAAGCAAAACTCGCTGAAATGGCGATGAAGATTCAGGCGGGAAGACTTTTGACCTACTATGCGGCATTCTTAAAAGACCGCGGGGTTGAGCGCTTCTCAAAAGAATCATCAATTGCCAAACTATTTGCGTCAACGATTGCAGTTGAGGTGACCAGAGAAGCGGTGCAAATCTTTGGTGGTTACGGCTATACCAAAGACTATCCGGTCGAACGCTATTACCGGGAAGCAAAATGCTTAGAGATCTACGAAGGCACATCGGAGATTCAAAAGATCGTCATTGCTCGAAACCTGCTGATGTAATTGTTGGACATTTCATCTGCCAAAACCTGTTCGGTTGAGTTCTTGACTTAATGCTAATTCTTGGTATCATATCTTAAAGTCATGATTAAAAAGACACCATTTTACGATAAGCACTTACAATTCAATGGCAGAATCGTTGAATTTGCTAACCATTATTTGCCTTTGCAGTTTAAGCCAATTATTGAAGAGCACAAAAGAGTCAGGACCACGGTTGGCGTATTTGATGTTTCCCATATGGGAAGAATTGAAGTGCGCGGTAAAGATGCGGTTAAATTTGTTGATTATCTCACGACCAATGATGTCAGCGGTTTAGCTGAATATCAGGTGCAATATTCAACGATGTGTATTGAAAACGGTGGCATTGTTGACGATTTATTAGTTTATCGATTGCCCGAGCATGTTTATTTAGTGGTAAACGGTGCCAGACGCGAAGAGGACCTGAAATGGATTTATCAAAACAAATGGCCAGGGATTGAGGTCATTGACCGGACTTTTGAGGTCTGCCAATTAGCCATTCAGGGACCAAAAGCTGAAGCGGTAATGCAAAAGATTTGCGACATCGATTTATCACAAATTGGATTTTATTGGTCGGCACGATGTAAAATTGACAACATCCCAACACTAATTTCCCGCACTGGTTATACCGGCGAAGATGGTTTTGAGGTCTACCTTGAAAATAAATATGCCGATAAAATTTGGGATATGATTTTTGCTGCCGGCGAAGAATTTGCAATTGGACCAATTGGGTTAGGTGCTCGTGATACTTTAAGATTAGAAATGAAATATTGTCTATACGGCAATGATATCACTTTAGAAACGAATCCATTGGAAGCCGGGCTCGGCTTTGTGGTGAAATTAGATAAAGCAAACGGTTTTATTGGTCAAACGGCATTACAAAAGATTAAAGCCGAAGGTGTAAAACGAAAACTGATTGGTTTGGAAATGCTCGACAACGCAATACCACGCCATGGCTATAATGTGCTGGCTAACGGAAAGGTTGTTGGTCAAATCACCAGTGGCACATTAGGACCGTCAGTCCAAAAAGGTATCGGTATGGTATATCTACCAACCGAACTTTCGGCAGTTGGGACAGAAATTGAAGTTGATATCAGAAATAAAATAAGTAAGGCAAAGGTAGTTAAGACACCATTTTATAAATTGGGCACAAGAAAATAAAAAGATATGCTACAGACTACACTGAAGAAGAATAAAATCTTAAAGGTATTCAGTGAATTTGGTGGCATCAGTAGCAAAATTAAGGAGTGAATAATGGCAGATACTTTAATACCAAAAGAATTAAAATATACCAATACTCATGAATGGCTTAAAATTGAAAATGAGATTGGCGTTATTGGCATTACTGATTATGCCCAACACGAACTGTCAGATATTGTCTATGTTGATTTACCGGAGATCAATAAGAGTGTTAATCAGGGGGATGTGTTAGGAAGTATTGAAGCGGTAAAAGCAGTAGCTGATTTTTATTCACCAATTTCTGGAATAGTCATTGAGATAAATACCGAGTTAAAGACGGCACCGGATTTAGTTAATAAAGACCCATATCAAAAAGGTTGGTTAGTGAAGATTAAAATTGCTGATGTCAGCGAGTTAAAGAATTTATTAGATGCCGATGCTTATCAGCGATTAATCAGCTCACCGCAATGATATTTATTGCCTTGTAAGTAATAAAATGTATATTCCGAATACTGAGCGAGACAAACAAAAAATGCTTTCAACAATTGGGGTTAAAACTACCGAAGAACTATTTGCGGTTATTCCGGAGAAAATAAGGTTTAAAGGTAATTTGAATTTACCCGAAGCGTTATCAGAACTTGAGATAAAAAAACTCGCATCGGCAATGGCTAAACAAAATGCCAATCAAAATGATTATATTTCATTTTTAGGTGGCGGTATCTATGACCATTACATTCCAGCGGTGATCAATCATTTACTATTGCGTTCCGAGTTCTATACTGCCTATACGCCATATCAGGCCGAGGTATCGCAAGGTACCTTGCAGGCAATCTATGAATATCAGTCTTTGATTTGTCAATTATTTCAAATGGACATTTCCAATGCCGGGATGTATGATGGTGCTTCGGCATTTGCCGAAGCGTGTCATATGGCGAGAAGCATTACCAAAAAAAACAAAATACTTTTAGCCGAGACAATAAATCCATTTTACCAACAGGTAATAAAAACCTATTGTCAAGGATTAAACATTCCAATAATAAATTGCAATTGCGATAAAGAAAATAACGGCATTGTTGATTGTCAGCAAGTAGCCGAACTTATTGACAGTGATACTGCGGCGTTATTAGTTCAACATCCTAATTTCTATGGCAATTTAGAGCCAGTAAAAGAACTAAGTGAAATTGCCCATAAAAATAGTGCGTTGTTCATTGTTTGCGTTGACCCAATTTCCTTAGGCATGTTAAATCCACCTGGATATTACAACGCTGATATTGCTGTTGCTGAAGGACAGGCACTTGGTATGCCGAGTTCACTGGGTGGTCCTTTGCTTGGAATACTTACTTGTCGAAAAGAATATGTCCGGGCGCTACCAGGACGACTGGTTGCTAAGACCAATGATGTTGCTGGCAATGACGGATATGTCTTAGCCTTACAGACACGCGAGCAACATATTCGTCGGGAAAAGGCAACTTCAAATATTTGCACCAATGAAGCATTATGTGCATTAGCGGCAACAATATATCTATCAATTATGGGCAAACAAGGCCTCAAAGAAGTTGCGTATCAATGTTATGTCAAAAGCCATTATCTTGCACAGGAGATTATTAAAATAAATGGATTTGAACTTGCTTTCAAACAGCCATTTTTCAAAGAATTTGTTATCAGAACAAAATATGAGCCAAAAGAAATTATCAATCAATTACTAAAAGAAAAGATTTTTGCCGGTATTGACTTATCACAATTCAATCAACAGTGGGCAAATCAGCTATTAATTTGTGCCACAGAAAAGCGAACCAAAGATGAAATCGATAAATTTGTGAAATTATTGAAGGAGTTGGCATGAGTCGTGAATGTCAGATTGTAAAAAATAAGCGATTTTGCACCTGCACATATGAAATGTGCCCAAGAAAAGGCCGGTGCTGTGAATGTATTATTTATCACCGGCAAAATAATGAAATACCAGGCTGTTTTTTTTCGCGGCAGGCAGAAAAGACCTATGACCGGTCGATTCGAAATTTTATTGAAAGTTATAAGAAGGAACATAATTTAGAATAACTAAAGGGCATTTTATGTTAGAACCATTAATTTTTCATTATTCCCGGCCTGGTCGCAAAGCTTATTCACTCCCTGAGCTCGATATTGATTTAAAAGAAGTTAATATGCCTGTATCGGAAATTAGGGCTGAGATTAATCTGCCGGAATTATCTGAAATTGATGTTGTTAGACACTTTATTGCACTATCGGTTTTAAATCACCATGTTGATAAAGGTTTTTATCCGCTCGGTTCATGTACAATGAAATATAATCCAAAAATCAATGAAGATATTGCCCGACTTGACGGTTTTGCGATGCTCCATCCATTACAACCAGAAGCAACAATTCAAGGCGCATTGCAATTAATGCATGAACTGGAGAATTATTTATGTGTAATCTCAGGTATGGATGCAGTTACGTTACAACCAGCAGCGGGTGCTCATGGCGAACTGACAAGTATTATGATTGTTCGGAAGTATTTTGAAGACAAGGGCGAGCAAAGGAAAAAGGTTTTGATCCCTGACTCTGCTCATGGCACAAACCCAGCGTCGGTAACCCTCTCCGGTTATCAGGCAGTCGAGATTAAATCCAGTAAAGAAGGACTGGTAGATCTGAATTTATTAGCACAAACAATCGATTCTGAGGTTGCTTGTTTAATGCTGACCATCCCCAATACTTTAGGGCTGTTTGAAAAAGATATTGAAAAGATTACCGAGATTTGTCATCGTAAAGGTGTCCTAGTGTATATGGACGGAGCTAATCTTAATGCGTTAATGGGATATTTCCGTCCAGCTGATGTCGGCATTGACTTGATGCACTTTAATCTCCACAAGACTTTTTCGACACCGCATGGCGGTGGCGGTCCCGGTGCCGGTCCAGTTGGAGTTAAAAAATATTTAGCTGAATATTTACCAGTACCAATAATTGTCAAAGAAAATGACCAGTATCATCTTGATTATCGTCGACCAAAGTCAATTGGCAAAGTGCACAGTTTTTATGGTAATTTTGGGGTAATAGTTAAAGCATTTTGTTATATTCGGATGTTGGGTGCCGAAGGATTAAAACAAGTGTCCGAATGGGCAGTAATTAATGCTAATTATATCCGAGCGATACTTGAAAAATATTATTTCTTGCCGTATAAAGATATCTGTATGCACGAATGTGTATTGTCTGCAATTAATTTAAAGCAATACGGCGTTAAAACTTTAGATGTTGCCAAAAGGCTACTGGATTTTGGATTACACGCACCGACCGTCTACTTTCCATTAATTGTTCCTGAAGCATTAATGATTGAACCAACTGAGACCGAATCAAAAGAGTCAATTGATAAGTTCATTGAAGTTATGATCAAGATTGCTGAAGAAGCCAAAGTAAACCCAGATATCTTAAAAACCGCACCACATAACACACGGGTAAGAAGACTGGACGAAGCCAAGGCATCACGAGAATTAAATGTGAAATATGAGCTAAAATCAAATTAAAAAAACATGCAAAGTCAAACGGTAAAGATATGATTGAAGTTTCTAATGAACGCCGTGATGAAATTTTTCATAAACTTGCCGAAAAGATTGTTGATATGAAGTTAACCCCTCTGGCAATTGTGCTGTTGGAATCATCGAAACCGTTATCTTTTGTCGCATCACAATTAATGGTCTTTTTCCAACCGATATACGCGGCAGTTTTTCCAGCGCAACCTTACAATGAGATTGCGGTATTATTAGAGAATCGTGCAAACTTAGAACTTTTAATAAAAGAAATTGAAAAGGTCGAAAATGAGATGCGAAGCCTTAAAGCATTAAAGAAAATATCAAACGATTCAAAAAAACAAGTGGAGTAAAAAATGCAGATTGCTAAAGATAAAATTACCCGTATTTTAGCAACTGATTGTGGTAGTACCACGACAAAGGCAATTTTAATTGAAAAACAAGAAAATGGTGAGTTTCGATTAAAAACCAGAGGCGAAGCACCAACAACCGTTGAAGCACCGTTTGAAGATGTTACCAAAGGCGTTCTGAATTCGATTCGGGAGGTAGAGGAGTTATCCGACAAAGTAATACTCGATGGTGAAAAGATAATCAAACCAAAAAAAGATGATAAACAAGGTGTCGATATTTATATTTCAACGTCATCGGCCGGCGGTGGGTTGCAAATGATGGTCGCTGGTGTAGTACTGACAATGACTGGCGAGAGTGCTGCTCGCGCAGCCTTAGGTGCCGGCGCGATTGTTATGGATGTCATTGCTTCTAATGATGGTCGGCTGCCTCACGAGAAAATCGAAAGAATTCGGAATCTAAGACCGGATATGATATTGCTTTCTGGCGGTGTTGATGGCGGCACAATTTCGCACGTTGTCGAGCTTGCCGAGTTAATTCGCGCTGCTGACCCAAAACCAAGGTTTGGCACTGGTTATAGTTTACCGGTTATTTATGCTGGGAACAAAGATGCCCGGGAATTGATTCTGAAAACCCTTCAAGATAAAACTGCCTTGGTAATTGTAGAGAATATCAGACCGGTCTTGGAAAGAGAAAATCTGTTGCCGGCACGCCACCGCATTCATGATCTGTTTATGGAACATGTCATGGCACATGCGCCTGGTTATAAGAAACTAATGGAATGGACAGATGTACCAATAATGCCAACACCCGGTGCGGTTGGCCTTTTGATTGAAAATATTGGCAAACTCGAGAAGATTGATGTACTAGGTGTTGACATCGGTGGAGCAACTACTGATGTGTTTTCTGTGTTTTCGGGAATATTTAATCGAACTGTCTCGGCAAATCTTGGAATGTCATATAGTATTTCTAATGTGCTTGCTGAAGCGGGTGAGGAAAATATTATGCGCTGGATTCCATTTGAAATACCGTTGGCAGATGTTAGAAATCGCATTCGAAATAAAATGATTAGGCCAACAACTATTCCATCAACACTGGAAGATTTGAAAATTGAACACGCCATCGCCCGGGAAGCATTGCGATTAGCCTTAGAGCAGCACAAGTCGATGGCCGTTGGGTTAAAAGGTGTGCAGCAAGAAAGAACAATATCCGATGCCTTTGCTCAAACCTTATCTGGTGAGACCTTAGTGAATATGATGAGTTTGAATATGATTGTTGGTTCTGGTGGTATTTTATCACACGCACCGCGTCGAGTACAATCAGCATTAATGATGATAGATGCATTTTTACCTGAGGGTGTCACTAGATTAGCCGTTGATAGTATCTTTATGATGCCCCATCTGGGTGTGCTGTCAACTGTCCATCCTGAGGCAGCTAAAGAGGTTTTTGAAAAAGATTGTCTGGTTAAGCTTGGAACTTGTATTGCTCCGGTTGGCGAGGGGAAATTAGGTTCAAAATGCATTGCAGTTAAGGTTATTAATAATCAAGGGCAAGAAATAGAGATTTCTTTGAATTATGGGGATATCAAATTAATTCCATTAGAGAAAGGTACGTTTAAAGCGCAGTTAAAACCTGAAAAGGGATTTGATATTGGTAATGGCAAAGGTAAAGAGCTAATCTGCGATATTGAAGGCGGTGTAGTAGGACTGATTGTTGATTGTCGCGGCCGTAGGCCATTTAATATCCCAACAGATTCAAAGCAAAGAATAGAATTTCTTCAAAAGACTGCAATTGCCCTTAATGCTTACCCAAAATAATTCTTATGAATCTGAAATTTATTCGCGAACATCCTGATTTAGCCAAAAAGATATTAGACCGTCGAAAAGAAAATGTTTCAATTGATGAAATTTTGATGCTTGATACTAAAAGACGCCAGATAATTCAGATGCGTGACCAGGTCCGTATGCAACATAAACAATTGACGGAAAAGATTGCAATTTTGAAAAGAGAAAGTAAAGATGAATCAGAACTGCTGCAACAGGCAAAACAATTAGGTCAACGAGTTAAAGAGATTGAAAATGAGCTAGCACAAATTGAACGACAATTGGCTGAAAAACTTAAATTCCTGCCAAATGTGATTCATGAATCGGTACCGGATAATGACACTGTCGTTGCCTGTTGGGGTGAAAAACCTCAATTTGATTTTACCCCATTAGCACATTGGGATATAGGCGAAGCATTACAAATCTTAGATTTTAAGACTGCTGCCAAATTGGCCGGTTCCCGATTTGTCATGTTTAAAGGTTTAGGGGCACAATTAGAACGGGCATTAATAAATTTCTGTTTGGATATCCATACCAAAAAACATCATTATGTTGAAATTAGCCCGCCGAGTCTTAATTTGGAAGAATGCTTTTATAATACCGGCGCTTTGCCAAAACAAGCCGATGAGATGTATAAGTGCGCTCAGGATCCATTCTATCTGATACCGACCGCCGAAGTGCCATTAGTTAATTTACACCAGAACGAACAGTTTTATGAAGATGAACTGCCAAAATATTACACCGCCTATACGCCATGCTTTCGGCGGGAAGCCGGCTCTTATGGCAAAGATGTCCGCGGAATGATCAGAATCCACCAGTTTGATAAAGTAGAATTGGTAAAGTTTACCAAACCAGAAGACTCGTATGATGAACTGGAAAAGATGAGAGCAGATGTCGAAGAACTGATGCAATTATTAAAATTGCCATATCAAGTGAAACTGCTATCAGCCAGCGAGATGGCTTTTCAATCAGCCAAGACCTATGATATTGAAGCCTGGGCCGCCGGAGTTGGAACTTGGCTTGAGGTATCGTCAATCTCTAACTGCGAAGACTTTCAGGCACGTCGGGCAAACATCCGGGTCAGACGCAAAGATAACTCTCTCCAATATGTTCATATTTTAAATGGTTCGGGATTAGCATTCCCGAGAATCTTCATCGCAATTGTTGAAAATTATCAGCAAAAAGACGGCAGCATCATAATCCCCGAGGTCTTAAGACCATATATGGGCGGCCTAGAAAAAATCAGCTGATAAGTGTTAGATACTACCCCACAAAATCTAATTAACCGCAAATGGCACTAATCGAGCTAAAAACTAAAATTGTTGAACTCGGTAAGTTTCTCTATGAAAAAGGTTACATCGTTGCCACTGATGGCAATATTAGTGTCCGGCTGAACCGGAATGAAATGTTAATCACCAGCAGTGGTGTTTGTAAAGGCACAATGAGCCCAAAAGATATTGTGAAAATGAATCTTGTCAGTCCACATGACCAACCAGAAGATAAGCGCATTAAACCATCAACTGAACATCAAATGCACCAGCTTATCTACGCGCAACGAGAGGATGTGAATGCGATCGTCCATGCCCACCCGGTGTTTTCAACCGTCTGGACATTTACCAAAAAGAGACTTAATAGCAAATTGTTAACCGAGACAGCCGAAACACTTGGTACAATTAAATTGATTGGTTATTTTAAGCCGGGTAGTTTGCAACTGGCGCAGGCAGTTGCTCGGTTAGCGGTTAAATATAACGTCATCTTGTTAAAACGACATGGCGTGGTCGTACTCGGCAGCGACTTGGCGGAAGCAAAATATCGTCTTGAGCGACTTGAGTTTTTAGCTAAAATTTCATTTCTGCACGCACATTTAACATCCTAACTTGACTTTTAATTAATTTGAAGTAAAATAGCCTTAAGCGATTACTGTATTTGGGTAAGGAAACTAAATGAAAGCCGGCAATAAGAAATATTACGATGTTGATACAATGAGCATCTTGCTCCACGAGTTAAAATCGCCATTATCATCAATCAAAGAGGCGATTGCGCTATTGGCAGAAAGCAATCAACTGGCAATCAATGAGAAAACGCGACAGATAGTTTCAATTGCTCAAGAAGAGACCGACCGTCTGGTTAGAATGATTGATAATTTTCTAAAAGTTGCTGCCATTGATAGTAAAAAGGTTGAATTGCATCTGGAACCAGTTCAGATTGAAGAAGTAATAAATAAAGTCTTGGATAGTTATAGTATAAAAATTCGCAACAAAAAGATGCAAATCACCAAGAAGTTTACCGCTGCCCCAACAATTTTCGTTGACAAAGACCGAATATTTGAAGTGCTCGCCAATGTTATTGATAACGCCTTGAAATTCACCCCGGATAATGGCAAGATTACAATAGAAACTAAATTACTGCCCCAAAAGCATCGGGAGATTATTAAACAGCAATTGCCAAGTAAATATCAATATTTAAAGGTTACAATAACTGATACCGGCCCAGGTATCAAGCAAAAAGATATTAAAAAGGTGTTTGAAAAGTTTGAACGATTGTCAGCGCCGCCAAAAATCCGCGGCATTGGCTTAGGGCTATCGATCGCCAAAATGTTAGTTGAATTGCATCATGGCGCCATTTGGGTAACGAGTAGACCCAGACACGGTGCCAGTTTTCATTTTGTCCTCCCATATCAAGCAAAATAAATACTAATGAAAAAGATCTTAGTTGTTGAAGATGACTTTAATTTAGCACAGCTGGTCAAGTTTCGATTAGAAAACGCCGGATTTCAGGTTCTGGTGGTTGATAGTGGTTTGGAGATGTTTAAGTTATTAAGATCCGAAAAACCCGACTTAATCATTCTTGATGTGATGTTACCGAAAATTGACGGATTTAAACTCTGTGGTCTGATAAAGAAATACGAGCCCTATAAAGAGATTCCGATTATCATCTTCACTGCCAGGAGTGGTGATGAATCAAAAAGGATTGCCATTGAAATCGGCGCCGACGCCTACATCACCAAACCATTTGATGCCAATGTGCTACTAAATAAAATCAACGAATTGCTGGCAAAAGCCGGTTCAGAACAACCCCAAAAATAATTTATTCACTTAATAAGACCGCAACAATATCAGTTCTCTTTTCTTGAAATTTAATTAACCGCCGAGGTTGACGATGCTCATAGAATAAAACTATTTCATTAAACGGCGTAGTTAATTGCAGTTTATCACATTCGATAAATTCGCTGGTCATCGGAATCATTGTCTTGGTATGATAGCGAGCAGTGGTTTTCGTTATGGTCTGCATTAATGGGTTAAAGACGGTAAATGTGTATTTTTTTGCTCGTTTAAATTGCACGGCGCGGAGTAACGCCAACAACATCTCGCTGTCAAAATAAGGGGGCGAGAGTGATAAACTAAATGTTTCTTTGCCATCAACGGTCTCAACCCAAATATCAATGTCGCTTTCAGAATAGTGCGTTTCTGTCGTCCGCCAGCCAAAGTCAGTCTCCAACATCCGATATGACCAGATTGGTTGAAAGTTGTCACGTCGGAAATAAACGACTGATGAATCAGAAATATAGTTATCAGCCTCTTCGCGTTCGGTGACGATTTCTAAACAATAGATTGGAATATCATCATCAATATCAAAATAGATACGCATCTCAGTTTTGCCAATCAAGGTGTCATTTATAAAATAACCGTAAGTAAGTTGTTCACCATCTTTGAAGGCTGGGGTCTGTAAGTCATTAGTGATATCCAGTGTTCGCTGACAGCAAAGATTAAATGCAACGGTAATTATCAACACTAGCAAGACAGAAATTATTGGATGCCAATCCAAAAATGGTTTTGATGGCGTTAACCGCAAAAATACATTTGCCATTGCCGAACTATTCTTCGATGATAACGATTGCCGAGGCATAATTGTCAGTATGGGTTAAACTTAAATAAGTTTTGCGGTTGTTTAAGAATTGCTTTGCCTTGCCGGACAGTGCGATTTTGGGTTGTGAGCGTTCGTTGTCAACGATGATTACCTCGCGCCAGGAGATCTTTCCTAAAAGACCGGTGCCCAGTGCCTTGGAAAAGGCTTCTTTGGCGGCAAACCGGGCAGCATAAGAGAGATACTTGTTTTTATGTGCTTCGCAAAAGTCTTGTTCTTCTTTAGTAAAGATCCGATTTTTGAACCGCTCGCCAAATCGTTCAAAGGTCTTTTTAATCCGATCGACTTCAATTAAATCAATGCCAATACCCGAAATCGCCATCTAATAGTTATTAGTTTTCTTTTTGGTTTTCTTTATCAATAATTTCAATCAGTTGATAGATGTCATCGATTTCGTAGTCGGCACCGGAGTTTTTGGTGCCAAAGGTATCACCATAACGGGCAAAAACCGTTTTCATCCCCAAAGGTTTGGCGCCGATGATATCTCGCTCCGGCCAATCCCCAACCATAATTACCTCTGGCGGTGTTAGGTTTAATTGTTTTAGTGCCATAATAAACGGTTCGGCATCTGGTTTCCGTTTATTGGTATCATCAAAGGTTATGACGACATCAAAATAGTTGTGGATGTTTAATCCGCACAACCGTAGCCAGGCTTGTAATCGTGGCGCATCTGAGATAACCGCCAGTTTTAACCCGCGCTTTAAGAGTTCTAATAAGGTAATCGTCACTTTTGGATAAGAGACCAGGGCACTTTCTCGGGCCCGGCGATAGGCAATAATACCGGCAGCGAGGATTTTCATATCAATCTTCCCTAGCGTCTCTAAAAGAAACGAATCAAAGACCTGCTGATATTCAATACCTTTTTCTTTATAGACATTAAAGATGCGTTGATAGACCTCTTGTTTCTTCATCGGCAGGCCGGCATCAATCATCGCATCTGCCGCGGCATCAATTGCCAGTTCCTTCATCTTCATAAAGTCAACCAAAGTATTGTCCAAATCAAAGATTACCGCTTTTATTTTTGGCATACTATTTAACTATTGATTTTATAATCTTCTTTAGTTTTTGCTTGGTGTCTTTTAATGCTTGATTGATGATCTTGGTATCGGTTAATACCGGTAAAAAGTTGGTATCACCAAGCCAACGAGGTACAAGATGAATGTGGATGTGGTCCGGAACACCGGCACCGGCAACATTGCCGATGTTAATGCCAATATTGAACCCTTCCGGCTTCATTGTTTGTTTAAGCGCTGATATTGAATAATTCATTAATTGAAACATTTCCTGAGACTCCGATTCCGATAACTGCTCGATACTACCAAGATGGCGATATGGCACGATCATTAAATGACCGGGATTGTATGGAAAACGGTTGAGCATAATATAGCAATATTTACCCTGATAGACAACATAACTGTTTTTCTTATTAGGCAAACATAAAAAACAACCGTCGTTTTTAGTTTTGGCGGTTTGGCATTGTTTGATATATTGCATGCGCCAGGGGGCCCAGATCTGTTTCATCTTACTATTCCTTAAAACAATGATAACTGCTGATTCTTTTGTCCATCATCGCTAACTGCAATTTTTTTGTCATCAAAGGAGATACTGATTTTTCCAAAGACACCATCATAGCCCGGTTGGATATTGATTTTTCCTTGGCGCATATGTTCAATTGCCAAGGCAATCCGATGGTCGGAGTGAAGCGCGATTTCAGTAATTGGGGCATGCAATAGCACATTGAATTCGCCGGCAAGCGCCTTGACCAATTTCAGATAGTAATTTTTAACACTGGCACTATCCCGACCGACAGCTAAGACATCAGCAATAATTTCTTCTAACGGAATCAGATTTTTATATGGGATCGCATTTGCTGGCATATAGCCGTATTCCCGGTCAGCTAATAGCATCACCCGATGGGCAACACCAATGGTTAATTCTTTACCACAAACCGGACAAATATCATTAATACTGATTGACTGTTGGGGCGATAAGACAATATTGCAATTACGATGACCGTCATAATGATACTTGCCTTCTTCGGGAAAAAATTCAATGGTATAAAGGAAACGCGTTCGGTCCTTGGTCTTTAAAACTTCTTTAATTTCCTGATAAGAAATTGCACAGTTAAAGACATTTGCTTCTCGGCCTAAGCGAGAAGGTGAATGGGCATCAGAATTCGAAACCAAAGTATAACGATCCAAACTCGACAATGTCCAGTTCATTTTGGGGTCAGAGGACAGCCCGGTTTCCAAAGCAAAAATCTCTTTGGTTAAATCATCGAAACATTCCTCAATTGAATCAAAACCGGATTTAGAACCAAAAAGCGAAAACCAAGGCGTCCAGATATGCGATGGTATTAGATAATTATCAGGATTAATTTCCAAGATTTTCTCAAGCATCACCTTTGAGTCTAAATTTAAAAGCGGTCGGCCATCAGCACTTAAGTTACCGTAACGGTTTAAAAACTTATTTATCTTTTCAACTGTTGGAAAATCCGGGCTGACAATAATATGATGGATCCGTCTTAACTTGCCATTCTTGGGATAAAGATTATTGACTTCGGCAGTTAGCATAAAATAGGTATTTTGATACTTATAGATGCCATAACTATCATCAGTGAGTTCGATTCGCAATTCCTTTAGCCATTCGGGATGGGTGAAATCACCGGTGCCAACTAACTTAATGCCTTTGAGTTCCGCCATTTCGGCAATTTTTGGAATTACCATATCACTGGATGTTGCCCGGGAAAATTTTGAATGAATATGTAGATCAGCAATAAATTCCATCTTTTTTATTTTAAGTAATATCTGAGTAGTTGTCAAGTTTAATCTCGGGATTGACATTTATCTTTTGTTTTGCTAAATTTAATCAATGTTGTTTCCGACGATTGCGTTGATCTTCGTAATAAATTCCTTGGAATTGGAACTTAAATACGGACCGAATATCCCGATGAGCAACTTAAATCGTAACTACCAAACAACTTCAGCAATCTCATCAGCGTTAAATTTCAATAACTTTCAGTTGGCGTATGGTTTTGCCAAACTGCCGAATAAGATTAATCGCCAAGAGTATATTAATTGGCATGAAATTGCTCTTGTTTATCATTATCCATTTATTAAAAAGGAACGCAATTCAATGCTTGCTTCTTTTGGTGCAAATTACAACTATTTTTTAAGAAGGATGCTCAGCGTCGAAGAAAAAACTTATGCCTTTGGCATTAAATACGGACTGGGCTACAAACAGAAATTTACCGGCGGTGATTTTGTTGATAAAATAAGACCGGCGCTGTTGGCACGGGTTTATCTAAATCAAGTAATTCAAGCCCGGGACTGGAACTATAATCAAATTATGACTTCAGAATTTTTCTTATTATTGTCATTAGGCATTAGTTTTCAAATATTATGAAGAAATCTTATTTCTTTTTTATTATCTTGACTTTAACAATTAGCTGTAACAATTCAGATTGGCTTTTGTATCGGGCAGGCAGTGACTATTTTCCATTAAAGACTGGTAATTGGTGGCAATACAGTCAATACGGGCAGATTGAACAAGTTGAAGTGAAAGCCGAGACCGTCGTCTATGGGACCGAGTGTATTCATCTATTGCGAAACTATGCCGACGAGTTCTGGAAAAAGACTGATAATGAAATTAGAAAACTATATATCCGAACAGTAAATATTGGTGGTACTGATTTTGAAATTGAAAAAAACTGGCTTTTACAATATCGGCTACCATTGGTGTTAGGTGCCCAATGGGCAGAAATATTTACTGATACTGTTTTGGTAATGGGCGACACATTCCGAATTTCCCATACCGTTCGCCGAATGGTTAGCGAGATTTGCGATGTTAATGTTTTGGCCGGCACCTTTCAGCAATGTTATCGGTTGGATTACTTAGAGCAAGTTAAAATCAACGATTCGTTGGTCGAAGATTATGCTGGTTATGAATGGTATGCACCGCAAGTCGGTTTGGTGAAGAAGGTCATCAACAATCGTGAGACTTTATTAATGGATTATTCGGTCAAGCAGTAAAGATTGTGCTCAATTCCCAACAACTGATTACCGCGGTTGTCTTTGTTTTCTGTTATGCGATTTTAATTGCAACGCATCGGTTGCGATTTTTGACAGTTTGGATTGGCGTTGGCATATTAACTCTACTTGGTATTTTAAGCCCGATTAAAATATTTCAGCATATTAATTGGAATATCTTAGGCGTTTTATGGGGTACAAGCGTTGTTGCCGAACTTTTCATCCATTCTAAAATTCCGGCTTATTTAGCTGAACGGATTATCGATGTTTCAAAAAATTTGATTTGGGCAATACTGTTAATGTCGATTTTTTCCGGCTTACTTTCGGCATTTATCGAAAATGTCTCAACCGTTTTGATTATGGTGCCAATTGCCTTCGCTCTTGCTCAAAAACTTCAGACCTCACCGGTGCCGTTTGTTTTAAGCATCTGTCTCTCGTCTAACCTGCAAGGCACAGCAACATTAGTTGGTGATCCGCCAAGTATGATTTTGGCAGCAAACACTGGGATGACTTTTAATGACTTTTTCATCTTTCAAGGAAAACCCGGGTTGTTCTTTGCGGTGCAAATTGGTGCCATCGCGTCGTTAATTGCCCTTTACTTATTATTCCGGAAATTTAATCGGCCGATCGCTCAAGTTGAACCAGAAAAAATTGTTAGCATTGTGCCTGGCATTTTGTTAGGATTATTGATTATTTCACTAATCATTGCTTCTTTTCTCAAAAACAAAATTGGAAATGTCTCGGGATTGATATGTATCACTTATGCAATTGTCGCAATTATCTTTAGCAGTTTTTCGAAAAAAATTAAGACCTATTCGGTATTAAAAGATGCCGACTGGTCGACATTATTCCTTTTAGCAGGTATTTTTTGCTTGGTCGGTGCCTTAAAAGATACCGGTGTTGTTAATCTATTGGCAAACTTAGTTGCCCGACTCACCTTGGGCAATCTTGTGATTACTTATTTGGTGCTGGTGGGATTCTCGGTGCTAATCTCGGCGTTTATTGATAATATTCCATACTTTGCGGCAATTGCTGGTGTTATTATTTCACTTTCTGAGGCTTATAACTATCCGGAATATCTTCTGTTATTTGGCACAATTTTGGGCACAACTGTTGGTGGCAATATCACACCAATCGGTGCTTCAGCCAATATCGTTGGGGTCGGGTTGTTAAGAAAACAAGGCTACAAAATGAACTTTTTTGACTTTGTCAAAGTTGGCTTACCTTTCACATTTGCTGCGGTTACTACTTCCTGCCTTTTTATTTGGTTGTTATTTAAATAAAGTTTGAAAATAAGGATTAAAGTAAATCAATTGTTCAGTTGGCAAAACGAAAAGATCGACTTTGGAACCGTTTTATATAAACGCAAGTCTAAAGAATAAGAATGAAAAGACGAATCAAGTTCATAAAAATGATTATGGGTATGCCGGAGCATGAAAGAGAAGTAATCACGGCATATTATGAGATTATAAATCGTAGCAATAATATCTTTAATCTTAGCTGAATATGGTGCCGATGGCAAAAACTAAAGTTATTAGCAAAATTGTCCGATATTATAAAACTACCCGCAACACTGTCCGTAAATGGACGGACGATATAACTAACAAAGAATGAGCAGATTAACAAAAAGTTTCCTTTTTGCTAAATCTCATCCTAAACCCCCTTCTTAGTCAGGTACATTGTTCAATGCTCAACTCCTTACTAAACACCTTGCTGATTACCTTGCTTGATATCTTACTCGGCTACCGGCTAATAACTATACTGACCAATATCCTTAGTCTTTGGCTGTGTGTGAGTTATGGCATGATTCTAACCTTGCATCTGCGTCCAAAACTTAATTTTTAACCGAGCCAAAGTGCCATTCCCGGAATGCATTCGGGGTATGCACCGGGCGGTGTCTACATTGCGGTTGTGAATAACGATTTTTAGACCCCAGTTGATAAATTTTGGTATATTATAATATATAGACGATTTTGCAAGCCAATTGGTTTCACAATTTTTTTCTTTTTTATTCGAAAAACATCTGGAATATCCCAAT
>JBDRUR010000007.1:0-36440 GCA_039801485.1 Caldifarciminota bacterium
AATAGCGAAACACTGGTTAGAAAGGCATTTCAATATTTACTTGATGTTGGGAAGTTAGTCAATATTGGCGAAGGTTTAGTAATTCATCAAGAATATCTAAAAAAAGCACAAAAACTATTGTGTGATTTTCTAAAAGAAAATAAGACAATTCGTGTTGCCCAATTTCGTGATTTACTCAATGCCTCGCGTCGTTCAGTTCTTCCGCTATTAATTTATTTTGACACGATTGGCATTACTGTTCGGCGCGGTGATTTCCGCGAACTTTCGTCTAAATATCAAAAGAATGGCGGAGGCGTGTAGGAATCGAACCTACCGTTCTTCTTTCGAAGAACACCTGGATTTGAAGTCCAGCAGGCACACCAGCACCCATCCGCCTCCGAGTTCAATAATCACTTTATTCCACCAAACATCACATTTAGTGAACAATAAATTCCGTTGAGATTGAATTTTGGACCGTTGATTTTGCCGCCGATACCTTCATCTATCCAGGAACTACTTAAGACCGTCCACATATAACCACCTTTGACGCTAATACCAGTAAAACCAAATGGAATGTCAATTGCCAAACCCGGCGATAAAGCAAAGCCGCCCTTGGAAACTTTGGCAACACCACCAGCAGATGATAAAATATCATCAAAATTAACCGGACGATATAAAATTAGTGTCGGGGTTCTTTTTAGTGACAGCCCGCCACCACCAATGCCCAGTAGCGGTGTCAGCATAAAATGGTTGGTTTGAACAATTGAATACCCTAACTCAAAAAAGCCGGCACCAAAACCCACTTCAATATCAAATGTATCGTTGCTGACTGATTGCGCACCACCAGTACCAAAACCACCGATACGAATTCGTTCGATCTGACCATAACCACCGCCACCAAATGTCCAATGGGTATTATTTAAAGAACCCAAGTGATGATTGTTAAGTATCAAATTAATTGGGGCAAAATCAAAAGAAACAAAACCCGAACCAAAATAACCAGCGCCACCGGAACGATTTTGGTTGACTTTAACTTTTATCTGCATTTTCTTTTCTATTGGTATCGGCGGTTTGCCTAATTTTATCTTGAATTTCTTTTCTTGTCCGTTTGATAAAATTTTCAAATCGACGGTGTCCCCGGGACTAGTTGATTTCATAAATTCCACTAATTCCATAGGGGTAGTAACTTTAACATTGTTAATTTCTAAAATTATATCACCGGGAATTAACCCCGCTTTAGCCGCTGGGCTTTCAGGTAGAACTTCTCTAATAATGAGCTGACCTTCTTTTTGCTCAGTGATAATACCGATAAAGCCTCTTGCTTCAGCGGTTGGTTTTACATAGAATTCTTTTTCGATTTCTTTACGGATAATTTTTTCTTCCTCCTGACAATTACAAGGCGCACCAGTCTGGATCTTTTTACATTTTTCGGGGTTTGCTTGGCATTCTGGGCATTGGGCATATGTTATCGGCAAGGTGATAAAAATTATTAACAGACCGATGATAGTGTTTTTCATTTTTCCTCCTTAGTTAATGGTTGTTTTGTTTAACTTCTCAATTTCTTGCCAAATTTTTAATGTTTCTTTGGCTTCTTTTTTATTAAGAATTTGGATAGCAAAGCCAGCGTGCATAATGATATAATCACCAACCTTTGCCTTGGGACAGAGCATCAAATTGGCTTCCCGTTTTACTCCTGAGACATCAACAATCGCGGTGTCGCCTTTTTTAGAGATAATCTTTGCTGGAATTGCTAAACACATCTGCTACTCTCCTTTGATTGGCGAGTAATAAAATACCCGGTCTTTGATATTCACTTTGAGTTTATTGGCAACTACCGGACATTTTGCCATCAGAATAAAAAAACAATCGCGTTCACAGTCAACCAATGATTCGAAGTTAGCATGCCCTTTGGCAACGACAATATCAGCGCTTTCAAATGCAATATCGAATTCCTTAGTTGTGCAATTAAAGTCAACACCGAGATGTCGGCAATCATTTTCTTGGCGATTGACATTAATAATCGGACCCAAGCTATCCAACCCGGCATAGAGTGCATCTTGTCTTAAAGCATCATTCAGAATTGGAAGCGCCTTAACCGCAATTGTAATTTGTGGTCCCTTCAATCGTTCGATGAGCAGTTTATCTAAAAAAATTTCACCGCTGTTGTCAAGAATATAGAGAATTTTTTCTGCCGACTTAAACTTTTCCTTGAAAATTTCATAGTCATCGATCGCTAACGGTTTTTCCGCCATTGCTTTAATATCATCAAATACCGAACTCGAAGGATTATAAACTGAATAGATTTCAGCCGGTCCGACATCAATCACATTGCCACAGGCAGCATATTTTATTGCTAAATAAATTGGGTCTAAGGTGCGATTTAGTTCCTTGACAAGATGATTATAAATCGATTTACCCAGTTCATTTTGCTTTTTCTTTGCTAACTGATACGGGTCGTCGAGTTGCAATAACTCGTAAACTTTTGCCAGCACCTGCGAAGTAAATTTGCTTGGCGGGTCTTGTAAAGTTAATCGCGAAGCAATAGCCAATGCTTGATTTCGAATCTCGGATAGAACTTCTTCTTTTGCGGATGAACCTTGATGATTGTTATTTGCGAACAAGGCATTTACGATTCGTTCAGATTGCTTGATGACGCAGGGCAGACACTGAGGTTCAGATTGCATACTTTAATTTATTTGAGTAAGTAGAAATTAACTTTTTATAATGCTAAGTTTTACTTTCAGTTATTGTTTCTGAAGATGCCGCCTGAGGTGCGGTTTCAATCGGTTCTTCTTTAATCTCTAATAGATTGCGGTCATCCTTTTTCTTCGCAATTACCAAATAGCTCGCGGTTGTGCCGCAGAACCAGATGGTCAACCCAAAACCAGCAACAAAGAAAATTAAGATATAATAGGCAATCGCGGTTAATATTGATGCAATCAAAATTGCGGCATTGCTTGGCACATAGCTTGGTGGGGCAAATATCTGGGAACCGGCTAAGAAGGTTATGCTTCTTTCGGCTAATAACGCACAGGGTTCTGGACACCAGTAGGGAATTGTCAATTTAAATGTCGAAGCGGCATTGAATACAACATCGATAATTTTTCCGCCCATAAATACTGATAAAATATTTATGCCAATATTAACTGCTAACCGAGAAAATATCGTTAGCAAAGTAGCTCCTACTTTTGTTAAAAACCAGGTGAGAATGGTATACCAAATTAGCCGGGCCGGTTGCTCATTGACCATTGAAAATACTTCAAATAAGGTATCAAACGTATCAGTGCCGGATGTGCCAATTAGTGCTGGCGCAAAGAATAAAGTAAATAAGAAGATAATTAACAGATAGACAATAAATAACGACGCCGCAAATGCCGGAATAATAAAGATACTGGTAAAGATTTCTCCAAAGTAAGGAATAGCGCCAATCAATGAAAGGATAAGTCCAGTAATAACAATGGAAAGAATAAATAATATTACCATTGTTGGACTAAAGATAATTGCCTTGATATTGCGAAAACTATGTTGAAATGCTTTTGAGATTTGGTAGAAGTCATCACCCTTTAATTGTTCAAATGTTACTTTTGATATCGCGGTACCGGTTACTAATATCACACATAAGACATAAAGAACTCCAATTATCCAAATAATCCAACTATACCAGGGTAACATTTCTGGTACTGGTAATAAACGGAACTCGCTCCAGATATCAACAAACGACCAACCAGCAACTAAAAACGCAATATAGGACATGATGCAATAACCAACCATTGCAACTGTAAGCCCCAGGGTCATCATAAAGATCTTTTTAGCCGAGAAACCCAAACGAAGCGCTCTAAATATATCCTTATAATTAAAATGTAGTTGTGCCATTTTACCTCCTATTTTTTATTAACCAAAACCGATAAAAAATTGAGTTCATCACAGAAAGATTTGTTTAATTAAGATATAAATTGCCAGAAAAATTACGATACCAGCACCGATTAGAATCCAACGGAATGGTATTGAATATTTCCGAACCGGAATTAACTTTCGACGCTGGTCAATTTTAAGCATAGATATAGCATATTGTTAAAATTGTTACTTGTCAATGATTAAATTAAATGAGCATGGCATTTGTCATTCTGGTGCGAAGCAAGATAGATATCAACTTGATTTAGAATCTCAGCATACCGCTTTGGCGATGACCAAAGGTAATGATATAAAATGATTGACATTGTTTATTTTTTTATTACAATAATAGTTTATTATGATTAAAGATCGATTAAAACGGAGACATTTGCGCATTCGAAAGCGGATATTTGGCACCGTAGAGCGCCCGCGTCTGTGTGTCAAACGCAGCAATAAGCATATTTATGCGATATTAGTTGATGATTTACACAACAGAGTAATAACTTCGGTGTCGTCGTTGCATAAGGAATTACCGAATATTAATGAAGAAGGTAAAATGAGCGGTAAGACCGCAGTTGCCTATAAGGTTGGATATTTAATGGCACAAAAAGCTAAGGAATTAGGTATTAGTAAAATTGTTTTCGACCGCGCCGGCTACCGATATCATGGTCGGGTAAAAGCATTGGCTGAAGGTGCCAGAAAAGGAGGCTTACTATTTTAGAAGATTCAGCTACTTTACAAACCCAAGAGTTTATTGAACGAGTAATATTTATTAAACGGGTATCTAAGGTCGTCAAAGGTGGCAAACGTTTACGCATTTCGGCGGGTGTAATTGTTGGTGATGGACAAGGTAAAGTTGGTTTGGGTCACGGCAAGTCTGACGAAGTGGCATTGGCGGTTAGAAAAGCGGCTAATCGGGCAAAAAAGAATTTAATTCCAATAGCAGTTATGGGTAACACAATTCCGCATCAGACTTTTGGTAAATATAGCGCCAGTAAAGTATTATTAAAACCAGCACCAGAAGGAACCGGATTAATCGCCTGTGCCCAAGTTAGGGCAGTGCTGGAAGCGGTTGGCTTAAAAGATGTCTATACCAAAGCATTGGGTTCAACTAACCCCTATAATTTAGCGGTAGCTACATTGCGAGCGTTAATGAACTTAAGAACACCAGAAGAGATAGCTGCGATCCGCAATAAGCCGTTAGAACAGATAATAGGCAAGAAAAAAATTAAAGAAAAAGCGGTTGACAAAAATGAAGAAACTAAAAGTGACATTGGTTAAAAGTCTAATTGATACCAAACCGGTTCATAAAAAAAATGCCTGGGCATTAGGGCTAAAAAGAGTAAATAGTTGTAAAATCCACGAAGACACACCGATGATTCGTGGGATGATAAGAAAAGTGAGACATTTAGTAAAGGTTGAATATGTTGACTGATCTCCATCCACCAAAAGGTGCAAAGAAACGGAAGAAAAGAGTCGGTTGCGGACCGAGTTCTGGTCACGGCAAAACATCAGGTCGTGGTCATAAGGGCTCGGGTCAAAGAAAAGGTAAAGAATATGATGCTCGATTTGAAGGCGGTCAAATGCCGTTATATCGACGCATCCCCAAGCGTGGTTTTAAGAATTTTAATAAGAGAGAATTTGAAATTGTTAATTTAGCAGACATTGAAAAACGGCGATTAACTGGGACAGTTAATAAACAGGTGTTAAAAGAC
Source organism: Caldifarciminota bacterium (assembly GCA_039801485.1). Classification (GTDB taxonomy): domain Bacteria; phylum Hydrothermota; class Tepidihabitantia; order Tepidihabitantales; family CAIPLT01; genus JBDRUR01. The sequence goes on from JBDRUR010000007.1 coordinate 5,586, forward strand.
GTTGGATTGGTAAAAAAAGATCTACCAATAAAAATTCTTGGTAAAGGCGAGTTGACGATACCGGTTACAATTCAAGCCGATGCGATTTCAGCCTCAGCGCTAAAAAAACTTGAAGCAGTTGGCGGAAAGTTTGAAAAGGTCAATATTAGTCTTAAAAAAATAGAAAGCACATCAGACTAAAATGCTTCAGAACGTTCCCAATATTTTTAAAATCCCAGACTTAAGAAAGAAGATTCTAATTACAATCGCATTGGTGGCGGTTTATCGGTTAGGGACGCATGTGCCAACACCCGGTATAAATGGTGCGGCATTAAGTCTACTATTTCAACAGATGCGTGGTACGGTTTTTGGGCTATATGATATCTTTGTTGGCGGTGCGTTAGCTCGGGCATCAATTTTTGCTTTAGGTATTATGCCCTATATTTCCGCATCGATTATCTTCCAACTTTTAGGTTCGGTCTTTCCTTATTTAGAAAAATTACAAAGAGACGAAGAAGGTAGAAAAAAGATTAATCAATACACACGCTATGCGACAGTCCTGTTATCAATTATTCAAGCAACAAGTATTGCGGTTTATTTAGAATCACAGCCGCCGACTGCTGCCGGACCGATTGTTATTGGCGGCGGGATTTTCTTTAGAATGTTAACGATTTTAACAATGACCGCCGGCACAATTTTTGTAATGTGGCTTGGCGAACAGATCACTGATAAAGGGATTGGTAACGGTATTTCTTTTATCATCTTTGTTGGTTGTGTCGATAGTATTCCTCAAGATATTGGGCGGACAATTCAAATGATGCGCGCCGGCGAAATTTCTTGGTTGGCGCTAATTGTCATTGCCGCAATTATCTTTGGTGTTTATGCCGGGGTGGTACTAATTACCCAGGCAATGCGGAAGATCCCGGTCCAATATCCCAAGAGGATCATTGGTCGGAAAATGTATGGTGGTCAATCAACCTATGTGCCACTAAGAATTAATACTGCCGGTGTTATTCCAATCATTTTTGCCCAGAGTCTGATTGTCTTTCCCTCGACCATTACGACATTTTTCAAAGCGCAATGGTTACAATCAATTGCCAGTTATATCGCACCTGGGCATTGGCTATATAACTTGTTATATGCGGTATTAATTATCTTTTTTACTTATTTTTATACCTCAGTTGTATTTAATCCCCGGGATTTAGCTGATAATATGCAAAGATATGGTGGTTTTATTCCGGGCATTAGACCGGGTCCGAACACTGCGGCATTTATTGACCGCAGCCTCTCACTTTTGACATTACCGGGCGCGTTGTTTTTGGCATTTATGGCCTTATTGCCGACTTTTTTAATGCATTCATTACGGGTGCCATTTTATTTTGGTGGCACAACGCTTCTAATTATCGTCGGCGTCGCCTTAGATACAATTCAACAAATTGAATCGCACTTGGTTATGCGTCATTATGAAGGATTGCTTAAAGGCACAAAAATCCGGGGCAGAAGATAATCCCAGATAATTTCAGTGATACATTTTTAATCATCGGGGTTTAGTAATGAGAAAGGTAAAAGTGGCAATCTTGTTTACTGCCGGCACAAACTGTGATGAGGAAACAATTTATGCATTTAAGCTTGCCGGTGCTTTTGCGGAAAATGTGCACATAAATATCTTAAAAAAAAAGAAACACCTCTTGAATCAATATCAAATTTTAGTAATTCCCGGTGGATTTACTTATGGTGATTATATCAGCGCTGGTAAAATCTTAGCGAATGAACTTAAATATATAATTTGTGATGCAATTAATGAGTTCATCAGACAGGGCAAGTTGATTCTGGGTATCTGCAATGGTTTTCAAGTCTTAGCCAAAGCCGGTATTTTGCCGGGATTTTCTAATCATCGGCAAAAAAAGTCATATTTTTCTAAACAGACAATAACTTTAACGACTAATGACTCGAATCGTTTCGAATGTCGGTGGATTTATCTTAAACCTAATCCCAAAAGTCCGTGCGTATTTACTAAGGGTATGAGTGACATTGCGCTGATACCGGTGGCACATGCTGAAGGCAAGGTTATTTTTGATAAGAAGGAGACACTTTCAAAACTTATCAAAAATGAGCAAATTGTTTTTACTTACACTGATAAGTCTGGTAAAAAAGCGGGTTATCCTTATAATCCCAATGGCTCAATTGCTGATATTGCTGGTATCTGCGATGCATCCGGTCGGATTTTAGGTATGATGCCACATCCAGAAAGGGCATGTCGAATTTATCAATATCCTAATTGGCATATCTTACCCAAAAATAAGGAACCGGATGGACTAAAAATATTTGTTAATGCGGTAAATTATGTCAAAGCCAACTTTTAATAAAAATACACCTACCGGCAGCGTTAAGCAAAGCGCGATGCGCATTGTGCAACATCCAATCTTAACTTTTACTAAAGGTAGATTGGTCAAATTTTATTTTGAAGGAAAAGAATTATATGGCTATGAAGGTGAGCCGATTGCTGCGGCTTTGATTGCTAATGGCATTAAAGTTTTTCGCATTACCGAGAAAATGAAACGACCGCGAGGATTTTTCTGTGCGGTTGGCAAATGCTCTTCTTGTTTAATGACGGTAAATTCTAAACCCAATGTTATGGTATGCGTCGAACCATTAAAAGAAGGTATGCGCGTTGAAATACAAAAAGGCAAAGGAAAGCTTATTTAAATGGCGATTATGAGTAGCTACGATATTGCAACTGAGATTGGCATTATCGGTGCTGGTCCGGCGGGATTAAGTGCTGCGGCTGTTGCGGCAGAACTGGGGGCAAAGGTCGTCTTGATTGACGACAACCCAACCGTTGGTGGCCAATTGATTAAACAAACCCATAAATTCTTTGGTTCCAAAAGTCATTATTGTGGCGTGCGTGGTATTGATATCGCTAAAATACTTGGCGAAAAGATAAAACATCCCAATGTAAATTTAATGCTCGATTCCTCAGTAATTGGCTACTATCAAGATAATATCTTGGGTGTTGTTCAATACGACCGATTTTTGAAAGTCTATGCGCAAAGGATTATCATTGCAACCGGTGCTGCCGAAAATCTAATTGCATTTCCTAATAATGACTTGCCCGGCGTCTACGGCGCCGGTGCCGTGCAAACATTAATGAATGTGCACGGTGTTTTGCCAGGGAAAAGAGCGCTAATGGTTGGTTCGGGTAATATTGGATTGATTGTTTCGTATCAAATGATTCAGGCCGGTATTGAAGTTGTTACGATAATTGAAATTATGGATAAGATTGGTGGTTATCATGTCCACGCGGCAAAATTAAGAAGACTTGGTGTGCCAATTTTAACTTCACATACGATTAAATATGCAATTGGCAATGATTGTGTCAAAGGTGCGATAATTGTCAAAGTGAATAAGCAACTAAAGCCGATCAAAGGAACGGAAAAGAGACTTAAAGTTGATATGATCTGTTTGGCAGTTGGGTTAACGCCGTTATCAGAACTGTTATATCAAGCAGGCTGCCGAATAAATTATATCCCGGAACTCGGCGGCAATGTTGCCTGGCATAATGAAGATCTGGAAACATCAGTACCAGGTATTTATGTTGCTGGTGATGTTTCTGGTATTGAAGAGGCATCAACGGCGATGCTTGAAGGAAGAATTGCCGGTGCCAATGCCTATCAAAGTCTATTTGGCAAAAATGATAAAGCGCAAGCGATCATCGCCTGCGCCAAAAAAGAACTTTCAGAAATCAGGCAAGGTCCTTTTGGTATAAGACCGAAAATGGGTAAAGAAAAACTCTTTACTACTTCTATTCTGACTTAAAACATTTATTTCAGCCTTTACCTAAAGAGATTTTATTTCTTGACTTTTGACTAAAATTAACTATGATATAAATTAAAATAATTGAGAAATTTCTTTCGACATACAGTCGGGGGAAAATGTGAAAGAATACAGTAGTGATAAAATAATCAATCTCGGATTTTTTGGTCACGGTGGTTGTGGTAAGACAACCATTGGTGAAACGATTTTATTTTTGCTAAAACAAAACACTCGTCTTGGCCGAGTAGATGACGATACTTCGTTGCTTAACTATGATGAAGACGAAATCGCCCGAAAAATTAGTATCAATCTCGCTTTAGGCTATGGTGAATATAAAGATTGCTATTTTAATATTGTTGATACGCCGGGATATATAGATTTTGTTGGCGAAGTCCTTTCGGGTCTTAAAGCGGTTGATTGTGCCATGGTTGTCATTGATGCTGGTTCTGGTATTGAAGTCGGCACCGAAATGGTCTGGCGTTTTATCAATAAAGAAGAATTACCAAGAGTAATTTTTATAAATAAATTAAAAAGAGAACACAGCGATTTTTATAAAATATTAGATGAAATTATTAAAGAATGGGGTAGTGGGGTCTGCCCGATATTTTTGCCGATTGGTAAAGAAAATGATTTTGAAGGTGTGGTTAATATTATTGATAATCTTGCCTATTCTTACAAAGATGGCCAAAGAAAAGAAATCCCCATACCAGAGAATGTCAAAAATCAAATTGCAACTTATCGAGAGAAAATTATCGAAGCGGCCTCGGATGTCTCTGAAGAGATTATGAATAAATATTTAGAAGGCGGTGAAATTACATCTCAAGAACTGAAATTGGCAATTAAAGAAGGAATAAAACTACATAAAATTTATCCGGTTTTATGTGGCGATGCCTATTTTAATATCGGCATCGATACCGTGCTTGACTTTGCGGTGGAGATGCTCACTGGTTTGGCATTAACCCGAAAAATAAAAGGGTTTAATTTGAAAACCAATCAAGAAGAAATATTAACCCCAGACCCCAAAGGACAACCGATTGTTTTTGTATTTAAGACCGTATCCGAACCCCATATTGGTGATATGAATTATGTCCGGGTCCTGTCGGGAACTTTAGAATCTGGAAGCACTTTAATAAATGCAACCGTTGAAAGGGAAGAAAAAATTAACCAAATCTATTATGTTAAAGGTAAAGAACGGACAGAAACTAATAAACTACGCACTGGTGAAATTGGCGCATTAGTAAAGTTGAGGCAAACCAAGACCTCGGATACTTTATGCGGACCGGAACTAAGAATTCGATTACCGGCAATTGAGTTCCCGTCACCGTCAATTTCAGTAGCGATTGTGCCGAAATCAAAAGGCGATGAAGAAAAAGTTTCTAATGGTCTGGCGCGTTTACACGAAGAAGACCCAACATTTACCTATGTATATGATAATGAACTAAAGCAGCAGATAGTTTCTGGTTTAGGTGAATTACATTTAGATGTAATCATCGGCCGATTAAAACGGAAGTTTGATGTCTCGGTTGATTTAGAAAAGCCACGCATTCCTTATCGAGAAACAATTGTTCGTAAAGCCGAAGCACAAGGGAAATACAAGAAACAAAGTGGCGGTCGAGGTCAATATGGCGATGTCTGGTTGCGGTTAGAACCTAAAGAACGGGGCACGGGTTTTGAATTTGCTGACGAAATCTTTGGCGGTGCTGTGCCGTCAAAATATATCCCATCAGTTGAAAAAGGTGTTATCGAAACTATGGCTAATGGCGTTTTAGCTGGTTATCCAGTGATTGATGTTAAGGCAACAATCTATGATGGTTCTTATCACGAAGTAGACTCATCAGATATCGCCTTTAAAATCGCCGGCTCGTTAGCATTTAAAGCTGCAGCAGAAAAAGCCGGTTTAATCATTCTCGAACCAATTTATGATGTTGAAGTCACGGTGCCAGAACAATACATTGGCGATATTATGGGTGACTTAAATGCCCGTCGTGGTAAGATTATTGGTATTGAAGCCGAAGGTCGTTTACAAGTAATAAAAGCCAAAGTACCGCAGGCAGAAATGTATAAATATTCTAATACCCTGCGTTCAATTACCCAAGGTCGCGGTTATTTCACAATGAAGTTTTCACATTACGAAGAAGCGCCCAAAGAAATTGCCGCCAAAATAATCGAAGAAGCAAAAAGATATAAAGAATCGGCACAAGAAAAATAACCGAGTCCAACCCGATAAGTTTTTTGGATTATAATTCAATTGCTAAGAACTTAATCAGTAAAAGCGAGTTATTTGGTTATGGTAACCGATGACTATTATATGCGGTTGGCGATGGAATTAGCTGAGTGTGGACGCGGTTTTGTTTCGCCCAATCCATTGGTTGGGGCGGTCATTGTTAAAAATAATCGTATTATTGGTCGGGGATATCATAAAAAATTTGGTGATGCCCATGCTGAAATAGATGCCTTGCAAAATTGTTTCGAGTCGCCAAAAGGTGCGACTTTGTATGTCACATTAGAGCCATGCAATTTTTTAGAAAAAAAGACACCACCATGTGTGCCGGCAATAATTGAGGCCGGCATTAAACGGGTTGTAATTGGTGCCTTAGACTGTAACCCGAAAACTTGTCAAAAAGGCGTAACGGCATTAAAAAAAGCCGGCATCGAAACTAAAGTTGGTGTGTTAGCAAAAGAAATTAAAAAGCAGAATGAAACGTATTTTAAATATATGCAAACGGGCATACCGTTTGTTATCTTAAAACTCGGTTTAAGTTTAGATGGCCGCATCGCAACTAAATTCGGCGAATCTAAATGGATTACTTCAAAAGAAAGTAGAATGTTTGCCCAACAATTACGAAAACAAGCAGATGCGATCTTGGTTGGTATCAACACCGTCTTAAAAGACAATCCGAAATTAACTTGTCGCATTGCACCAACCAAGCGATTAACAAGAGTAGTTTTGGATACAAAATTAAGAATACCAGTTAATGCTAATGTGCTAAAATGTAATAATCCGACCATAATATTTTCTTATCAATTTTCAAATAACAAATATCACCAATTAATCTCGCAAAGGAAGAATGTAGAAGTAGTTTCCATAAAGAGCGACAAGAACGGATATTTTTTATGGCGGGATATTTTAACCGAACTTGCCAATAGAGATATTGCTTCAGTGTTAATTGAAGGTGGCGCCAGAGTCGCGAGTTCGGCGTTAGCGGCTGGGATTGTTGACAAAGTATATTTAATCTATGCACCGAAAATAATCGGTAGCGGGATATCATTTTCTGATTATTTTAATTTAGCCAAGCTGAATTCAGCAATCAGACTTGTTGATTATAAAATTATTCCTTCGGGCAAAGATTTTATTGTCCAGGGATACATTGACAAACATTACATTCCAAGTTAAACTGCGCTGATAATGTTTACTGGCATCATTGAAGCAGTTGGCAAAGTAATTCGCATTCAAACTAAAAATAATAACCGCATTTTCTCAATATCCGCGCCATTTGTTTCAGAAATAAAAAAATCGGACAGTATTGCCATTAACGGTTGTTGCCTGACAGTTATTGATTGCCAAAAAGATTTTTTCCAAGTGGAAGCCGTTACCGAGACATTAAAAACAACTAACCTCTCGCAACTTCGGGTTAATGATTATGTTAATTTAGAGCGGGCACGAAGAATTTCTGACCGATTAGATGGGCATATCGTTCAAGGACACATCGATGAAAAAGCACAAATAACTAACATCAAAAAAAACATTGGTTCGTTTACCTTTGAGATTCAAATTTCAAAATCGGGTATCAAAAATATCGTCGAAAAAGGTTCAATTGCGATTGATGGCATAAGCTTAACAGTTGCTCAAATAAAAGGGCAAAAAATAACTGTCAACATCATTCCCTATACCTACACCAACACCAACTTAAAACATAAAAAAATTGGCGATTGGGTAAACATTGAGTTTGATGTCATTGGCAAATATGTCCGACAATATTACCGTTAAAGAAATTCAGGCAAAAAGTATTCTCAATAAGTCGGGCATTCCCGGTATGACTTATTGCCTTAATCCTTATACTGGTTGTTCGCACGGTTGTATTTACTGTTATGCAACATTTATGAGAGATTATTCTAATCATACTGAAGAATGGGGACATTTTGTCGATGTGAAAATTAACTTACTTGAGATTTTATCTCGAGAAGTAAAAAAAAAGAAAACTGGACATGTTTGTATCGGGACTGTTGCTGACCCTTATCAGACAGCCGAACAAAAATACCAGCTAACCCGCTTGGCAATCAAGATACTCAAAGAACACAATTTCCCTTTTGAGATATTAACCAAATCGTCGCTGATTGTTCGTGATCTTGATTTGATTAAAGATTACGATAACTGTTCAGTAGAAATAACGATTACCACGATTGATGATAATATCAGAAAGCTATTTGAGCCAAATGCCGATAGTGTTGAAAATCGATTGTTATGTCTTGAAAAATTGGTCTCGGCTGGCATCAAGACCAGTGTTTTCTTTGGACCGGTTCTGCCTTATTTTTCAGATAACGATGAGGCAATCAATAAAATATTTGATACACTTGAGGCGGTCAGTATAAAAAGAATATTAGTTGATAAACTAAATTATCAGGATAAAAAAGTGCCAATTATCATCGAAAAATTAAAATCGTCATATCCCAACGCAATAGGTTATTATCAAGATTTAATGAAAAAACCCAATAATTATGAGGGAAAACTCAGACAACGGATTCTAAAAATTGCCCAAAATAAAAAAATTAATGTGGAGGTTTTATTTTAATTAATTGTGTTTTCTATTTTTTCCTGATCACCAATATTGACCAATCAATTTATAATACAATTTATTTTGACTGGAAGTCACCGACAATGGATAAGATTATGAAGGTTCCGGAGTATCTATCAAACCCAACAGTTTTGGCGATTGGTAATTTGGGCGTATTCTATTTTGGTAATGCCAAAGAACAGCAGGTCGCAAAATTAGCCATAACATCCTCGGCGAGTTGTTTTGCAACCACTTTTTTATTAAAAGGTATCGTTAATCGGCAACGGCCAATAAGTTCTAAACAACCAGTTTCCCGATGGAATTCATCTTTTCCTTCGGGTCATACCGCTAATTATTTTTCATTAGCAACCGTGTATAGCACAAAATATCACAAATATGCAATTCCTTTGTATGGTTTTGGAGTTTTGGTTGGATTGGCACGAATTTATCAAGGCGAACATTATCCATCTGATGTTTTGGCCGGAGCGGCTATTGGCATCGGATTTGGTTATCTGACATTAAAATTAGAAAAGCAACTTAAGAAACTTCCTTTCTTTTAATTGCAGTAATATTAACTAATGTAAAAAATTTTATTGGTTAATATTACCAATTCAACTTTACCTTTTAATTTTCTGCCTATAAATGGTGAGTTTTTAGACTTGGAGACAATATTTTCAATATTAAATGTCCAATCTTTACTTAAGTCGAAAATTGTGATTGCTGCCGGTATACCTTGAGCTATCTTGCCGGTATCCTTGAGATTCAAAATCTCGGCTGGTCTGGTCGTTAAACAGGCGATATATTTTTCCAGTGTTAAATATTTCTTCAAAACCAGTTCTTGATAACCTAAAGAAAAAGCGGTTTCGAAGCCGATCATACCCGACTTTGCTTTTTCCCATTTGACTTGCTTTTTAGATTTGTGCCAAGGTGCGTGGTCAGTGGCAATGGCATCAATTGTGCCATCAGCTAATCCTTCTTTTATTGCTTCAACATCTTTTTTGGTCCTTAATGGTGGCGATACTTTGTAATTAGTATTCAAAGACAAACAATCATCTTCGGTGAGAGTGAAATAATGGGGACAAGTTTCAGCGGTTACATTTATCCCTTGTTTTTTTGCCCAACGGATAATCTCAACTGACTTCTTGGTTGAGACATGGGCAATATGTAATTTCCCTTGGGTTTTATCGGCTAATAAGACATCTCTTAGTACCATTATTGATTCAGCAATATCTGGGATACCTTTTAAATTCAGTTTTTTACTAATTTTTCCTTCATTAAGCACTCCGTTATGCGATAAAGTTAATACTTCACAATGATTTATGACCAAAAAGTTATATTTCTTTGACTTTTGTAAAATCTCTGTCATTAATTTAGAATCAACAATTGGCGAGCCATCATCAGAAAAGGCCACGACACCAGCACGCAACATTTCATTAATATTTACCAACGCTTTGCCTTGTCGTTTTTTGGTGGCACAACTGATAACTAAGACGTTGGCATTATTTGCCTTTTTTGCTTGCGATTTGATATCGGCAACAATTTTGGCATTATCAATCGGCGGTTTGGTATTAGGCATACAACAAATATAGGCAAAGCCACCAGCAATTGCTGATAGACTGCCAGTTTCAATAGTCTCAGAATCAGTATTACCGGGCTCGCGTAAATGGCAGTGCAAATCAACAAAACCAGGGCTAATATAACAATTTTGGTCCAGTTGAATTATTTCAGCATTTTTAATATTCTCGGGTTGCCTTTCAATTGCTAAAATCTTGCCGTCAGCAATATAAATATCTGGATTGTCAATAATTTTTTTGCCTGGGATAATGATTTTACCGCCACGAATAACTAACCGATGAAATACTTTCGAGTTCATTAATATTGAGAAAAGAGGGATTTAGTCTGCCAAAATCATCTTAATTAATGCCATGCGGATATACAAGCCATTTTGGGCTTGACGAAAATAGGCGGCACGGGGGTCTTGGTCAACTTCAGTCTTAATCTCATTCACTCTTGGTAATGGATGCATAATGATTGCGTGTTTTTTCATATGTTTCAAGATATTTTTATCAATAATATATTTATCTTTGGCTTTCTCGTAGTCTTCCAGTCTTTCGCCAAATCGTTCTTTTTGAATGCGGGTCTGATAGATCACATCAACCTTTGATGCCACCTTTTCCAAATTTGTCTCTTCGCTAAAGAAAACCTTATGTTGTTTGAGATAATCTTTAATATCGTCACGCATTCGCACTACATCTGGCGCAACAAAATACATCTTAACATCACGGTATTTAGTCAGCAAATATGCTAACGACCGCACTGTCCGACTGTATGCCAAATCGCCCACCATTGCAATCGCAATGCCATCTAATCTACCAATTTCTCTTTTAATGGTATAAATATCAAGCAATGCTTGAGTCGGATGTTGACCCGGACCGTCACCGGCATTGATAATTGGCACCTCGGAAATTTTGGCAGCACGCTCGGCCGCGCCGCTTTCATAATGGCGCAAGACAATGATATCAGCATAGTTACCGACAATTCGAATTGTGTCTTCTAATGATTCACCTTTGGCTGCTGAGGAAAACTCTTTAGCATTTTCGGTTGAGATAATCTCACCGCCAAGTTTTGCCATTGCGGCTTCAAACGAGAGTCGAGTTCTTGTGCTCGGTTCGTAAAAAATTGACGCCATCACCTTGCCTTTTAAGATATCACTACCGCCACTTTTAGCGATTTTCTCCATTTCCGCGGCAACACTAAAAATCTTATCCAGTAATGGCCGATTAAATTGCTGGGCTTTAATAATATGAAACAATTTCATACTTATGTTTACAAAATAATCTTGGTGAAATATTTATTGAGAAAGTAGTAGATATGACAATCCATTATTTTAAAATAATGGACAACGGAATCAAGATGACATAGCCAAGCACTAACAAGATTGGGGCCAAGGTAATCGAACCTTTGGAAAGAAATAAATATCCAAGACCAATTGTAATCACGCCGATAATAAAGAGAATATAATTTTTCGGCTTAAACACAATATTGGGCCGTGGCGGTAATTTGGGAGCGGTTGGTTTTTTAATCTCTTTTTTCTTATCTATTTTTGCCATAACGAGGTATCATATCTGACATTTGCTTGAATGTCAAGATTATTAGCCAAGATTTTTATCCGGCTCATTTGGTTTAGGTTCTAATTTATTTTTAATAAAGTTAATAATTGGTTCGGTATTTTCTTTGGGCAAAAGCAGATGAATGCCGCGGAAATTATCAAGAAAGTTTCTTTTGGCAAACGGACTTAAGACAATGCCGTTAGTGGTTAAATAATATTTACGAAACCGTGCCCACTCCAGTTTATTTTTGAATAACCCCTTGTCAACGATAATTTCATTGTCAGTTAAGGTGTAGGTTGTTGGTAGAAAATAAGCATTGAGCGATGCAAACAAAACAATTGCGGCGAACAGTGCCCAAAATAGACCATAGAATATAATTAGAAAGATAATAAAGACCCCTAAAATTAATAAAACCATTAGTGTTTTCTTAGGTGTTTCTTTTGCCCGATGCACCTGCCAACTGATATTCATTAAGCGACGATCGATGACAAACTATTTACGATTATAATTAAATGGGTCCGGTAGGACTCGAACCTACGACCAGCTGATTATGAGTCAGCTGCTCTAACCAACTGAGCTACGGACCCACAATAATAATATATATCTTACTAAATCCAGTCTTTTTGTCAACCTCTACCATTGTAAATCTATAGTTTACCTATGAGGCATTAAAACTTTTATTTTATAAATTTTATATAATCGCAATTCGGTTAATGTCTTGCCAGTTACATTTCACAAGTTGACTACTGTTTTGCTTAGCATCGGAGTGACAAATTAATTATTAGTGTCATTGCGGACGCAACGTGTTAATCTCGCATCTTTCGCCAAATCTATCCTAAACCCCATCTTCAGTCTTTTACTCTGGTCAATGCTCTACCCATTGCTAAACACCTTGCTGAGAACCTTACTTGGCTACTGGCTGACAATTATGCTGGCAAATATTCTTAGTCTTTGGCTGTGTGTGATTTATAGCACGATTCTGAACTCGGTTCTGTGTCTAAAACTTAAATTTTAACTGCGCCTAAGCCCCATTCCCGGAATGCATTCGGGGTATGCCCATGGCAGTATCTTCTTTATAATTGTGAATAATTTTTTAGACCCCAATTAATCAATCTCCCTATATATATAGATGCTTTTTTGGTTCATTGGTGTTAAATTTTTTTATTTTATTCAAAAATCACCCCTGCCATTTTAATAAAAGTTTGAATCTTTTTGCCAGTTTTAGCTATCTAATTTATTAAATATCAGTTTAATTGACATTGAATTCAGGCTAATTTATAATAAATGATGGCATTAAAAACTGTGTTTAAACCCGAGAATGAACTTTTAGCGATGACAATTAAGTCATTGTTAGCCGAGTCTGGTATCAAGGCAATTGTCCGTTCTTTTCAAATTCCTTGGTATGATGGCTTGGCAAAGATGATGCGGCCAGAATGGGGCGAAATTTTAGTTGATGAAGACGACTTTAATGAAGCCCAAGAAATCATAAGAAATTTTTTGCAATCCGAGAACAAGTAAGATGTGGTATGTTTTTCGTTTTGGAAATAAACGGGCTGATGGTTCGGCACGACTAGCAAGTATTTTAGGCGGTAAAGGTGCCGGTTTAGCCGAAATGACCAATATCGGTATTCCGGTGCCACCGGGCTTTACCATTAGCACCAAAGTCTGTGTTCGTTATCTAAAAACCCATAGTTTTCCAAAAAGGTTATTGAGTGAAGTAAAGCGCGGAATGAAGTTTATTGAACAGATTACTGAGCGAAAGTTCGGTTCGCCCGAAAATCCGCTATTGCTTTCCGTGCGTTCGGGCGCACGCATTTCAATGCCCGGAATGCTCGATTCAATTCTTAATCTTGGTTTGAATGAAAATACCGTTGAAGGTTTAGCCCGCATGACCAAAAACCGCACTTTTGCCCTTGATAGCTACCGCCGATTTATTGAAATGTTTTCGGAAGTTGTTTTGGATTTGCCATCAGACGAGTTCACCAAAATCTTTAATACCGAAATGAAACATGCTAAAGTAAAACAGATATCTGACTTACCGGAAAAGAGTTTAGAAAATATCATCCAACTGTATTTAAAAAAGGTTTTGGAATTAACCCACAAACCGTTTCCTGCTGACCCATTTGAACAATTGTGGAGCGCAATCAAGGCGGTCTTTGAATCTTGGAATAACCCGAGAGCCATCGAGTATCGTCGGATTTATAAAATCCCAGAAGATTTAGGAACCGCAGTGAATGTTCAGGCAATGGTCTTTGGTAATCTTGGCGAAAGTTCGGCAACCGGTGTGGTCTTTACCCGCAATCCTAATACCGGCGAAGATGAACCTTATGGTGAGTATCTGATTAATGCCCAAGGCGAAGATATTGTCTCAGGCACAAGAACGCCCCAACCAATTGAATGGCTAAAAGAGACCCATCCGAAAAATTATTCACAGTTACTGAAATTGCTCAAACGATTAGAAAATCATTATAAGGATATGCAGGATGTGGAATTTACGATTGAAAGGAATCGATTATGGATTTTACAATCAAGACGGGGAAAGCGAACACCAAAAGCGGCAGTGAAAATCGCCTATGATATGCACCAGCAAGGTCTAATTACAAAAGAACAAGCAGTGCTCAGAGTCTCGCCCAATGATGTTGATGCCTTATTGCATCCAACGATTGATTTGAAAGAAAAACAGACACCTTTGGTTAAAGGTCTACCGGCATCACCTGGCGCAGTCTCGGGCAAAGCGATCTTTTCAACATCCAAGGCAGTGAAATTGGGTAGAGAAGGACAAAAGGTTATCTTGGTGCGCGATAAAACTTCGGCGGAAGATGTCGGCGGAATGGCACAGTCAGTCGGCTTTCTCACTGCCACTGGCGGGATGACATCTCATGCCGCAGTTGTTGCTCGGGGAATGGGTAAACCATGTGTGGTTGGTGCCGAACAGATTAAATTTGATGAGAATAATCGCCGGGCATTTTTTGGTAATTATGTAATAAAAGAAGGCACGGTCATCACCATTGATGGCACTAACGGTAATGTTTATCTCGGCAGTATTCCAACCAAAGAGCCGACATTTAGTCCGGAGTTTAAAGCAATTTTGAAATGGGCAGATGAGATTAGAAAACTGAAGGTTCGCGCCAATGCCGATACCCCAAAAGATGCGTTGATTGCAAAAAAATTCGGCGCCGAAGGTATTGGTCTGTGTCGAACCGAACATATGTTTTTTGGTAGCAAACGGATTCGGGCAATGCGCGAAATGATTCTGGCAACTTCACGCACTGCTCGGGAAAATGCCTTAAAGAAACTATTGCCCTATCAAAAGCAAGATTTCAAAGAACTTTTTCGAATTATGGATAACCAGCCAATCACGATTCGCACCCTTGACCCACCACTCCACGAATTTTTACCAAAAGATGAGCGACAAATTAGCCGATTAGCCAAACAGATGAAGTTATCCGAAGAAAAGGTTAGACAGATAATATCACAATTAAAAGAAGATAACCCAATGCTCGGATTTCGTGGTTGCCGATTAGGTGTTGTCTATCCGGAAATAACTGAAATGCAAGCACAAGCAATCTTTGAAGCAGCCTGCGAAGTGACCAAAGAAGGCAAGAATGTAATCTGCGAAATTATGATTCCATTAGTCGGAACCTTATCAGAATTTATTAGTCAGAAGAAGATTGTTGAGCGGGTGGCTAACTTGGTAATGGCAAAATATCAGACAAAAATCAATTACACCATCGGCACAATGATTGAAGTGCCGAGAGCAGCCTTGATTGCTAATGAGATTGCCCAAGAAGCCGATTTCTTTTCATTTGGCACTAATGATTTAACCCAGACAGTCTTTGGTTATTCCCGGGATGATGTTGGCAAGTTTTTACCACAATATTTAGATAAAGGCATTTTGACATCTGACCCATTTCAAAATTTAGACACTGACGGTGTTGGCAAATTAATCAAAATTGCCGTGAAATTAGGCCGGCAAGAAAAGCCGCAGTTAAAAATCGGTGTCTGTGGCGAACACGGCGGTGATGCCAATTCTATCCAATTTTTCCATAAAATTGGTTTAGATTATGTCAGTTGTTCACCATATCGGATTTGCGGTGCCAGAATCGCCGCTGCCCAAGCGGTATTGAAAAATACCCCAAATAAATAATTCAGCAAGCGTTTATTAAAAGATATTAAGATTGACTTAATCACCATCAAAATATATAATATTAAGTTATGACCGTGACATTAAATCTTCTGAAAAAAGACCCAGAGGTGAATGCGTATATTGCCCAAGCCGACCGGTACTTAGAAGTAATTGGTTACACCGAACATGGCTCGCGGCATGCGCGATTAGTTGCCAAGAATGCTTATAACATTTTACGGGAATTGGGTTACAATGAGAGAATGTGCGAGATGGCAGCAATTGCTGGTTATTTGCATGATATTGGTAATGTTGTCAGTCGGGAACGGCACGAGCAGATAAGTGCATTAATTGCTCGGGATATTCTCACCCGCTTAAAAATGCCGGCACAAGATATTGCGGAAATCATCTCCGCGCTCGGTAATCACCACGAAGAAAATGGCAATCCGGTATCAGAGATTTCCGCAGCACTAATCTTAGCCGATAAAGCCGATGTCCACCAAAGTCGGGTGCGCAATCCGGAATTTATTAAGTTTGATATTCACGACCGGGTAAATTTTGCGGTAAAACGGTCAACCCTGACCGTTAATCGTAGTGAACGAAAAATTATTTTTAATCTGACAATTGATACGACTATTGCCCCAGTTATGGACTATTTTGAAATCTTCTTATCAAGAATGGTCATATCACGCCGTGCCGCCGATTTTCTTAAATGTAAGTTTGAGTTGGTGATTAATAATACTAAACTCATCTAAAATGACCGATAATAAACCAGCCAAAGATGTGCAGAAAGAAGAGATTAAGCGTGACCAGGAAATTGAATCACCAGAATTAGTTAAAAAGTTCGATTTTTGGGGCATTAAAGATTTTATCGCTTTTTTAAGAAATCCGACAAAAATATTTTTCTTAAATCTGCTTGCCGGCATCGGCCGGGGATTGGGCTTTGCCATTGGTTTTACCATCTTAGCGGCGCTCGTCATTTTAATGCTCAGACGCGCAGTATCAGTGCCGGTAATTGGTAGTTATATCGCTAAAATTCTTGAGTTTGTTGAAGCCCAACGGGCAATTTATCGTTAAGAATAAACCAAGGAATTATGATAACCCAATCAGATTTAGAAAAGATCGCCAAATTGGCAAGACTGGGATTAGAAACCAGTGAATCAAGAGCACTCACTGCTGATATCGAAAAAATTATTAACTATTTTCAGCAATTAAGCAAACTTAATTTAACGAATGTTAAACCAATGACCCATGCGGTTCAAACTTTTCTACCATTACGACCAGATGAGATTAGCGCAGTAAAATGTCTGATTGATTATCTGCCATATAATAAATTTAACTATATCGTTGTGCCACCGGTTTTAGAATAGACCAGTCTAATCGTGAGTAATAACAAATCTGAACTTTGCGATTTAACCATTCAAGAACTCGCGCAAAAATTAAAGAACCGCGAGATTAAGTTTCTTGACATTGTTAATTCGGTCATTGCCCGGATTAAGCAATTTGACCAAACAATCTGCGGTTATATTTCATTATTTGAAGAATCAGCAATCAAGCAAGCCCAAGCACTTGACGCCGATATTAAAAAATTTAATGATTGGCATCGGTTAACCGGGATACCAATCGCAATTAAAGATAATATTTGCGTAAAGGACCAGTTAACAACTTGCGGTTCGAAAATATTAGCCAATTTTATTAGTCCTTATGATGCCACCGCGGTGAGAAAACTAAAAGATGCTGGTGCAATTATCATCGGCAAAACTAACTTAGATGAATTTGCAATGGGTTCTTCAACCGAAACTTCCTTTTTCGGACCGACACTAAACCCGATAAATACCGAATATGTGCCCGGTGGTTCTTCTGGTGGTTCTGCGGCAGTAGTGAGTTACGGTGGCGCGATCGGGTCGTTAGGAAGTGATACTGGTGGTTCGGTTCGGCATCCCGCTGCCTTTTGCGGAGTTGTTGGTTTAAAACCGACTTATGGACGAGTCTCACGGTACGGTTTAGTCGCATTTGCTTCATCATTAGATTGTATCGGACCAATTGCTAAGTCAGTGAATGATGTTGCAATCATTTTTAATACAATTGCCGGCTATGATGAAATGGATGCAACCAGTATTAATAAACCAGTTAATGCGTTGGTAGTTAATCCCCAGGCAATTAAAGATTATGTCATCGGTGTGCCCAAAGAATATTTTACTGAAGGGCTTGATAATAGAATTGCTGAGGTCGTAGAAGAAACAATTAAACAACTAAAAAAAGATTGTCGGGCAGTTAAAGAGATCTCACTACCCAATACTAAATATACCATTGCGACTTATTATTTGATTTGTATGGCTGAGGCATCATCAAACTTAGCCCGATATGATGGTGTTAAGTATGGTCTGCGTATCGAAAGTAAAGATTTAAAAGAAATGTATGAGAAAACCCGAAACCAAGGATTCAACACTGAAGTAAAGCGAAGGATTTTAATTGGCACCTATGGATTATCAAAAGGATACTATGAAGAATATTACGGCACGGCTCAGAAAGCCCGGAACCTGATTAAACAGGATTTTGATAACGCTTTTAAGGAATGTGATATTATTATTGCGCCCACAACTCCAACATTGCCGTTTAAATTAGGCGAGAAAATCAAAGACCCACTAGCGATGTATCTTGAAGATATATTTACTACGGCAATTAATTTGGCTGGGATTACTGCGATTTCAGTGCCTGCGCCCAGATATATTGATAATTTCCCGGTCGGCATCCAAGTAATTGGTCCAGCATTAGGTGAAGAATTAATTTTAAACTGCGCACAAGCAATCGAAGATTTGTCAAAATCATAATATGAGATACGAACCAGTCATTGGATTAGAAGTCCATATCCAATTAAAGACCAAAACCAAACTTTTCTGTTCTTGCCCAGTGAAATTCGGTAGTCAACCAAATACTAATGTCTGTCCGATTTGTCTGGGATTACCCGGGGTTTTACCAACAATGAATGAAAAAGCAGTGGAATTGGCAATAAAAGCCGGTTTGGCACTAAATTGTCAGATTGCTGATTTTTGTAGTTTTGCTCGGAAACACTACTTTTATCCTGACCTGCCCAAGGGTTATCAAATTACCCAATATACCGAACCAATCGCCTATAATGGTTTTCTATTAGTCAATGGTCAGAAAATCTCAATCCGTCGTCTGCATCTGGAAGAAGACTCGGGAAAATCAATTCATACCGGGCAAGAAACATTGGTCGATTTTAATCGCTGTGGGGTGCCATTAATTGAGATTGTTACTGAACCCGAAATTCATAGTCCTGAGCAGGCAGTGGCGTATTTAGAAACCCTAAGACAAATTATGCGGTATTTGGATGTCTCGGATTGCGATATGGAAAAAGGACATTTTCGTTGTGAGCCCAATATCTCATTAAGACCAGTTGGCCAGACACAATATGGTGTCCGCACCGAATTAAAAAATCTTAATTCACTTAACAGCGTCTATCTTGCTTTAGAATTTGAAATAAAACGTCAAACTCAGATTCTGGAAAATAATGGGCAGGTAATTCAGGAAACACTTTATTGGGATGAAGAGCAAAAAGTGGCTGGACCAATGCGCGGTAAAGAAGAAAGTGAAGACTATCGCTATTTTCCCGAGCCGGATTTACCAATCTTGGCAATCAAACCAGAAAAGATTGAAGCAATAAGAAAAACGATTCCGCTACTGCCAGCCCAGCGCAAAAGAATTTTAGTTGAAGAATATAATTTGCCAGAACATATCGCCGAGATTATTGTTGAAACCAAAGAACTCGCTGACTATTTTGAACAAACAATCAAAAGTTGCCATAATTATAAGTTAGTGGCAAACTGGCTCGTAACTGAAGTTAAAGCGGTGCTCAAGGAGAAAGCGATATCAATTAAGGATTTCAGAATCACCCCTAACGATTTGGCTGATTTGCTAAATATGATCAACGACAAGCAAATATCCGGTCCAGTGGCTAAAGAGATATTTGCAGAAATGGTTGAAACGCATAAAACCGCTAAAGAAATTGTTAATGCCAAAAACCTTTTCTTAATTGAGGATAAAGAATTAATTGACAAGATTATTGACGAAGTTTTATCAGAAAACACCGAACTGGTTTCGAAATATAAATCAGGCAAAGTAAATGTCATCAGTTTTTTAATTGGCTTGGTGGTCAAAAAGACCCAGGGAAAATTTTCACCAACTTTGATAAAAGAGCGATTAACCGAAAAATTAAATAAGAAATAACTATCAATCAATATCTTAACCGGGGTATTTTTATTGCTTGAATTTTAACCTTAATATTGTAATATATAATAACTAAGATATGTTAAATTTGCTAACTTTACTATTATTTTTAATTAATTTTCCCGATGCCGATAGTAGCTATGTCCAAAAAGTTATCTTTTCAGGCAATCAAACTTTTAATTCCAAAGTATTAAAAAAAATAATTCTTACTCGTGAAAAAGAGTTATTAAATGAATTTTATTTAGTAAACGACATTGCGGTCCTAACTCAATTTTATCAAAATCAAGGATTTAATGATGTTGTCGTTGATGATGAAGTGAGCGCGTTGCCTTCGGGAAAACTGGTCTGTTTTAAAATTACTGAAGGCAGTCGAGTTAAAATATCCCAGATAAATTTTATGGGCAATGATAATTTTTCAGCGTCGCAATTACGTTCATTGATTAAACTTAAGCAAAATGACTTTTTAATTAAAAGCAGGCTGGAAGATGCTCAAAAAACGATAAGCAATTTTTATAAAAATTCTGGCTTTCCCTTTGTTGAAATTGAGCCGAAAATCACAATAAGCGATCATAAAGCAGTAATTGATTTTTGGATAACCGAAGGACCGCTCAGTTATATTAAAGCAATTAAGATTCGTGGTAATCAGAAAGTTTCCGACTGGGTTATTCGGCGGACTTTAGAATTGAAAATTGGCGAGCGATTTTCGTTACAAAAAATTGAACAGGCTCGACAAAGGTTATACAGCACCAAATTATTTGAAAAGATTTCATTTTATATTATCGATACGCTTAAACAAGAAAGTCTAACTATTCGTTTTGATGTTTTAGAACAATTGCCGCGCAGTTTTGGTATTGGTTTTGGTATTCAGACACCACCGGCACGACTGATTTTCAGTGGCGAATGGGAGCATGTAAATTTTTTGTCTCGCGGCCATAATTTGTTACTGGCACTTGGTTATGCGCCGACATTTGCTACTGATTGGCGCGGTGAAATAAAAGGGACATATCGTATATCCTATTTATTGACAACCCCGCTTAATTTTTTGTTACAACCGACATTTAAATATGAACTGAAAGATAGTATCGAAGAAAAAAGTTTCAGTGCCGATATCGGACTTTCGCGCACATTCGGACTAAAATTAGAAATTGGCACATTTCTGCGATATTTTCGCGTATGGTTATCTTCGCGTTATGCGTTGCCGCAATCAGCTAATCTTCCGTTATCTCGATATAATATCACTAACTCCCAAAATATTTATCTGCGCTATGACTCACGCGATAACATTTTTACGCCGGCTAGCGGACTTTTTTGCTCCTATAGTTTTCAGTTTGCTGGTAATATTCTGGGTGGCGACAACGATTTTTATAAGAACCAGGTTGAACTGGCAATTTTCAAACAACTTCCATTATCGTTGATTTTTTGTAGTAGAATAATGGCGGGGTTAATAGTTCCTTATGGGCGTACTACTCAGATTCCATATTTTGAAGCATTTTATATTGGTGGCAATAATGGTTTACGTGGTTATAACGAAAAAGCAATTGGTCCCGATGTAATTGGACAAGAACACTATGGCGATGCAATCAATAATATTAATTTTGAAATCCGCACCCATTTTGAGAAGTTAATTGATTTCGTCATATTTTCTGATATCGCCACTGTCATTGACCGAAATTTAATTGCTGAGATTGATGCTAATGACTATCATTATAGTGCCGGATTGGGTTTAAGAATAAACACCCCTTTTGGACCGATTCGGATTGATTATGCCAAACGACTAAAAGAACCGTTGACTAATGATTGGGGAAAAATTCATTTGGCGTTATTAAATGTATTTTAATCAGCAATGACAAGAAAATATCAAAAACAAAAGAGAGTCTGGCTGATAATCCTTAGCGTTTTGGTTGTATTGGTGATTATTTACTTGATTTATCAAAAGAAAATTAATAATTATTTTATTCGTCAATCAACGGAATTATTAAGCAAGTCGTTAAATGCTGAAATTACTTTCCAAGAACTTAAAGGCAATTTAATTACCGGTATCAAGTTAACCAATGTCACAATAAGATTTGCCACTGGCGATTCATTTGATGCCTTGCAACTAAAGGCAGAATACAATCTGTTTTCAATCATTTTTTCTAAGGCAAAAAAAATTAGCGGTCTAAAATTTATCAAGCCCAATATTTATCTGGTTTCGCATCCGAAAACCGACTTAACAGTAAAAGAAAAAGGAACATTTTCGTTACCAAAGGTCTTGCCATTGATATTCGTTAATCGTATCGAGCTTTATGAGGGTGCGGTTTTTCGTAATGAGAAAACAGTCGCGGATTCGATTAATCTTAAAGCTAATTTACGCCTGCATCGTCAAGGGGGTTCATTGGCGGTTGAAAATTTAGCTTTGGACGTTAAAGAACCTGCAATCAAAATTAAGATGTTTCAAGGTAAGATTGATTTAATTGATAATCGCTTATCAGTAAAAAATGCTAATTTACAACTACCATCGTCATCAATTGATTTTAATGTTAATTTTGATTTTGAAAAATCTCATCTTGATTTAGAAATCAAAAATGGCAACATCGGCATTAATGACTTTATTAGCCAAACCAAGTTAAAGATCAACAATCAGTCTGGACAGTTACAGATTTCTGCCCAAGTTGCCGCAGAGATATCGCTAAAACAATTTAATAAAACAAGAATTAGTGGCAATTTGCAATATGAAAATTCAAATCTGAAAATCGCCGATTTTTCAATACCAGCCGGTAAAGGAAGTGTTAACTTCTATGATACCCTGGTAACCTTAAATCATCTATCAAAGGAAATTGCTAATGAACCGCAGTTAAATATCAATGGAAAATTTTTATTAAAAGACTATTCGTATCAAGGATTTGTTAATTTTGCTAATTATCTGATACCGATTTTTGATTTTCAATTTCCAATTGATGGTGCTATTGATTTTAGCGGTGTCGGCGCAGAAAAACTTGATTTAACGCTTTCCGGCTCGTGTAAAAAACCGGAGATCGAAAGCATCTTGGCTAAAGGACAATTACGCAATGGCAAATTGGTAATAAAAGAAATTAAAATAAAAAACCGCGCCAGTATTCTGATGCTGGATGGCAACTATCAGTTTACTGACATTAAAAACTCGTTCTCCTGCCATTATCAATTTTCTAACTTTGAATTGCCGTTTATTTCGATAATTTATAATAATCTTACCAAAAAAGATTGGCAACTAAATGGAATCTTAAATGGCGAAGGCCATCTTTATTTAGCTAATGGGCAAATAAGTTCGCAAGGCAAAATTGAAATTAAGAATGGCGGTTTTACCTTATTCCAAATAAAAAGATTGTTTTTAGAATATAATCTAGCTGATATCAATAAATTATTCGGTGATATTAATGTTACGGTTGAGAGTATCAATTGGCATAACAATTATATTCCCAAGTTAGATTTGCTGTTAACCAATTATCAATTTTCATTTAGTATTATAAATTGGCAAAAGAATTCTTTAATTGTTCTTGGTCGGTTAGATAGTATTAATACATTGCAAGGCGTAGTTGATAGCTTTCGAATTGTCGGTGAAGACTATCAGTTTACGACCACAAACCCATTTCTGTTCGGCAAAAAAGATGCCAGTTTTTTTATAAACGATTTTCAATTACAAGTTGGCAGTGGTACCCTATTACTTGATTTAACCACTAACTTAACAGATAAACCATTAATTATGTTACAAGGTAATCACATCGACTTGAAAGATGTCGCTGAGTTTTTTCAACTTTCAAAACCAATTAGCGGTATTATTAATTGTGAGATAAACAACTTGGCAACTAATTCTGCCTATCAAATATCACTGACCGGTGATAGTTTAAAAATACCAGTTAGTTTCTTAAATAAAAAGACGGCAATAAATAATAATAATTCTAATATTATGCCCAGATATTTTGATATTAAAGGCGTGTTAAACGATTCGGACTTGATAATTAATAGCTTTGATTTGGTTTACAATTATGATACTTCAAGGATTAGTGGTATAATCAAAGACATTGGTGGGAAAATATTTCATCGAGATACTAAAATAAAAGATTTTCCGGTTGACTTAAGTATCACCTTTGCCGATCCTGGTGCCTGGGTTTTTTTCTTTATAAAAGATATTCTCGATGTTCATAAAGTAAAAATTTTTGGTAACGGCAAAATAACTGGCACACTTAGTGCTCCTAACTTAAAAGGTGAAGTTACCGTAACTGAAGGACAAATTACGGTCGTGCCAACCAAAACATTTTGTTCTAATGTTAGTGGCGATTTAACCTTTGAGGGCAATAAAATTCTTATTAAAAATTTAACCGGTACTACCCAACCCGGTAAAGTTATCGCCAATGGGATGATTAAACTCTTCAGTTTGACTGAAATTGATACGATGTCATATCAAATTACTTTTCAAAAGGCACCGCTCCGCTTTCAAAAGGAAGTCTTCCTTATTGCTGATGGCGATATCACGATTGATAACAAATTAAACCATCCGGTGCTTTTAGCTGGAAATGTCGTAATATCCGAAGCGCTCTTAACAACCGAGTTTGCGTCAACAAGCGTTAGTGGTATTGGTGGTGAAGCCGACATCGACTTTAATTTGAAACTTGTCGGTGACCGAGGTATTTGGCTTCGTAACCGAATGGCGGATGTTGAATTTGCTTGCGATTTAAATATCATCAGTAGCGATGCACAACCTACTTTTTCTGGTAAACTTAGTGCTATTCAAGGCAATCTCTATTATCTTGACCATATCCTAAAACTGACCAAAGGCGAGATAAATTTTGACAATACTACTGAACTCAATCCAATTCTTGACATTGGTGCCGAATTAATGACGCGACCAATAAAAGTTCCAAATGGACAAACCGAACGAATAAAAATTATCTTAACTTTGAACGGCCGATTAAAAGAGCCAATTTTTACTTTCTCGTCTGACCCACCTTATCTTTCAGAAAGCGATATCATTACTTATTTAACTTTCAATGTTACCTGGCAAGAAATGACCGCATCAGAATTGCGAGAAACTTTCACTTCAGCAATATCAAATAAACTACTTGGTTATTTTGAGCGCGAACTCACTAAACGAGTCCGCAACTTTATTTATGTTGATTATTTATGGTTTGAAAGTGGACTGATTGGCAAAACCGGGACCAAAATCACGGTTGGTAAATATCTGGGGCAACACTTGTATTTAACCTATGAATACAATATTACCGGCACCGCCAACGATGTCTTCCGGTTAGAATATTACATCACCAAAGAACATCAATTGATTGGTGAACGCGATGAGGATAGTCGTTACAACTTAAAATATCTATATAAAATCCGTTATTAAGACCATTGATGACCATCCGCGGTTTTTCTTATTTATTATAAAGCGACGATGTTTGCTGAAATAGCGATTCCTCGGACCAATCTTGATACACTAACTTATGCAATCCCCGACCAATATTCTCAGGTAATTTCCCCGGGTTCGTTAGTATTAGTGGAATTAAAAAAGAAAAAGGTATTAGGGATAGTAGTTGATATTTCAGAAACAAGCAAAATAACTACTTATACCAAAGAGATTTTAGAGGTTGTTGAAAGCGAATTTTTGCCTCAGGATTTATTGGCATTACTTAGTTGGGTAAAAAAGTATTATTTTGCCAATTGGGGGTCGGTGTTAAACTTAACCTTACCACAATCGGTTTACAAACTAAAACCAAAATTTGAAGTTGAAAATTCAGCAATTGAGTATCAAGCAAAACCGCCAACTTATGAATTACCAAACTTGCCAGCAGTGAGAAAGATAATTAACAGCCTGGAACAATCACAGACCAAAACATTTTTGCTTTGGCAACAAACTTTTGACGCCGCCGAAATTTATTTAAGATTACTTGAAGAAACATTAAGACTTCAAAAATCGGCAATCGTCTTGGTGCCAGAAATTACCCTAACACCCAAATACATTGCCAGATTCCAAACTCGCCTCGGCAGTTATCTTTCTGTTTTCCATTCACAAATTAAGTTGTCAGCCCGAAAACAGATTTGGCATAAAGTTAAAAACAATAATCTTTCAGTAGTATTAGGTACACGTTCGGCAATTTTCTTACCAATTAAAAACCTGGGATTGATTATCGTTGATGATGAACATGATATTTCGTACAAAGAACAAGAGCGTCACTTTCATTACCATGCCCGTGATGTTGCGGTGATGCGGGCAAAGATAACAAAAACAATAGCAATTTTAGCCAGTCCGACGCCGTCTTGCGAGTCATTTTATAATGCCGAGATTGGTAAGTATGAATTGCTAACACTGCCCAAAATCAAACCGAAGATAAAAAATCAGGTGTTACTGGTTGATATGCGTAAAAGTTCGGATAAAATTATTTCGTCAAAATTGAAATATGAAATAAAGGCTGCCTACCAAAATAAACAAAGAACGGTCTTATATCTCAACCGTCGTGGTTATGCTCGGGTGATAACATGTACTGATTGCGGTTATGTGCCGACATGCCCGCAATGCGGTATTTCGCTGATTTATCATCGGGAATCGTTTCTTTGTCATATTTGCCAACATCGAGAGACAGTGTTTGATTTTTGCCCAAAATGTCATGGCAGTGATTTTAGATATTATGGTATTGGTACCCAGAAAATCGAAAGTGAAATAAAAAGGTTTATTCCAAAAACCGAGATATTACGAATTGATACTGACGCTTTAAAACTTGCTAAACAAAAAATTCAAGATTTAAATACCGCCAAAATTATTATTATGACCCGTTTGGGTTTTAGAGAATTAGACTTTAGCCAGGTAAATCTCTTTGGGGTGATATTAGCGGACACGACACTTTTTCTGCCCGATTTCCGTTCGCCCGAACGCACCTTTCAAGAATTAAGCAATATCATTGAAAATTGTAGCAATAATAAAGACTGCAAAGTAATAATTCAAAGTTTTCATCCTGACCATTATGCAATTTATCGGGCAGTGCAAGGCAATTATCTAAAATTTTATGAACAAGAGTTACAAGTAAGGAAAAAACTCAACTATCCGCCGTTTAGCCGTTTAGCAACAATTACCATCAAACCTTCAAAGTCAAACGATGCTCAGAAATTGAGCGAAAAAATTGCCAATAAACTCAGTCAAATAAATAATATTACTGTGCTCGGACCAAGTGCGACACCACATCCACGGAAACCACAAACACTAACCCATCAGATTCTGATTAAAACTAAACCCAATCAAACTTTAGCCAATCTAATTAACAAGGAAGAATTAACATTGGACAAGGTCGACATTGATATCAATGTCGACCCGACATAAATATTAAGTTACTTTGATTATTTCAAATAACAATAAAATTGTTAACACCCCAAGAATGACATTTTGGACAGCCAACTGGTTTGCCAATTTCGGCATCTCCTAGGCCTTTATCTTTAACCCATTTTGGTGCTTCACTAAGATATTCGGGCTCGATTGTATTAGATGCAACACAATAACCGTAATTATTGAATTGAAAAATAAACTTTCTTCCTTGATAGCCACAATTTAGACATTTATAAATTGCCATATTATTCTCCTTAAATTTCCTTGAGAATTAAACCATCTTTATTTTGATTGACTTTATATTTAATTAATCGAACAGTTTTTTCTTCAATAGCTTTTCTTTTATCTCTATATTCAACTACTTTATCATCGAATTCAAAACCCACCAAAATACTTTGAACCATTTCTGAGTCACCTTGTGTTAATTTTCGGATTAACCAATTTTCATACATAACAATTTGATTTAGGTCTTCTTCGGTGATATATCCAGTTTTCAGCTCAATACAAGTAAATTTATGTAATATATCAACGCCGTCAATCTTTGTAATATGAGTTAGAAATATATCCATTATTTTATTGAAAGATGTCGGGACATAATTAATAAAATCGCTATACTCACCGATAATATTTTTTAATTCGCCATTTACAAATGATTTCATAAACCAAGCGTTAAGATATCCTTCATAATTAAGTCTTCCTTTTTCATCACAATCAAATTTTATAGGTAATTTTATCTTTGTGTTAGCTTTTTTAATATAAGGATTAATAAGTGGTTTTACGGAAGTATAAATCGGATTGTTCCTTAGTAATAAACGAAGAATTTCTTTCCCCTCATCAGTTGTTATTGGATGATGACTTTTTCTAGTTATTGAACCTAAGTCAAATGTCCAAATTTTACCTTTATCTTTTAAATCTAAAATATCACTTAATGCGACATGTTTTTTAAATTCTCTTACAACTGGTTCGAAGCAAACTCTATACGGAAACATTTGTTCTGGATCATTCCATAATTTCGTGTCGTCGAAAAATGGTTCGGTTGTAATTTTCCAGAGTCCATATATACCAATGTTCTTAACATAAAAAAATACAAAATCACCAATTTTTATCCCGGCAAAACTAGATATAACTTCGGAATTCATTTGTTCTGATTTAGGTGTACCCAATGATTGAGGTCCCCCATAAACGCCATTTTCTATACATATTTTAAAATTATCCTCTTTTACAAGAAAAATATGATAACCCATTATACCTCCTTGAAAATATTTATTTCTTGTCTACTTGAATTCATATTATTCGCTTTCTAGCTAAAATTATATTTACAATGTTGTTAAAGTCAAATATTATCTTTTAACATATAGAATATATTAAATATTTCCATTATTTATTTTCTGTAGAATCACTGGCATGAGTTTGTTTTAAATCCATTCATTGGTTATGTTTTTTGAATTTTTGCTCGAGCAGGGAATAGTCTTTTTAATAATAGATTTTGTATGCTTTGTAAAACTGTAATTTGGGGGTTAATCTTCATAAGGAAGATTGAGTCTTTGCCATAGGTCTCAGGTCTCAATATATGGTCTGCATTCTTTTTTATTTCGTTCTCGGTCATTGTCTTCATTTATTATAAAGAAGAAATGTTATTTTTAGACAAAATAATATTGCCACAAGCGTTTTGGCAAAATGGTTGTTTATTTCATTGATATTTTTATTTGAAGAAGGTGCTGTCGTGACTGATGGTCTGGCTAATTAGTTAAATGTCTTGCAGAATATCAACCTGACCGAGCATCTTAATGTCCAGCTAACTACCTTTGAAACTATTCCAGTTACTACCGCTGATTTTGGTGACGAAAGATATGCTCAATCTTATCAGAAAACTCATAGCAAAAGATCCTGTTAACCAGAGTTAAAAAGTTACGACAAAACCTCCTAAAAACCCCATTGGGGGGACAGTACCCTACCTTTGATGGTTTTTAGTTGTTAGTTATTGGTTATTAATAAGATAGAGAAAATTTTTGCTCATTTTTTTATTATATTGACAGTATAATTTTTAGGTATGGCAAAAACTGTAAAAATGAGATTGCCACAGACACTTCATTCCTTCATGATAGAACCATATTTGTCTTTGGGTGACGCGAAACATAGTTAGTGTTTACGACAGCATACTCTCTCGATATGTCATTGCGAACCGAAGGTTAAACAATCTCATTTTCCCTGGTTGGTTTATCCTTGTGCGTTTTAAGATTGCTTCGTCGCTACGCTGCTCGCAATGACAAAAGTCGTGTAGGATTGCCAGTGGTTGCATTTGTAATTTTCGCAATGAGAGAAGTAGAGCAGGATTGCCACGCGCCTTTAAGGTACGCATAGTGATAGAAGAAGAGCGAGATTGCTGGGTGTATTTGGCAAAAACGAATGACATTAATTGTATCAGTCACCATAAATCTACATTACTTGATTTTCGGTAGGCTTCGGATTATAATGTCGTCAGTGAAGACATCAAAGTTAACAATTAAAGAGATTGGTTATGTGCTTTTTTTCACGCTGTTAATGTTGGCTTGTGCCAAAAAGGGGTTGCCACCAAGTCCGGATAGATTTTCACCCCATTTATTGGAAATTAAACCAGTTAATCGTATCCGAGTAGATTTGACTTTTGATGAAGAGATTAATATCAGTAGGTTAAATAGTGAAAATCTAAAAATTGTCTCAATTGACCAGGAGACTTTGAAGGTTAGAAATATCAGTCAGCGTCAAAATACGGTATCACTTTTTACTGAAAAGACCAAACCGGTTGTTTATTACATTACTGGATTATTTGAAGACCGCTTTGGCAATGTTGCTCGGATTAATAAAAAGTTTATGGCGAGTTCAGCAACAGACACCATACCACCAAGGATTACCAGTATTCGTCCGAATTTAGGCGCAACAAATGTTACCAGGAATATTTTAATTGAGTTTGGTTTTTCTGAGCCGATGGATACTGCATCAACCGTTAAATTCTTGACAACACCTCTTGATACCAGTTTTGTGCGCTGGCAGTGGAGCACTGATTGGCAGACACTGAGTTTTGGCTATCGCGAGACATTGGCGCAAAATGCCACAGTCTATTTTGCACTTTTGCCAACCTTAAAAGATTTGGAAAATAATCGAATTAAAAATTATGGCTATACTTTTTTTACTGTTGATTCCAGTTTGGCACCGATTTTGGTATCTGGCGATTTATCGTATAATCAGCAACCATATGTTGATGGTGTTGTAATCTTTTCTAATCCAACCAGTAAAGCATTTACGCTTTCGGATAAGAATGGCAAGTTTTCGATTCGGCTTGATAGTTTGGTTTACCAGGTCTTGGCAGTGGTTGATACCAACTTTGATAATCAGGTTGATTTGTTTAGTGAATTGCCCAATTTTAATCCACGACAAACCCAGCAGTTAAAACTGAACTTATTGCCCGATACGGCAAAGCGAAATATTTATCAGAATTTATACTAATTA